>JAIRRJ010000040.1 GCA_031256035.1 Treponema sp. | reverse complement strand
CTAATGTAAATCCAGCCTCTTTCTATAACTTTCAATTACTGGTTTTTATTATTTGTCTCTCTTTACTACATAGTGAGCAGAGAACAGTGAGGAGTGAACAGTGGAAGACACTGCTCTCTGATAACTGCTCAGTGAAAAAAGGAGGCCTCGTCTCTGCGTTGCAGAGGCGTTCAATTATATGTTTCTCGCGCGCGCAGAATTTTCAGAGGAGTATTAATTATGGCTCTTGACTTCAAAGTGAAAGACATCATGCACAACGTGATCGTCAAATTCATCAACGCATTCCTGCCGGAGGCAAAAAAACCTTACAACCTTAAGGCAGTCCTCCAGCCGGAACTGGACATCCACGGTATAGCATCAAAGGCTGATGTCTATAACATCCAAACAAGCCCGAAAGTCATCGAGGAGGGGATGAATGCGGGCATGGAACTTATGTACTACCTTACGGCGGACGGGTACAAGCTGAAAACACCTTTGTTTAACCTGCGTATCCGCATCCCCGGTGAGTACGACGGTTCTGAAACCCATCTGCCTGACGGGACATTCCCCATGGCTCGGCTTCAGATCAGCAACCGTTTCCGCAAGTACATTAAGGAGCACATCAACGCGGTTTTTGACGGCTTTGACTCAAGCGAAGGCTTAATCGCCGAGGCTACTGACGAAGCCACCGGGCTTGTGGACGAGGTTGCCACAATCGGGAACATCCTTACGATACACGGGTTCGGGCTGAAGCTGGAAACAGCGCCGGATAATCCGAACAAGGCGGCGGTGTTCTTTAAGCCCAAGACTGGGGTGCCGACTGAGGTATCGGTTATAGCGGTAAACGAGCCGAGGACGCTTAAAATCCTTGTGCCGCCGGAACTGGTAGAGGGGACTGCGTACCAGCTTGTGGTTAATACGCAGAGTTCGGCGAAACATGGCAGCGGCATATTGAAAAAGATGAGAGATATGCGGTCTGATTTTACCCTGACTGCTCAAAAGGGGTAGGGGATTAGCATTTAAGGCTGGTCACACAAGCTGCCCGGCTTGCCGGGTCAGCCGTGATCAGCCTTAGATCACGCAAGCTGCCCAGCTTACCGGGCAGCCGTGATCAGGACAGGATCACGCTGGTGATCAAATAGGAAGAGGGAATTTTCTGAAGAAGATTTCACGCCAAGGACACAAAGTACGCGAAGGACGCCAAGGGAAGATGAAAGAATTACGATCAACAGCTTGGCGTTCTTTGTGAGCTTAGCGCCTTGGCGAGTTTTACTAGAGCAAAATATTATTAGGAGGAAAAGTGAAGCACAGTAGTTAGTGGCGGTCATCGCTAGGCTGGGGCAACAAATCGGACTACAGCCGCTGTTGGCGGCTTTGATAGAATAGCGCGCTCACGCACACAAGAAAAGAGTTTTCGTCTCCGCCGTTAGCGGAGCCGTTCGATTTAATTCGCCGCTCATGCGGCGTAAACAGAGGTTATTTATGAAAATAATACTGGTTAGTATGCTGGCATTAATTTTAATGTTTGCAGGCTGTGATAATGAAGCTGATGATGCCCCAACTCCGTTTGAGGGAACTTGGCATCGTCAGAATATGAATGATATTAAATACAATAACAAAATTAAATACACATTCAAAGGAAAAGAATTTACGACAATTGATGAAGAGTGGTCAAATTTTTCTATGTCAAATTATAAGGGAAAATTTACATATACCGACACCCAGCTTGCCATAACATGGACTCATAATTATAGCGGAAACGATGAATGGTATCCTGAAAGACCTGCTTTTAGAACAATTGTTGATTATGCCTTGAATGGGGATACATTGTTTTTTTCAAATAATCTTATAGAAGGCGAAGGCTGGAATGTCATGAATTTGAACGGTACATGGATAAGGCAGCGATAAACAAAATTTGATTGGAGGCGATGATGAAAAAGTTTATATTATTGGCGCTTTTGTTTACAGTTTTTTCCGGCTTGTCAGCGCAGCAGATGGTCAAAGGCCCTGCAATAAACTCGGATGTGATGGGTTATTTTCAGGATGAAATGACTTCATTAGTGCAATTTCAAAAAAGTGCAAGCTGGAAAGATGATGATGAAGAATTGGGGATAAGCCCGTTTATTATCAGTTACCGATACAGAGGCATCTCATTAATAGATACAAAGGAACTCAATGAAAGATCTCTGGATTATGATAGAACAGCTTCGAATTCAATTCATAATGGGTTAATAGGGATGCAATTTAAAATAACCGATAATCTATACCTGCCGTTATTTGCATGTTTTTCAAATTTTAGTTTTGGAGGTATGTATGATGATGAAACGCTGTATTTTGAGGATAATCCCATTTACACTACTATCTTTGCGGACGGTCTTACGCATAGTGTAGAAAGTTATTTTTTTGCAAGCGGAATAGTTCTAAATTATACTGATTTTTACCTTGGAGTATTTGCCGGATACTATTTGGAAACTTATAAAACCGAAATAAAAGGAGAGTATAGACCTATTGGAACTGTAAAATGGTATGATATGAAGGATTTTCATTTTGAAAATGAAGGAACAAATCATTCTTTTAGGATTGCTCTTGTGCCTGATATTAAAACATCAGACTGGAAATATATCGGAAATGTTTTGAATAAGGTTTTTGGGTATATCGGCATTGGTAATAATGTTGATGTATATGCAGGAGAAGAAAAAAACTCATTCGAAGATATTTCGGGGCTGTTGAACTTTGGCTTAAATCTGTTTTTTAACAGGATTGAAATTGGAGAATTTTATATCAATCCTAATTTATATTATACCAGAAATAGCTATGACTCATTGGCAAAGAACGAAGATTTTGGCCTTTCTCTAGCATTACCGTTTGTTTATGGTATATGGGATTCAGAAGGCGCTTTATTTGTAAATTTTGGCTATAGAAATTTTTATTCTGTTTCGCCGTATTTTGTGTCGCATTATTCCAGCAATTTATTTATTGATATAGGTTTGTCTTTCAAAAGACGATGGTATTTATGTTATTCCTATGATGATGTCCGTCATAACCAATTATCAATTCTTTTTGATGTAAGAGATGTTTTCACTGCATTGGGAGAAGTAGGATTAAATATATACAAAGAAGTTTACGAAAAAAAAGCACTGTCTTATGGGGCTGGAGCACGATACCGGTTTCCAAGGAATAAATAAAACAGTGACGAACCGAAGGTTCGAAGGTCACGCATGGTGTCAGGCACCATTTTCGTCTGGTGTCGTTATGCGACATGGTACGCTATTTGTGGAGGAGCAGTGAAGGAGTGGAGTGGCACGTCAAGGGCGTGAGTATTGGGGCAGGGGAGCGTTGAACAGTTAGCAGAGTTAGCGCGCTGGTGACTGACACCTTTTTTTGTATACCGTGGATGGTGTTACACAAAGATTGGCGACTACGGCGAAGCGTTGGTAGACGCTGTTATGGCATTGGAACTTGACCCGTCATATGAAGGCGCCCTTGAATTAAGATGCGATATGCGCGCAAAACTTGCCGCACGATAGTTACTTTTGCGAGGATAGAACAAAAGTGAGAATAAACGTATTTGATGAAAATGTGCGGATATGGTATAATGTCAGACACAGGGGAGATTTATGCCGGAATTAAGCAGATTTCATGGTATTGTCATTACAATGTTGTTTAAGGATATTAAGCAACACAACAAACCGCATGTTCATGTAACGTACATGGAATAATGCGGTGCAAGGCCAGCCATTTGAAAAGCTTGCTCCGTTACAATAGGAGGATGGTATGTATGAATTAAATGGCATTGTGTATGCTGACAATCGGGTGCCGATGTTGACTGTTAAATCAGTGCGGCCATTACCTGAGTATAAATTGCTGGTGCGTTTTTCAACCGGAGAAGAAAAAAAAATAGACATAACTACACTGCTCAGTGAGCCTGTGTTCAAACCATTAAATGATGTTTCCGTTTTTAATACTGTTTATGTTGACTATGGCACAGTTGTCTGGAATGAGGGGACTATAGATATTGCTCCTGAATTTCTGTACGAGAATGCACAGTAACGAAAAGTATCAGCCGCTTTTTCGGTACTTGTTTAATCCTTCATTCAGCTTATGGTTAAGAGTATCAATTAAGACATTGGTGTCCAGCAAAAAACGGAGTGAACACAAAAGTGCCTGACACCTTTTTCTACTACTCCCTCAACACCAGATGATACGCCGACATGGGCGGTAAATCGCAGTGCAGCTCTTCCCCGATAGCGCCGGAACTGACGGCTTTGATTGCATGGCTTTTTGAATCAAAACCATAACAGGCATAATTCTTGTACGTTACAGATGAGCGGATGTCAACCGAAAACCTTATGGTGTCATGCTGGCTTTTGTTCAGCAGTATGATGTGAAGAGCGCCGTCATCGCTTTTTGAAGCGTAAACTGATGAATATTCAATGTTATCAGTAGAAGAAGAAACAAGCGTATTGCCGAATGTTCCGCCGTTACCGTCGTAGTTGGTGTACAGGTTGAGACCTGCATAGGTGTAGATGAGTTTGTCTGAAAGCGGCCAGAGTGTGGCGAAGTACACTCCCTGTGAGGCGAAAATGCCGAGAGCGTCTGCTTGTGCTATCCCTCCCGAAACATGATTCTCGTAGCCGAAGTTGTACTCGCTTATGGACAGTTTGGTGCCGGGGTAATACTTATCGATAGAGGCGTTGAGGACCGGAAGTATGGGCAGAAAACTTCTCAGCGCCTGCCTGACCCAGCTGTTTTCGAGGTATGCTGCGTCCCACAGAGTCCTTGTAGACTGAAAGCGTGTGTGAAAACATTTTTCGTTGTCATTGCGGTCATCACTGACACGGTGATCAAGAGGGCAGCGCGCTTCTGTGTAATAATGCACATCAAGTACGTCCAGCAGCCGCAGTCCCTTCTTTTCTCCGGCTTTGCGCATCCCGTCAAGATACGCGTCTATGAACCATTTATAATCTTTCGCATAACCTCCCTTCCAGTCGGGAGCGTCCTGGAAAGACACGTATGCGTTGACGCCGTACAGCGCTGGACCGAATACTTCAGCGCCCGGATCCAAATCCTTGACAACCGATGCAAGCGAAATTGATTTTTCCAGTATTTCAGAAATGGTAGTCTTTTCGGGGTGAATGCGCGGGTGCGTACCCGGCCAGATAGAAGGTTCGTTGTCAAGTGAATAGCCGTTTATGCCTCCATTACGCGCCATGCCAAGTTTGTTGATAAGGTAATTGATAAACTCATCCGAATACACTACGCCGTCATTAAGATCGGGCTTGAGCGACAAGGGGGCGTTTTTACGGTCAATGATTTTTGCGAACCGCTTTGACGGCGCGGTTTCTGCCTTATTTACTGTACGGAGATTATCGTTTGCAACATACCCCGCCATTGGAAGCGTGATCAGCGTATACGCGCCGATTTTTTTTGAGTTTTCGGCAAAGTCCGTTACCGTGATCGCCGGTACGGAGCCGTCCTTGCCTTTTGGGAACAGGTATTCATCGTTGAAATGATGCCAGTCCTCTCCCGCGTTGGAAAGGTTGTTCTCCCAGTTATAACCGGTAGTGCGGTTGCCTCCCAAACGGCAGGCGGTTGTTGTAACATCGGATTTTGGCGGCACGCTGTTAATTCCGTATATGTACGGCGAAATGGGTCTGCCTTCTCCTGTTGTGTCAACGGAAACATTGACAAGAAGCGGCGGCGAATTATCGGATTTCATAGCAGTTCCTTTGCATGTTATTGCGGATATGAAAATCAATGGTAATAAAAAACAAACGTATAATCTCATCCCTCATTTTAACCCTGCTTGTTGATATTTACAATCTCAGGTTTTATCCGTTAAAATATAGTATGGAACCGCACATAAAGGAAAAACCGGCTTCAAAAGGCAAGGAAAAGCAAAAAGAGCCGGAGCAATACAAGGTAATCATTCTGAATGACCACTTTACAACCATGGGATTTGTGGTTGAAGTCCTAATGGCGATTTTCCATAAAAACGAAGAAACGGCGTACCGGATTATGATGGATGTACACCGGAAGGGAAAAGGGGTAGTGGGGGTTTATACATGGGACATAGCCGCCACCAAAACCGAGCAGGTACACGAAGCGGCAAGGGTAAATGAGTTTCCCCTTCGCTGTATTATAGAACCGGTTTGATGTATACTTATTATTGAGGTAAGAATGAAAATTTCCGGCCATGTGCAGGCCATAATCAACGCGGCGTACAATGAGGCAAAGGTGCGAAAACATGAGTACCTCACGCCGGAACATATACTGTATGCTGCTTTGGCTTTTGACGAAGTTCAGACGGCGCTGTCCTGCTGCGGTGCTGATCTGGAACAGCTAAAGCACGGAATGGAAAATTATTTTGAACAGAAACTCCCTGTCATTCCGGCTTCGGCGGAACCGACCCAAACTGTCGGTTTTAACAGCATAATTGAACGGGCTGTTATGCTGAACCGTTCTTCACAAAAGGGAATAATTGATGTAGCGGATATTCTTGTCTCTCTTTTCGATGAAGAACGCTGTTATAGCTCCTATTATCTGCGCAAGGCCGGTGTCAAGCGGCTGGAACTTTTGCAGGTACTGTCTCACAGTTACGGTAACGACTATTTCACGAAAGAAAAAGATAATCAGCGTCACGGCGGTAAATACGCAGGCGTTCCCGATGAAGACGATGCACAGAGGGCGAAGGCAAACAAAAGAAGTGCCCTGGAACGTTACACTACAGAACTTACTGCTCTGGCGCGGGAAAACAGGCTGGAGCCTGTGATCGGCAGGACGGAAGAGCTTGACCGTACGGTGCAGGTGCTTTGCCGCAGGCTGAAAAATAACCCGATCCATGTCGGAGATTCCGGCGTGGGAAAAACCGCCGTAACTGAAGGGCTTGCCCAGCGCATTGTTGCGGGTAACGTGCCTCCGACACTCACCGGTTTTAGTATTTTTTCGCTTGACATGGGCGCGCTTTTGGCGGGGACAAGATACCGCGGTGATTTTGAAGAGAGGATCAAGCGTGTAGTAGAAGAACTGTTAAAAAAAGAAAAAGTAATTCTCTTTATTGATGAGATTCACACCCTTGTCGGAGCCGGAGCGGTTTCCGGCGGCGCGCTGGACGCATCAAATATGTTGAAACCCGCTCTTACATCAGGCAAGCTTCGGTGTATCGGTTCCACAACACACGAAGAATACGGAAAGTTTTTTGAAAAAGACCGCGCCCTTTCGCGGCGGTTTCAGAAGATAGACATAAATGAGCCGTCCGAAAAAGACGCAATTGCCATACTCATGGGGCTTAAATCAAAGTATGAAGAATATCATGGCGTTCATTACAGTGACGAAGCTGTGGAAACCGCGGTGCGGCTTTCCGCCCAGTTCGTTACCGAAAGGCGGCTGCCGGACAAAGCCATCGATGTGATCGACGAAGCCGGCGCCTATGCCCGCATTGAAGCATACAGGAGTACAGTGCAGGAAGCCGCGGACGGCAATCAATCTTCCACCGTGCAGAATGGTACAGTAGAAACTGTGGAAATAAGCCTCCCGCTTATTGAAACCGTTGTTTCAAAAATTGCCCGCATACCGCAGAGGTCTGTCGGTGAAAGTGAAAAAGACAAGCTGCGTGATTTGGAGAACAGGCTTAAACAGAGAATTTTCGGTCAGGATGAAGCGGTCGCCTCAGTGGTAAAAGCGGTGAAGAGGTCAAGAGCCGGTTTCAGGGCGGAGAACAAACCGGTGGCGAATTTCCTTTTCGCTGGTCCTACAGGCGTGGGAAAAACCGAATTGGCGCGGCAGCTTGCGGATATTCTTGGCATCGCCATGCTCCGATTTGATATGAGCGAGTATCAGGAAAAATACACGGTATCGCGCCTTGTAGGTTCGTCTCCGGGCTATGTGGGTTATGATGAAGGCGGACAGCTTACAGACGCGGTGCGCAAACAGCCCCATGCGGTAGTTTTGTTAGATGAAATTGAAAAAGCCCATCCAGATATTTTCAATATATTCCTGCAAATAATGGATTATGCCACTCTGACCGACAATCAGGGGCGCAAGGCTGACTTCCGCAATGTTGTCTTTATTATGACGAGTAACGCAGGCGCAAGGGAAATCGGCAAGGGCCTTATCGGTTTTGGCGAGCGCGTAATGGATGACAGCGCGGTAAACAACGCCGTAGAAAAACTCTTTACCCCTGAATTCCGTAACCGCCTTGACGCGGTGGTAAGGTTCGGCCATCTTTCGCGCGAGATAATGGTTTCCATTGTCCGCAAGGAACTTGACTCTTTTGCCGCCCAGCTTGCCGAGAAGAACGTAACCCTTACCGTTACAGAAATCTGCGTTGAAAAACTTGCCGAAGAAGGCTACAGCCGCGAATTCGGCGCACGGAACGCAGGTCGCATTATCGAAGATAAGATTAAAAGTTTCTTTGTTGACGAAGTGCTTTTTGGACGTTTGAGCGAAGGCGGCTCCGCAATTGTGGACTGGAGGGACGGCGGCTATTGCATGGATGAGTCGGCTGTTACCGCCTCGGTTACAACCGGAGAAGAAGCGGCCGCTGAAGCCTAAGGTATACGGTGCAGCCTTTTCATCCCGGTCCCGATCCTGATTTTCCCTATCTTAACGAAAATGATTATTACCCTTTTCCCGATCCCGAAACATGGAATGATGACATCATCGCTATCGGCGGCAACCTGTCTCCGGGGATGCTGATTTCAGCATACGAGCAGGGAATCTTTCCCTGGTATAACGAGGGAGACCCCGTTATCTGGCAGTCGCCCGATCCCCGCTTTGTACTCTTTCCTGAAAAACTCCATGTCTCTTTGTCCATGCGGAAAATTCTTAAAACAAAAACATTTAACATCACTTTTGACGCGGATTTTTCAGGTGTTATCAACGGCTGTGCACAGGTAGAACGCCCCAATCAGGGAGGTACATGGATTTCAAATGATATTATTGAAGCTTACACAGAACTGCACCGCCTTGGCTGGGCGCATTCAGCGGAAGCATGGCAGGACGGAGAACTTGCAGGCGGCTGTTACGGCATACTTATGGGCAGGGCTTTTTTCGGAGAGTCCATGTTTGCCAAAAAGAGCAATGCTTCCAAAGCCGCCTTCCTCACACTAGCGGAAAAACTTTTTGAAAGCGGCGCAGCATTTATCGACTGCCAGTCTCCCACGAAACACCTTGCCTCACTGGGCGGGGAGGTGATGCCGCGCAGGGAATTTTTGTCGCTGTTGAGGAATTGTATACACCAATGCCGTATTCAAGGTGCGCTCTATTCCAATGAATAATCAATCATATCGGAAATGTTTCCTCTGCTGGGATGTCCTCCCACTCGGTCGTTGACTATAAATGTCTTAATTTTTTTTCCTGATTTGCTTAGAATTTCTTTCACTTCTGCAATTCGTTTAATGTATTCCTTTTTTTCAACTCCCCATGCAATAATAATAACATCTGTGTCATTGATTGCATCCAAAATATATTGATTGTTTAATTCTCCAACGACATCATGGTTTTTCTTAGGATGCGAAGGTTCTGAAGAAATAAATGCGTATAAATTTACAACTCGCAAAGTTCCAAAATCTTTTTCTATCAAGAAATTCATTACTTTACAAATTGTCTGATCTGTTTTTAATTCATCTGCAAAACTTGGGTTTAACATGATAACTGTTGCTTTTTTCTTTTTGTCATTCCAAATTCTTTCCAGTAAATATCTGTGCTTTTCATCTTTTGAAAAAACGGCTCTGGATTTTATTGTTGCTGATTTTTCTTTGATCATTATTAACACTCCTTAGCCGTAACCGGGGTTTTGCCGGTTGCCGGAGGTGTAACGCCCGCTATGGCGGTAATATTGATGGGCTTGTCGCCGTTGTTGCCATGATCGCAGCCTGTCAGTATGAAAGCAAGAACCATTAAGGTTAGTGCGGCAAAAAACTTTGTTCGTTGCATATCATTTCTCCTTTTTTCCAAACAGCATTTTAATATATACCCCATGAAATTGTCAAGATACTACCACCGATAATATCAAATTCACCGATTTTTCCTTATGCCGTATCATATTCTTTTTATTACCATGAAGAAAAAGCCCATAGACATTCGAAAGACATTATCGATGAATATCAAAAAACACAGGGAATTGCTCAATATATCGCAGGAAAAACTCTCTGAAAAAGCCGGAATTTCGTCAAATATGGTAAGAGATATTGAGGGCTGCCGTACATGGGTCAGCGACAATACTCTCAAAAATATAGCTGCCGCTCTGGGAACAGATATTTACCGCCTTTTCATGCCTGAAAACATAAGTGAAGCAGAAAATTACCGAACCGTATTATTTGACTTGACCAAAACCTTCAAGAAACTTAGAACCGATTTCGATTTGAGTCTTGAAAATGCCCTCAAATTATGGAGCATAAAAGAAAAAAACAGCCACCCCAACCCATGAAGTTAACGCAGTGGGGGTGTCAGTCACTTTTTTTCAACAGGCTAATTCTCCCACCGATACCGAACTTTAAGTTCATTCCCACAACTCATGGGCAATACTTTATCATGTTGCAACCTGCCAACAACAATACCAGGCGCAATACCAATACTTGCAGCAAATTTTTTTACTTGAAATAATGTCGGTTTGAATCCTGATGCAAGAAAGTGTGATAATTGCTCAGGCGGTATTAACATATCACACGCAAAGGCATTTGCCTCATTTTCCTTTTGGCTTTCCAGCCCTTTTGTTTCAATGTAAAGTTCCCTGCCTGAATGGTAAATAATGTGGCAGACTTCGTGAAAAAGAGTGAACCATAGCTGGTCATTACTTTTGCCGTATAGACTTAACTGCATTATATATTTGTCATTAAACCGGCGCGTTGCGCCGTAAATGCCAAGTTTGGGCAAAGCGGGAACAAAAACAACAGCAACACCGGCTGCAGCACAGATTGATTCTAGTTTTGGAATAAAGACATTTGGGTCTTCTATTGTTGTAAGCCTACGGATTCCAGCAAGGCTGTTTTGGAACTTCTGTTTGTCAAACTGAACGCATTGCCGTTGTTGAGCAATTATTTCCCCTCTGCGAAGCCATGCGGAAATGACAGCGATATCTTTTTGAGAGCGTTCTGTTTTGCGAAAAGCAGCCTGCAATTCACGATCCCACATTGTTTCCCACTGTGTCGGAGACGCTACTGCAAAAAAACGCAGAAGTGCATCCATCTGTTGAGTTTTTACCTTGATTTTTTCTATCCAGCCGAATTTTGCCATTTCATTTACCGGAAAAATATCAAGCCAGTGCAAATATTCCTCCATTCTAATTTTATCGGCAAGCCGTGTTTTGTCTTCCTGATATTGCCGTTCAAGATTACTCCAGAAATGCGCGGGACGTCCCAAGGTTCGTTCAAGCCTTAACGCAGTTTCTGCTGTAATGGCGGATTTTGCCTTTACTATTTCATTTATCGTTTTCTTTGACAACCCTGTCCGGTTCGCAAGAGACGCCTGTGTAAGCCCTGCATACTCGAGATGGTCTTCTAGAACTGCGCCCGGAGTTACCAAATAGTCGGGAACATATTTGTTTGTTGTCTGCATACTATTCATGGGTATCCTCTATCCCTGTAATCAATATTGCCGTTACCTGTTTCCAGTCAAGTCCGCCGTCAGGTTTCAACGGAATCGGTTCATGATTTGGAACAAAAATAAGCCGATACGGATGCTCTAAATCCACCGATAACTGTCCTTTTCGCTCTCCTCGCGTCAGTTCATGACACCGGCTGGGGCAGCTTTTGGGAGGCCAAAAGTCATTCAAACTGGATGCCGCCCTGAGTTCAGCCAGCCTCAGACATATTTTTTTCGTCCTGAGCTCTCCGTGAACTCTTTTCATTCGTTTCCTCTCGTTGAACTCTTTTTCCAGCTTCGTATTCTTAAAGGATATATCCAAACTCGCCCCACTGTCAATAGCATATTAACCCAAAAGGTTAATGAAATAATAATGAGTTATGGGATAAATGTCAATCAACCAGCCATGGCTCTTTCGATAGTGCAGGGTGCTTATTTACCTTTATTCTTTTTTGTGCCTTCGCTCCTTTACGTGATCTTCGGGGAGTAAACTTGTAGTGGTTTTCTCACGTCAAAGCCGCGTCCGTAATCAGGGTGTACTTTGTGATTTGCATTTTCTGTCTGCGCTTTTGTAAATGTTCTGCAAGAAGGCAGAGGAACGCCTCTGGATTAATTATTTACACAATAGCGCCCTAAAAAATCATTGACATTTGTGTAAAGGAGGGTATAGTCTTGTATGTGGGGTGGAAAAATGGTAAATGTAGAAGCTGAAGTAAACAAGCACAAAAATTGTAAAGACAGAGGCGAACTCGGAAGACTGATTAAAGAGTATAAAGCCCTTGCGCTTCAGCACGCAAAAGATATTATTGCGGTCGGGCAGTACAATATGGTGGCGCATAAGCTCCAGGAAATTTGCGACAAGCTTCCGGCGCCGCACATAAAGAATATAGGCGGCACTCATGGCGCTCCGGTGAAAACAGCTACGATTTCCAAAGGCGAGCAGGCTCAAATAAATGCCGACTGGAAACAAAAAGCGAAAAGCTAAAACGCAGGCGTAACAAGGTCAGACGGCAGGATTCCCGCCGTACAAAACAATCCTGTTGCGGCCTTCTTTCTTTGCGGTATAAAGCGCTTCATCCGCATGTTCTATCGCCTTTTCAAGATCATAATCAGCGATATGCGCAATGCCGAAACTTGCCGAAGCGTCAAGGCTTACATTGCCGTATTCGTATTTTCTTGAACATAAACTTAAGCGCAGGCGTTCCGTTATTTCATAAACTTTTTCATTATTTGTGCCGGAAATAAAAATGATGAATTCTTCGCCGCCGTACCGCCCGAAGAGATCATAAGGGCGGATATCGGCTTTTATGCGCAAAGTTACTTCAATCAATACTTTGTCGCCGATTGTGTGGCCGTATGTGTCGTTTATGTTTTTGAATCTGTCAATATCTAACATGATGATATTGCAAATTTCATTATGGCGGCGCGATTTTTCAATGCCGAGGCGCGCTATGTTCATAAAATGACGCCTGTTGAATATGCCTGTCAGCGGATCGCTTATAGCCACCAGCTCCAAATCCGAACGTATTTTTTTAAGCCTGTGATTATGCTGCATAACAAATAAAACAAGGAAACTTATGAAAACAGCCGTAATGAGAACGACGATGTTTTCAGTATAATTGTACCACATCCTGTCAGGCGACACTTTCAGATGCCATTCGGCATTCAGGATTCGCACCGGCATTTCAATGAAACGGGATTTTGCCGGTTTTATAGGGCTGCCGGCTATCACTTCTCTTTCGTTTGTGTCGGGGCTGATTCTCCATAATTCATACGTGAAACCATGGTTATTGAGCATTCCGAAATCAAGCTTTTCCAGAACCTGCGGAAACTTTATCGTTACGGAAACAATGCCCCAAAATTTGTGTTTTCTGGTCTCGGTATCAACATATACGGGCAGCCTTCCGACAATCGCTTTATCGCCCTGAACTGTATGGAAGGGGCCTCCCATAACAAGGTCGCCAATTTCCATAGCAAGCACGGCTTCCCTGTTGCCCAGTCCTTCGCTGAAAAAGTTCAACCCGATAACGTTTTCATTGGTTTCAAGCGGATAAACTTTTGCAACTATGCCGTCCGGCGCTATGAGAACATTTCTGATTACAGGATCGTCAACCAACAGGGGCGCTATTCTGTCAAAACTGTTCATGATGTGATCATTATTCCCGTTTCCCTGTATTACTATTGCGGACAATGATTGTGTTTTGTAAAGAAGTTTTGAAATTACTTCATTGATTTGGATGCTTTTTTCAAATATGACCTGTTCCATTATTAAATTTTCAATTTTTGTTATGGATAGAATCCTTGCGTTTATCAAAAAACCGCAAAGCGCCAGAGATAAACAAAAAAATATGAGCGCGTTTATCGAAATCTTTTTTTGCCTGTTTTCCATTTTCAACTCCGCTGTAGAATATAATAAAAATCAGGCAAAACTGTTATGATTTTTGTGGACTTTTGGGCGGATAATTACGATAATAAAAGTATGGATATTCAATCAGCTTCAGTAAATTTAAGCCAGGCAAGAGTGCAGGAGCAGGCAGGGGTAAGAGTCCAGGCAATGGGGCTTGACGCCATGAAAGAACAGGCAGCCGCACTGGAAAAACTACTTTCAAGCGCTCAGGTTGTTGCCGATCCCAATCTTGGGCGTAACCTCAACGTGATTGCCTAGCTCCAAGGCTTAAGCCTTAGGCTTCTTTCAAAAAAGCGATATACCCTCTGTATGTTGTGTAAAGATCAATTTTACTTATAACCTCGAAGGGCGAGTGCATACTAAGGACGGGGACGCCGCAGTCCAGAACATCAATGCCCAAATTGGCGGCATAGAGGGCGATGGTTCCGCCGCCGCCTTTGTCCACCTTGCCCAATGCCCCAAACTGCCACTGTATCTTGTTCCTGCTCATGATCCCCTGCACTCTGGCGCAGAATTCCGCGTTGGCGTCGCTTGCGCCGTATTTGCCGCCTGAGCCAGTGTACTTGGTAAGCACCAGCCCCTTCCCCATGAAGGACGAATTCTTTTTGTCGAAAACTCCTGCGTAGGTCGGATCAAACGCGGCGTTGACATCGGCTGAAAGCATTGCTGACCTGGAAAAACAGAGCCTGAGTTCAGCTTCGCTCGCGCCGACGAGCATGGCGGTGAAATTTTCAAAGTTGGAAGAACGCGCGCCTGTGTTTCCGGCGGAACCTGTTTCTTCCTTGTCCGACAAATAGCAGATAACGGTCTTTTCCGGCGCGTCTTTTTCGCGTGATAGGGAAACAAGGGCTTTGAGCGCTGGCCAGGCGCAGCAGCGGTCGTCGTGGCCGTAAGCGCCAATCATGCTGCGGTCAAGACCGACATCGCTTGCTTTGAACGCGGGAACAAATTCAATTTCCGCGCACGCAAAATCTTTTTCCGTAATGCCGTATTTTTTGTGTAACAGGGAAAGAATATTCAGTTTTACTTTTTCTTTGGCTTCCTTGTCGGCAAAGGGGCGGGAACCGGCAAGAATGTCCAAGTCTTCCCCTTCAACCGCTTCCGCCGCTTTTTTCTGCATTTGTTCTTTGGCAAGGTGGGGCAGTAAATCGGTAATTGTAAAAACCGGATCGCCCGGTTCTTCGCCGATATTGATGGTTGTTATTTTTCCGTCCTCGGCTGCAAAAACGCCGTGCATGGCAAGCGGGATAACAGTCCACTGGTACTTTTTTATGCCTCCGTAATAGTGGGTATCCAGCAGCGCAAAGTCGCAGTCTTCATAAAGCGGGTTTTGCTTTAGATCAAGCCTCGGCGAATCAACATGAGCGCCGAGGATGTTGCAGCCTTCAACAGCTGGCTTTTTCCCCACAATCGCGGCGATAAGGGACTTGCCCCGGATATTCTGATAGACTTTCATTCCGGCTTTTAGTTTTTTTCCTTCCAGCGTTTGGATGTCGGCAAAACCATTTTTTTCCAGCAGCTCGCGGGCGGCAATAACACATTCCCTCTCTGTTTTTCCCCTGTCCAGAAATTGTTTATAAGAAGATGCCAATTCTTCAACTTCTTTTTCTGTTTTCGCGTCAATTTCATCCCAGCAGTTTTTCAGGGAGAAAAAGAGTTTTTCCGCCAGTTTTTGCCCCGCGCTTTTTTTGCTTTCTTTTGCCATGTTAACTCCTTCCGTCTATCTTGAGAGTACTTCATTCATAATATATAGTATATGCAATGAATATTCGAGACCGCTATGCGCCTTCACCCACCGGCCTTCAACATATAGGGGGAATAAGAACCGCGCTGTTTAACTGTCTTTTTGCCCGCTCGCAGGGCGGAAAGTTTATCCTCAGGCTGGAAGATACCGACCGTACCCGTTCTGATGAAAGTTATGTGCAAAACCTTTACGACACATTTAGCTGGCTTGGCATAAAATGGGATGAAGGGCCTGATGTCGGCGGGCAGTACAGCCCGTACATTCAATCCGAGCGCACCAAATTTTACAAAGAATACACCGGAGAACTGCTCAAAAACAAACTTGCCTATTACTGCTTCTGCCCGCCGGAAAGGCTTGAAAGGCTGCGCGAGGTGCGGGAAGCCGCCCGTTCTTCTGAGACCGGCTACGACCGCCTCTGCCGGAGCATTAATCCTGAGGAAGCCGCCAAACGGGCGGCCGGCGGCGAACCCTGTACCATAAGGCTGAAAATCCCGTTAGGTGAAACCACACGCTTTCATGATCATTTGCTGGGTGATATTGAATGGAAAAACGAAGATATAAATCCCGATCCGGTGCTGCTGAAATCAGACGGCTTTCCCACCTATCACCTTGCCAATGTGGTAGACGATCACTTAATGGAAATAAGCCACGTACTGCGCGCGCAGGAATGGCTTTCCTCAACCCCGCTCCATGTGATCATGTACAAAAGTTTCGGCTGGACTCCTCCCGAATTCTGCCACCTTCCGATGGTGATGGGGCAGGACGGCAAAAAACTCTCCAAACGCCACGGAGCCACAAGCATTGACGAATTCCGCCTGAACGGTTACCTGCCCGAAGCGCTCATAAACTATGTTGCGCTTTTGGGCGCGTCTTATGAGGATGGCAGGGACATTTATTCTTTGAACGAACTTGCGCAGCGTTTCAACCTTGAGAAGCTCAATAAAGCGCCCGCAGTTTTTGACTATAAAAAGCTTGAGTGGTACAACGGTCAGTACATTAGAATGAAAAGCGATGAGGAGCTTGCTTCCCTTTGCCTGCCATTCGCCGTTGCTGCCGGACTTTTTGGCGCGGAACCTTCGCCTCAAGAGCGCGCTGTTTTTACCGCTGCAATGCCGCTTGTAAAAGAACGCCTCGTTTTCCTTTCCGAAGTCCCTGAAAAAATCGCCTACCTGTTCAGGGAACCCGAGCTTCCCGGTGCGGAAGAATTCATCCCCAAAAAGTCAGACCTTGCCAAAACGATTGAACTTTTGCAGATTGGCTGCGGACTGGCGCGTACGTTAGCTGAAATGCCGGATGATGAACAGGCTGAAAATTTCATCAAGGCGGAAGCGGAAAAGAAAGAGGTCAAGCTGGGCGACCTTATGATGCCCCTGCGTGTAGCGGTTACGGGCAGCCGCGTCAGCCCCCCGCTTTTCGGCTCTCTGCGTATACTGGGGCCGGAAAAAGCCCTGGCGAGGGTGCAGAAAGCGCTTAAAAAGCTGGAATTATCAAACAAATAAAGGGTTTAATACCACAGGGTATTAAACCCTTCGTTTCCTCACTCGCTCGGTCATGGCTGTGCAAGCACAACCGCGACACTCGCTTCGTTCGTCAATAAACCTATTACCGGGTAATAAATTCAAAATTTACGGAGTATTTTTTTCTTAAACATTGACATTTTTGGCTCCATGCGATATTTATGTATATGTGGTGAATTTGTTCACCGGGATTTTTTATAAGGAGAATAATGTGAAAAATTTTGTAAAGAAATTAAGTGTTTTGGCAATTCTCGGATTGGCGTGCGTTTTTGCGGTTTCAGGGCAGACTCAAACCGTGGCAAACATGGATGCCGCCATGCAGCAGGCAATCAAGGACATAAACCTTAAACTGGCGATGGGTCCCAAAGTCGCTCTGTTGAATTTCAGTTCTTCGGATGATCTTTCGGCGCATGTCCTTCGGGAAATGGCGCTTGCTATGGAAAAAAGCAAAAATTGTTCATTGATTACCCGTGCGAACATTGACAACGCCCTCCGCGGGCAGAACCTCAAATCATCGGGCGATGTAACCGATGCCCAGGCTGGTCAGCTTTGCAAAGCCCTGGGCGCGCAATTTGTGGTAACCGGCTCTCTGGTAAAAACAGGCGCGGATCACCGGTTCAGGATGAGGCTGTTAAACAGCAACGGTCAGGCTCAGGCGACTACTGATATTACCGTAAAGGACAATTCTCAGATTCAGCAGTTGCTCGGCGAAGCTCCGGCACCCGCGCCAGTTCCTGTAGTGACTCCGTCTACGGCACCCGGGCCAGCTACTGTAGTGACTCCAACTCCGGCTCCCGCAGTAACCGGCACCTACCATGTCGGCGGCAAGGGACCTGCCGGCGGGCTTATCTTCTACGACAAGGGCAACAATAACGGCGGCTGGCAGTATCTGGAAGCAGCCCCGGCGGATCTTTCAAACAAATTAACCGCCGTTAGGGAAAATATCAAAACTGACGACTGTGGAGAACGGGCAGTGGGGAAAGGAAAATCCAATACCGATGCAATTATGAAAGAAGCGGCAGCCAAGGGCGGCGGTTTTGGCTGGGCGGCTCAGGCTTGTGCGGCATATACCTTGAACGGTTTTAAGGACTGGTTCCTGCCTTCAAGGGATGAACTTCACCAAATGTACGGCAATCTGCATATGCAGGGGTTTGGCGATTTCAAGAATGAATGGTATTGGACATCAACATTCTATGACGGTTATTTCTTGGGTGAAAATTTTGCCGATGGGAAACAGGACACCCACTGGGCGAGTAGAGAATTCCGCGTCCGCCCAATCAGGCAGTTTTAACTGACGGGTATCAACACTATATATAAAGCCGTGCGGTTGTAGCCGCGCGGCTTTTTTTGGTGATATTTAATTGGTTGTTTAAAAGGAGAAACAAAATTATGAAGAAGAGCAGAATTTTGAAAGTGTTTTCGATTGTGTTGTTTGTAGCTGTCTTGTCGGGATGCTTTAAAGAAGTCAAACCCCTTCCACCGCTCGACAAAAATACAGCAGCAGAGGAATCTGCGGTTCTTATTATCCCTTCCTATGCAAAAATCATGCGAATAGACGGCGCTAAGCGCGGCCTGTTGAGGTCATGGTGGGTTGGATACTGGTCATCGTGGTCACATAAATCAAAAGCGGCAACATTGCTTTTGCCAGCCGGTGAGCATACCATAAACTTCAATTATGCCCAAAAAGCGGACGGGTGGTCAGCCAGAAATATGGAACATACGGTTACGATGGATGCGGGAAAAATGTATCTGCTGTCGGTTACGCTGGACGGAAGGACGAGAGGCGGCAAAGTCTCTACTGCCATCAATGCGGCTGGTTCATTCATCAGAGACGACTTTGTCGCCATCCTGCCTTTCATTGACCGTTTTCCCCGTTCAAATCCTGAAGGTATAGCTTACGATATCTACAAAATAGACCAGGCTGCATTTGACCAGTATCTGCTTGAAGAGACAAAAGTTAAAAATCTGGGGTTTTCATCTTTCGTTGCATTAATAGCGTTGGGCGTTGCAATGGGGTTATTAAGTCTGCTGTGGTATTTCATGTTTATGGGTAAACTTATGAGCCGCCATCCATTTATCGCAATCATTCTCTGTATTGCTTTCTACGCGGCAGGTATCATTGTAATAAATTATAATTCCGGCGGCATACTTTATCTCTATCTGCTGGCATTCATCCTCATGAACATTGGCACTTCAGGACGGAAACCAACCGCGGGATTGAAAGCTAAGTAAGCAGGATTTTCCTGGAGGCATATTCCTGCTTTAGTTAGGCAGTAACCGGAGAGCATACAGCTGGCTGCTGTATGCTCTTTTTTTATTTGATGGGAATACCGAAAACACCGCCAATAGTGAATGACCTTTGCCCGTCATCAAAAAGATCATTAAAGACAAGATCAACCATAAATTTAAATTTATTCAATCCGGGAAAGACTGAAAGATCAATTCTGAAACCTGTGTTTACAATTCCGCGATACCAGGCTGAGCCTGTGTGGGCAAGCAATCCATTCGGCCATGAATTGTCGCTGTAGCTGAAATTGGCGAAATCAATAATCCAATGGACTGCCTCTTTGAATACATCGGGAAACAGAATAAGGTCAAAGCCCATGCCAAAATCAATGTCACTGTTGTTGTCAGGGCCTCCCGAATAAAAAGTTTTGCCGAATACCACCGTTGTTTCCGCGTTCATCTTAAAGAATGTTCCCATGTAAGAGATTGCCGCATACGGCTGGAATGCGTTGTAATTGTAATTATCATTTCCAAGGTTTATGAACTGCGCATTGACTCCCAAAGCAATATTGGTACTTGAAGTGTTTTTCATGTTTGTTGGCATTCTTACCTTCAACCCAAGCAGCAGATCATCGTTTTTTTGATTTTTGCCATTGATATTAATTTCAGGCTGTAAATCCAGAGCCAATGATAATTCCACCCACTTAAACAGGCTTGCCGTGATTGCCGGTATGTGCGCGATCCCTTCACTATTATTGATGACAGCGCGGTATCCAAGGTCTATTCCAAGATTGGCTGAATTCTCCCACCCAATATGCCCGGAAGGGATGGAATAAAGACCGGTAGAACCGTTCATGCTCTGTCCCTTGAGCGGCTGTTCCTGCGCCATAACGAAAGTCATCCCAAAAAACAAAATGCCTGCCAAAATCACGTGTTTTTTCATATACTCTCCATTATTAAATAATCGGCTCTTTTTTACGCTGAATATAGCTGTTTGGAAACTTCAGTTTTTGAACAAATCAATGAAGCAGGCGTTTTTTCCCTGACAATCTATGATTGTCAGGGAATTCCGATTATGAATTAGAAATTAAGGAGTATAGCTCTTCAAAGACCATGCCAAGGTCATCAAAATGAAGCGCCGCTCTGCGGTCAAGGGGAGTGGGCATATTGTTGACTATGACTATTTTTCCGCCGTTACGCAGGGTGTAATCGGGCATGGAAGCGGCGGGGTGGACGGTTAGGCTGGTTCCCAGCACCAGCATCACATCAGCTTTTTGGGACTCATCCACCGCTTCCCGCAGGGCTTCCGCCGGAAGGCTTTCGCCGAAAAATGTGATCGCCGGTTTCAGAACCCTGCCGCATTTGGGGCAAGCGGGCATCTCCCCCTTGCGTACAAGGGCAGCGACTTCATCAAAACCCATGCGCACGCCCGCGCAGCGCAGGCAGTAATGGACTTTGGGCGATCCGTGAATTTCAATTACATTCTTACTGCCGCCTTTCTGATGCAGAAGATCGATATTCTGGGTAATCAGGGCTTTCAGACACCCGCGCTGTTCAAGCTCACCCAGCACAATGTGGACAATCGACGCTTCTTTTTCATCGATATTGTAAATGAAAGAACCTGCCTGATTGTAATAAAAAGACGGGTCCTGCATGAAATAGTCGATGCTGAATATTTTTTCCGCGTCCATTTCATTGTACAGGCCGTTTTTGCCGCGAAAGTCGCGAATCCCCGAAAGTGTGCTGACCCCCGCGCCGGTCAGGGCAACAAGATGTTTGGCTTCTTTTATAAGGGCGAACAATCCGCTGGTATTTTCCATGTATTCACTATACACGAAATTTTCATTTTGATGGGCTGCATCCAGACGCATATTGAAGGTACGCTGCCTAATGATATTTCTTGGGGTCCTGCCGGAGGCCAAAAGCACCGTGGCGGGGCACGGCACTTTTGCCTCCGCCACCCCGTAGAAACAAAATATGGGCAGCGTACTTTCACGATGGGTGCGCGCAGCCCGTCCATAGGCGTTATAGCGGCATTTTGCAGGACAATTTTTCATCATGAAGGATTATCTTCACTCCTGCTGCCACGCCCATGAAAGGCTTGATTGTTAATTGCAGGGCAAGTTAGCCATTTCCCCTTGACACTTTTCCCTTTTTTTAGTATCTTTCTATATTATCGTAGATTAAATAATAATCTACTTGACAAAGGAGGTACACCTATGATAAACTTAGAAAAGGTTCTCTGTCAAGTCCTAAAATAGGTTGACACATATTAAGCCGCAGCCCTATGCATTTTTTCCGGCGTTTCATAATCGAGTGACATATGCGGGCGCCGAGTGTTGTATAAATACACGGCCTCTTC
>JAIRRJ010000021.1 GCA_031256035.1 Treponema sp. | reverse complement strand
CCGATATCATACCCTCCTCGATGATCTTCGGGCTTGTTGCGATGTTGTAGACGTCAGCTTTGCTGGCGACACCGTGGATGTCCAGTTCCGGCTGGAGTGCTGCTTTTAAGTTGTAGGGTTTCTTAGCCTCCGGCAAGAAGGCGTGAATAAATTTCACCGCCACATTATGCATGATGTCCTTAACAGAAAAATCAATAGCCATAAAGATACCTCTCAATACTCTGCGCGCAAGAGAAATATATTTGACCGCCTCCACGACGTGAAGACGAGGCCTCCTGAGTAGGGAGTAGGGATCGGGGAGTAGGGATTGATGTTCGTGTGCTATGCGTGTTGGCAACAGACTACGATAGCGGACAAGAACCCTATTCCCTACTCCCCATTCCCTTTGTATCTTGGCGTTCTTTGAAACTTGGCGTCTTTGCGAGTGGTCTTTAGGGAATAATACTGCGGCTATGGTATTTGTACTATATTCAGATTTTCGCCCTACTGAGCGTAAAAAAGTGGGGGGGGGGGGGGTAACGAAAAAATGTTGGAAATTATGATTGTGTTGTGCAGCGCTATATGCATGCCATTTTGGCGGCGGCGCGGCGCGATTACTGTTTGTATCATTAACAATCTCATAATGAGAAAATACGACAATTTTGTGAGAATGTCAAGTAGAAACGGCTATCTTGCCCTGTAAAACCGGAACAAGTTCCTTGGCGGCTGCGTTAAACCCTTACGGGAGCTAACCTCTATACTTACGCCGCGTGAGCGGCGATTTCAATCGAACGGCTCCGAAGGAGACGCTAGGACGGCTGTGAATTTTATTCTTAATTGAAAGACAGATTGCCTTTGCGGTCAAATTTATATGCCGTGTTCATTGCATCCGCACCGTATGTTCCCTTCAGGGGTGTACGCAGCCAGCCCAATCGTACCTACGGTACGCGCTTTTTCTGTGTTTTGCAGGGCAACATATCCTCAGAAGGGGAATATTTTCTCTCCTTCCGTGAGACTTGCCTTGCAGTTAACAACTATGTCTCTTGGGGGCTTGCCTAAATGCCTGCTTTTTCAATATTATTAAATTAAGGCATTTATGAACTTTGATATTGAATTTGAACAGGAAGAAGACGGGCGCTGGATAGCTGAAATTCAGGAAATTCCCGGTGTGCTTGCATACGGTGTTACACCATTACAGGCAGGAGCAAAAGCAAAGGCTTTGGCTTTGCGGGTTTTGGCGGAACGGATGGAAAATGAAGTTTCTATTCCCGGTATTAATTCTATAGTATTTGAAAATCATTATGAGCCATTGGCGGTCAATTAAGGCAAAACGTCTTTTATCCGCATTATTAAGTATCGGATGGTCTGTAAAAAGACAGGACGGATCGCATAAAACACTGGAAAGATTAGGGTTTCCCGACTATGTTTTTGCTTTTCACGATGGCGATGAAATAGGGCCTAAAATGCTTGCTAAGGTAGCTAAACATACAGGATTGAAGCCAAACGATTTGTAGCCGTAAAGAAAATCTACTTAAAACAAAATCTTTAAAACCTCAGCGGCAGTTTCCGCGAACCTGACCTTTATCGAATCGCGGATGTCCTTGTCCAGCTCGTTCCATTCCGCCTCGTTGTCTTTTGGCAGCACTACTGTTTCCATGCCGTTTCTGATGGCGGCGAGGAGTTTTTCTTTCAGCCCGCCGATGGGGAGGATGCGGCCTGTGAGGGTAAGTTCTCCGGTCATTGCGATGCCGGGACGGGGGGGCGTTTTGCAGAGGGTAGAAAGCAGAGATGAGGCAAGGGTGATGCCGGCGGAGGGGCCGTCTTTGGGAATTGCGCCCTCGGGGACATGGATGTGAAAATCAGATTTGCAGATGTCCTTTGCCGAAAATTTATACTTGTCGCAGGTGCTTCTTAAATATGAAAGGGCGATGCGGGCGCTCTCTTTCATTACATCGCCTAGATTTCCTGTAATAAGGAGTTCACCGCTTCCGGCATACCTGATGGTTTCAACGGGCATTATGGTTCCGCCGGTTTCAGTCCAGGCAAGCCCGTATGTTACGCCAACACGCGCTTCCTTGTAGACAACGTCCCTTTTATATTTTTTCCTGCCAAGGAGTTTTTCAAGGTATTCGGGCGTTATCGTCTTTTTGAATAAGGATACAGGTTTGTCCTTGCCGTAACCCTTGTTCACGGCGTGACGCGCAATCCGCCTGATGCAGCGGGCTGCCTCCCGTTCCAGGCTCCGCACTCCCGACTCCATTGTCCAGTAGCGGATAATGCTCTTGAGCGTTTCATCCTTGAATATAATTTTCGCTTCGGAAAGGCCGTTGTCCCTCAGCTCTTTGGGAACCAGAAATTGTTTTGCAATGCTGAGTTTTTCGTTTTCACCGTAACCGGGGACTTCAATTATTTCCATGCGGTCAAGCAGGGGATACGGGATGGTGTGCAAAGAATTCGCGGTAGTGATAAACAACACTTTTGAAAGATCATAAGGAACTTCCAGATAGTGATCGACAAATGTTGAGTTTTGTTCGGGATCAAGAACTTCAAGAAGGGCGGAAGCAGGATCGCCGCGAAAGTCGCTTGATAGTTTGTCAATTTCATCGAGCAGGAAAACAGGGTTAACGGTTTCAGCTTTGCGCATTGACTGGATGATTTTTCCGGGCAGGGCGCCGACATAAGTTTTTCGATGCCCGCGGATTTCAGCTTCATCGCGCACGCCGCCGAGAGATATGCGCACAAAGCGCCGCCCAAGGGCGCGGGCTACTGATTTTCCCAGCGATGTTTTGCCTGTTCCCGGCGGCCCGATAAAACAGAGGATAGGGCCTTTGATGGCAATAACCGGGGGAGGGGAGGGTATCTGTTCCACGTTATCTGTCAACGGCTCATTGCCCACTGCTAACTGCTCACTACTCACTGCTCTATGTTCACTGCTTATTAACTGCCGTACGGCGATAAACTCAATGATGCGATCCTTTGCCTTGCGCATTCCGAAGTGATCTTCATCAAGAATCTTTTCCGCTTCGGCAAGGTCGCCGGAATCAACCGAACTGGCGCTCCAGGGAAGGTCTGTGATCCATTCAAGATACGCGCGCAGCACTCCCGCTTCCGGTGAGAAGGCTTGTAGTTTTTTAAGTCGCGCAATTTCCTTGCCGGCTTTTTCGATAACCTCAGACGGCGGCGATTTTTCCGCGATGCGTTTTTCCAAAATGGCAAATTCATCTTCAACTTTGTCCTTGCCCAGTTCCTTGTTGATTTCCTTTAGCTGTTCATGGAGGATGTATTCACGGTGGCGTTTATCCATTTTACTTTTAACTTTGCCGGAGATATTTTTTTGTATGCTGTAAATCTCGTTCTCTCTTTCAATTGTTTCAAGAATTGCCAGAAGCCTTTCTTTTGTGTCGGCATAGCTCAACAGTTCGATTTTTTTCTCTGATTTCAGGTTTACAGCATTGCACACAAGGTTGGCAAGGCGTTCCGGGCTTTCGGTTCTCTCCACCGCGGAAATAGTGTCCGTCCCTATTTTTTTTGAATACTCAGCGTACTGAACGAAAGATTTTTGCAGAGAACGCATTAATGCCGCGTCTTCGGGATTCAATGGTTCGCTCAAGGGAATTGCCCTTATCGGTTCAGCGTTGACCATTGAATAATTATCCTGAGAATGAACCGAAAGAATCCTTCCCCGGTACTCACCCTGAAACACAACGCGGTAGGTACTGTCGGGAAGTTTAAGGTGCTGGATGATTTTAACTACAGTCCCGACTCCCCACAGTTCGTCAGAAGCAATGCCTATCTCATGTTTTTTAAGACATGCCGCAAAAAGCCTGTTGTCCCGCTTCAGCGCCTCTTCAAGGGCGGCAATCCCCGGTTTGAATGTGATAAAAATGGGGATCACTGTCTGCGGAAAAAGCACTAAATCCCGAAGCGGCAGCAATGGAAAATATTCGACCGTGAGTTCTTCCGTGGTAAAGGTATAATCGTCTAATTGCGGATCTTTTTTTCTAAAGATAGAAAAGAATCTGTCAATGCCGCCTTTATTTTTCAAGAGGAATTCCTCAAAGCGAAAGAAGCGTTATGCGCTCTTCTGCTGCAAATATGTTATTTCAGGCGGTTCGGATTTCTCCACTGTATCCTGAGTGATGATTATGTGTTTGTTGCCCTTCATCGAAGGTATTTCAAACATGATGTCGGTCATGAGCCTTTCTACAATTGCCCTCAGCCCGCGCGCTCCGGTTTTCTGTTTGATTGCCATATCGGCGATGGCGTCAATCGCCTTCTCGGTAAATTCCAGATTGACGTCATCATAAGCGAGAGAAGCCTGATACTGCCTGACGATGGCGTTGCGCGGTTCTGTTATGATCCTT
This sequence comes from Treponema sp., assembly GCA_031256035.1. GTDB lineage: Bacteria > Spirochaetota > Spirochaetia > Treponematales > Breznakiellaceae > WQXQ01. The sequence goes on along the minus strand of JAIRRJ010000021.1, from coordinate 25,358 downwards.
TTCAGCTCTTCCCGCTTTAGTTCTTCAAGGCCGACAGTGATCGGAAGCCTTCCGATAAATTCGGGGATCATGCCGAAGTGGATAAGATCGTCCGGGTGAATTGAGTCGTACAGTTCTTTCAGTGTTTTTTCCCCGCCGCTTGTGTCGGCGCCGAAACCCATAGGATGCTGCACCACGCGCCGCGAAATAAGTTTGTCCAGCCCCACAAACGCGCCGCCGCAGATGAAGAGAATGTTCGTGGTATCAATGCGGATCATCTCCTGATTGGGATGCTTTCTGCCGCCCTGCGGCGGGACGGACGCTATCGTTCCTTCGATTATTTTAAGGAGTGCCTGCTGGACGCCTTCGCCGGAAACATCGCGGGTAATGGAAATGTTTTCACCCTTGCGCGCGATCTTGTCTATTTCGTCAATATAGACAATCCCGCGTTCTGCGGCGGATATGTTGCCGCCCGCACTTTGAATCAATTTTAACAGGATATTTTCGACATCTTCGCCGACATAGCCCGCTTCGGTTAGCGTGGTCGCGTCCACAATCGCAAAGGGAACTTTCAGTTTTTTCGCGAGGATTTTAGCAAGCAGTGTTTTCCCCGTTCCGGTCGGCCCGATTAACAGTACGTTTGATTTTTCAATTTCGACTTCTTCGGTTTCTCTGGAAGGGTTTGCTATCCGTTTGTAGTGGTTGTACACCGCGACAGACAGCGCTTTTTTTGCGTTGTCCTGCCCGATGATGAAAAGGTCAAGGTAATTCTTTATTTCCCTTGGAGTGGGAATGTCGCCGGTAAACTGGGTCGTAAGTTCGTGATCTTCCTCGGTAAGAATCTTCCGGCATACTTCGATACATTCATCGCAGATATACACATCGTTGGGGCCGGCAATAAGGCGGCGCGCCATGTCGGCGCTTTTTCCGCAGAAAGAACAGACCCTTTCAAAAGCCTCAGGGCCATTACGAAGTTTTGCCATTTTTTTCCCTCGTTAATATCGAATCGGCTACACCGTAAGCAACCGCGTCTTCCGCTGACATATATAGGTCCCTTTCCATATCGGCGGCAATTTGTTCTGTTGTTTTGCCGGTGTGTTTCGCAAAATAACTGATGGTCATTTTTTTGAGCCGGATAATCTCTCTGGACTGGATGCCTATGTCCCGCGCCTGCCCGTGAGCGCCGCCCCACGGCTGGTGGATTAATACCCGCGAAGAGGGAAGCACCATGCGTTTGCCGGCGGCTCCTGCTGTCAATATCAGAGCTGCCATGCTGGCTGCCTGCCCCAGGCAAATGGTCTGCACCTCGGACTTGACGTGCTGAATTGTATCATAAATGGCAAAACCGGCGGTAACAGAGCCGCCCGGGGAATTGATGTAAAGATTGATGTCTTTTTCCGTGTCCTGACCGTCCAGGAAAAGCAGCTGCGCCACAACCAGATCGGCGCTCAGATCGTTAATCTCGCCGTCCAGGAAGACAATACGGTCTTTCAGAAGCCGGGAGTATATATCGTAGGAACGTTCCCCCATTCCGGTCTGTTCGACCACAATCGGAACCAGATTGTTCATTTTTTCGTTCATGTTACTATATAATTTAATCATTATCTGACATAACGTCCAGATAATTCTCCTTTTTTCCTTGTTTTAATGTATTTTCTGCCAGTAAAATATCGATAACCTGCCGTTCTTTGATGCCCTCTTTCAGGTAAAAGACGTCTTTTTCTTCCTGATACCTCTTTTTTACATCATCAATTTCCATGTCGTTTTCAAGGGCGAGCCTTTCCATCTCTTTTTCCACATCGGCGTCTGTTACCTCGAATTTATGCTCTTCGATTAAGGTTTCTATGATAAGGCGGGAATGAAGGGCTTTTTCCGAGGTGGCACGCCATTCCTTCTCTTTTTCTTCGCGTTCGTCCTCGGAAGCCATCAACTGCATCATTGACTCGACGCTGGTGTTGTAATAGCGGGCAAGCCTGCGCCAGCGGCTTTCAACTTCCGCCCGGATCATAGATTCAGGAATGAGGACGGGAGTGTTTTCCATAATTTTCTTTAACAGTTCATTGAGTTTCAGTTCCCGTAGCCTGTTTTCAAGACTTTTGTTCAGCCGCTCCCTGATGCTGTTTTTAAGGTCGCCAAGGGTTTTGTATTTTTCATCAACATCCTGAGCCAGATCATCGTCCAAATCGGGGAGCTTTTTTTCCTTTAGCGCGGTGAGGGTAAGGCGCATTTTCCTCGTCTGCCCGGCAATGGCGCGTTCAAAAAAATCATCGGGGAATATTTTGTCAAATTCTCTTGTCTCGCCCTTTTTCATCCCCGGAATGTCATCGTCAAATTGAAAGACACTATGACCCGAACCAATGGTAAAGACAAAATCCTTCCGCTGGAATTCAGTCATGGGTTCGCCGTTTTCATTCAGCATGGCGTAGTCTACGGTTGCAACATCGCCCTTTTGCGCGGCAGCGCCGTCATCGCGATCCATGACGATGGCGTTCCGTTCCCGAATCCCTTCAAGCTCCCGGTCTATATCTTCTTTTTCTACGACCGCGTAGGGGAACTCAACCGTAAGCCCCTTCCATTGATTAATTTTTACCTCGGGAAGCACATCGTAAATCACGGAAAACTGTAAGTCCTGCTCGAAGTCCAGTTTTGGCTCGCCCTGCAATTCGGGAACGGAATAGGGCAGAGGCCTTTCACTGCGGCTCAAGGTCTCGTTTTTGAAAGCGTCTTCAAGGGCGGATTCGATTATGCGGCCAAGGGCGTCCTGCTTCAGGGCATCCGCAAACTTGCGTTCCAGCACTTCCTGAGGGACTTTACCTTTTCTGAAACCGGGAATTTGCAGGTTTTTTGTATAGTCCTTGAGCATTTCCTGATACCGTGCGCGAACATCGTCTTTGGGAACGGTAAAACTCATCTGTAAATTGGATTTTTCCAATCGCTTTATTTCTTTGGTTACAGCCACATTTTTCCTCTTCTGCAAGGCGATTTGTGCGAGAGAAGGGACTTGAACCCTTATGCCTGCGGCACCAGATCCTAAGTCTGGCGTGTCTGCCAATTCCACCACTCTCGCGCTGCGGGCAATCCCTGCAAAAACAGTCTAGCAATTTTACGGGGGCAGTGTCAATTGCCCGGAAACATAAGAGTTGACCAGTTTGCTGTCTTTTGTTAGGATACTTGTTAGTTACGGACCGCTAGCTCAGCTGGTAGAGCAGCAGACTCTTAATCTGCGGGTCGCAAGTTCGATCCTTGCGCGGTTCAATACAATTGACATCCATGACCGATTTTGCCTAAATTAAAACATGGTTGCAGGTATTATCGGCGCTACGGGTTATGCCGGCGCCGAATTGGCAAGGCTCCTTTCGGGGCATCCTAAAACAGACAAGCTCATTTTTTCCTCGGTAAGTTTTGAAGGGGAGAGGATCGAAAATATCTATCCCAACTTTTTAGGGAGGGTCTGCGGCACGCTCCTGAAAGCCGATGAGGTTGTCGCCTCTTCCGATGTGGTTTTTGCCGCTCTTCCTCACGGAGTAGGGGAACAGTACGCCGCTTCCTGCATGGAGCGGAAGATTCACTATATCGACCTTTCTGCGGATTTCCGTTTTGACGATGACGAGGCAACATACAGCGCATGGTACGGCAAGCAATACCAGTATCCCGAATTGCATAAAAACTCTGTATACGGTCTGCCGGAACTTAACAGGAAGCGGATGCGGGAGCTTGCCGCCAAGGGGCCTGTAATCGTGGGCAATCCCGGCTGTTATCCCACAGGCGCCTCTCTCGGCGCGTTTCCCGCCATAGCAAAGGGGCTGGCTCTTGCGGACAACGCGATTATTGTAAATTCTGTTTCCGGAACAACAGGCGGCGGCAGGGAGCTGTCCCGTTCCTTCCACTATGCCGAATGTGCCGATTCATGTGCGCCGTACAAGGTTGCGTCCCACCGGCATTCGCCTGAGATTGCGCATAATTTTGCCGCGATGGCAGCCATGACGGGTAACGCCGCGCCTTCATTGATTTTTACGCCCCATCTTGCGCCCATGAACCGGGGCATCGTCAGTACCATTTACATTTCTCTCGTAAAGGAATGGCGCGTAACTACAGGCAGCGCGGCGGCGGCATTGCCGCCTTCAAAAGAAATTGAGGCAAAGACAGATGAAATACGCAACCTTTATACTGATTTTTACAGGGACGAACCCTTTGTGCAGATTCTGCCCGCCGGCATTACAGCCGCCACCAACCGCGTGCGGCAGTCAAATTACTGCGACATTTCGGTTCATCTGGATTCGGGCGGCACTACGCTGATTGTTGCCGCCGCCATTGACAACATGATGAAAGGCGCCGCAGGACAAGCAGTTCAGAATATGAACATTTTGTTTGGTTTTGATGAAAGAGCCGGACTTGAAGCAATACCGGCGCTGTTTTAACTTGACTTGCAATTGATAATTATATCTTTTGGGTGCGCGGCAGCAGGGACTTTGAAAGTGCTTGACGAGTCCGCCTCGAAGCCCTTAATAGGTCTTCTCGGCGGAGAACTCAAGAAAACTTTCATTGCCCTACAGCCGCGCCACCCAGGAGAAATATCATCAATTACAGATCAGGTTCACTGAGAGAGGTGTACACAGCCCGATACATGCTGGTATTACCCCTTACTTGCTACTTTCTCCTAGAATCTACATAATCAGTATTATCAAGAAGGTGAAAATGCCTAAAAGCAGTCAAAAAATAGGTGAAGCCAATTTCAAAACAGCCGTGTTTCAGGAATATTTTGGCACAAGAAAATTCGCCTTTATGCAGGAACTTGACCGCATAGACTTTATCATTACCGACAACGCCGACCGTCATTTAATATGGGCTGAAACCAAAAAAAATACCGCTGACATCGTGGAAATGTTTGTCCAGCTGATTTTAACTATTGGCAAAGCCAGAACTTTTGACAGGATAAATCCACCGCCCTTTTTATGCGTATTTGATTACAAAAAAATAGCGTTTCTGCAATATAATGCTGTTCACGATATTTTTTATCAAACCGATTTTAACTGGAACATAACGCCGAGTGATCATAAATCAAAAGAGTTTATGCAAATAAAAGACATAGTAGAAAAAACTGTAAATGAAAAACAAATGATTTTTTCTTTTGAGAATCACAAATCTGTCCTAAAAGAATTTATAAAAAATAATTTTGCCTCTAAACTAGACCTCTTTCCCGAATTGTTTTCACGCTTACAAATTGACAAAAATAATTTTGTTCCAACCTATAACCGCTGGGTAGAAATGGTAAAACCATCTATCGCCATCGATTGGGAAATAGCGAAAATGAAAGGCATTATTGACGGTGATTTTTACCTTGCTGACTTATTATCGCAGGAAAATGTAACGCTTAAAGAAAAACTATTTGTTCTTTTGAAAAAAACCAATTATGAGCTGGATCGCCAGATAGATGATATGGGACTTTTTACCAGCAAAAGCGTATCGTTTAAAGACGACGGATTATCCCATAGGCATTTTTGGGAATTATATGTCCGTCCGCCAAAAGAAGAGTATTGGGATTATATTGTTGACCGCCGAGATTTATTAGTCCCGCAGGATATAAGAGAAAGAAAAGGATCATTCTTTACTCCTCAAATATGGGTTCAAAAATCACAGGAATATCTTACCAAAGCATTTGGCGATAACTGGCAAGATGAATACTATGTATGGGATTGCGCCGCCGGTACGGGAAATTTGCTTGTTGGCTTGACAAACAAATATAATTTATGGGCTTCTACCATAGACAGGCAAGATGTTGATGTAATGAAAGACCGGATAAAGCATGGCGCTAACTTATTGGAAAGTCATGTATTCCAATTTGATTTTTTAAATGACAGCTTCGACAAATTACCAGAAGGTTTAAAAAGAATCATTGACGACCCCGAAAAAAGAAAAAAACTTATTATTTATATAAATCCACCCTATGCTGAAGCTTCAAGCGCAACAACAGTCGCTGGTACAGGAATGAATAAAGCAGAGGTATCAAAAAACAGTAAAACATATAATAGATTAGAAAGAATTTTGGGAAAATCAGTTAGAGAGTTATTTGTTCAATTTCTATCTAGGATATATTTAGATATAGAAGGTTGTATTGTGGCTGAATTCTCAAAATTAAAAACATTACAATCTCCTAACTACAGAAATTTTCGCTTGTTATTTAAAGCAAAATTAATAAAGAGCTTTGTTGTTCCAGCCTATACATTTGACAATGTTAAAGGGAATTTTCCTATTGGTTTTAAAATATGGGACACTGGTAATAAAAAGAAATTTACAAAAATATCATCACATATATTCGATGAAAATGGAAAAAATATTGGCAATAAGAATTATTGTTCCTATGATGATAAAAGAGTAATTAATGATTGGTTAAAACAATTTATAGATGATGATTCAAATGAAATTGGGGCTATGTGTTGTATTGGTAATGATTTTCAACATTCTAATTATATAAACATAAATTTTAGAAAACATTTAAAAGGGGTTGGCAATGCCAAAGGAATAGCAAAATTTGGTATAACAAAAAATAATATTATCGAATCTTGTATTTATTATTCTGTAAGACATTCCATTTCCCCTGCATGGTACAATGACAGAGACCAGTTTCTTTTTCCTGACAACAACTACAAGAAAGATAAAATTTTTATGAGTGATTGCCTTGTATTTACACTATTCAACACTAATATTCAATCTAAATATGGGATTAATCACTGGATACCATTTACTGCACAGGAATTAAACGCAAAAGATAATTTCAAATCAGACTTTATGAGTGATTTTATAAAAGGTAAAAAATTTAGTAAAGAAGCCGAAAACACCTTAAAATCAGGGAAAGAATTATGGAAATACTATCATTCAAAAATTGCAGGTCATCGTAACGCACAATTGAACGCTTCCTTTTATGATATTCGAGAGTTTTTTCAAGGTCGTTCTGCAAAAGGTATAATGAAACAAAAATCCAATGATGAAACATATAACGCCATAATAAAAAAATTGCGTCAAAATATATCTGTATTGGCAGGAAAGATAAAACCGAGAGTCTATGAATATGGGTTTTTAGTGGAGTAAGGGAAGAAACAGAATGGCCAATACTCAAAATATATGCCCTATATGTGCAAGTTCAATCAGGAGACATTGTGTAATTATTGCTCATAGTGTATAGTGGTCGCATGTCGCAGAAGATGGGTATACAGTGAAAATAATTTCAGGCGGAGTTTGCGCCCCAAAAGGATTTATGGCTGGCGGTGTAAGAGCCGGGATTAAGGCATCTTGCAACGCAGTTTCCCGCGCAAGTTCTCCCAAAAAAGATTTAGCCCTTATCTATTCGCCGAAAGAGTGTACTGCCGCTGCGATGTTTACCAAAAACATTGTAAAGGCAGCAAGCGTAGAGGTCAGCCGGAAGCATCTGATGGGCGGGAAACTTCGCGCCGTTATTGCAAATTCAGGTAACGCAAACGCATGCACCGGAGAGGCGGGAATGGAGGCGGCGCGGCGCATGGCGCGGCTTGTCGCGAATGAATTTTCAGTTGAGCCTTTTGAAGTTGCGGTGGCTTCTACCGGCGTCATCGGCGTTCCCCTGCCCATCGCACTGATCGAGAACGGTATTGGCGCGTTAAAAGACAGCCTTCGAAATGATGAGCATGGCCATGCTGCAGCTCTTGAAGCCATCATGACGACCGACACCCGCAAAAAGGAAATTGCGCTTGAGTTTGAAATCGGCGGCAAGCCGGTGCGTATCGGCGGGATGGCGAAGGGTTCGGGAATGATACATCCGAACATGGCGACCATGCTTGCTTTCTTTACCACCGATGCGGCGATAGGACATGAAGCCCTGTATGCAAGCATGGAGCGCTGCACAAAACGTTCCTTCAACCGCCTGACCGTAGACGGCGACACTTCCACAAACGATATGGCTCTCATAATGGCAAACGGTGAGGCTGGAAATCAGCTCATTGAAGCCGGGGGCAATGATTATGAAATCTTTTGCGCCGCTCTTGAAAAAGCCTGCATTACACTTGCCCGCGAAATGGCGCGTGACGGTGAGGGCGCTTCAAAACTGCTGACCGTAACGGTTACAGGCGCCTCATGTGAAAAAGACGCCGAGTTACTCGCTAAATCTGTCGCTTCATCAAGCCTTGTGAAGGCAGCCTGTTTCGGCGCGGACGCCAACTGGGGGCGTGTGTTATGCGCACTGGGATATGCGGGGGTTGACTTTAATCCTTCCGGAACCAGCGTAACTTTTTTAAGCAAGGCGGGGGAGATACGAGTATGCGAGAAAGGAGAACCGGTGTCATTTTCCGAAGAAAAGGCAAAAGCAATTCTTTCAGAAGAAGAGATTGAAATTCTTGTAAGAATTGAAGAAGGAGAAGGCAAAGCATCGGTATGGGGATGCGACCTTACCTATGATTATGTGAAAATAAACGGAGATTATAGATCATGAAAATCACCAATAATGACAGGGCAGGAATTCTGATTCAGGCGCTTCCTTACATTCAGAACTTTCAAAATAAAACAATAGTAGTCAAGTACGGCGGCAGCGCCATGCTCAACGAAGAATTAAAGACAGCGGTGATCGAAGACGTGATCCTCATGGCATGTGTCGGAATACGCACCGTCCTCGTTCATGGCGGCGGCCCTGAAATTGAAGCGATGCTCAAAAAGACGGGCAAGGAGAGCCGCTTTGTAAACGGGCTTCGTTACACCGATGAAGAAACCATGGACATTGTTCAGATGGTTCTCTGCGGCAAAGTAAACAAGGAAATAACCGCTCTCATTGAAAAAGCGGGAGGCAAGGCAATCGGCCTGTGCGGAATTGACGGCGCCATGCTGAAGGCGCGTAGAATGAGCGGACAGGATTTGGGGCTTGTAGGTGAAATTGAACAGGTGGACGCATCAATGTTAGACGCAATTTTAGGTTCTGGCTTTATTCCCGTTGTGTCTTCCGTAGCTTATGGAACAGGCGCAGATGAGGGAAAAGCCCTCAATATTAACGCGGATACCGCCGCCGCGCGGATAGCCGCTGCCCTTGCTGCCGAAAAACTGGTGCTGATGACCGATGTGAAGGGCATCCTCCGCAATGTAAATGATGAAAGCTCCCTCATTAAATGCGTGACAAGGGCGCAGTTGGAGGAGCTGAAAAAAGACGGCGTCCTCAGTAAGGGGATGATCCCAAAAGCTGACTGCTGCGCTCAGGCTTTGGACGGCGGCGTGAAAAAAGCCCATATCATTGACGGCCGCCTTCCCCATGCGCTCCTTGTGGAACTTTTCACCGATGAGGGAATTGGGACGATGATTGTCCCGGAAGCAAGCTAAATTTACCCCGCAAAATTAGTTATATGTTCACAAAGGCTTTTTGTAGATCAGGTTTAGCCATCTTGTCATTCTCCCCCATTTTTGCTATATTGACTTACCCGGTGCTTTGCCGGGCAAACCTCTTTCCTGACCGCAAAAAGTAGTGGTCAGGCATATGGCCATAAGGAGGAACTATGCGCCGATATGAACTTACGGTTGTCTTCCCACCGGAAGAAGACCAGCACAAGGCGGGACGGGATCTTCTGCTTGCAGACCTTGCCGCCAACGGAGCCGAGATCGAAAAAACCGATGAAATGGGTGAACGCGATCTCGCCTATGAAATCAAAAAGAGAAAACGGGGAAAATACGTTCTCCTGACCATCAAGGCTGAACCGGTGAAAATCGTCAACCTTGACCGGATTTTCAAGCTCAACGCCAATCTCCTGAAATATCTCTTTGTCCGGCTGGATGATTAGGGTAGGAGCGGGCTATGGCAGATATAAACCATGTGGTTTTGATTGGGCGTCTTACCAGAGATGCGGAGCTGAAATACACCTCAGGAGGACAGGCGGTTTGTAAATTTTCCATTGCGGTCAACCGCCGGAAGAAAAGCGGCGATCAGTGGGAAGACGAAGCTAATTATTTTGATATTGTATTATGGGGAAAGCAGGGAGAGTCGCTTCACCCATATTTGAAAAAAGGCAAAATGGTGGGCGTTGACGGAGAACTCCGCCAGGATCGCTGGCAGCAGGACGGTCAAAATCGTTCAAAGATAGAGATTGTCGCCGGCTACGTGCAGCTTTTGGGCGGCGGGGCAGGTTCTTCAAATGACCGGCAGTCCGAAAATTCAAGAGATGGTTCATCTCAGGATGCGCCGCGCGAGTCTTCGCGGGACGACGGTTTTGCCGATGATATTCCCTTTTAAATCAGAACCTTCTTATAACAGAGGGGTTCAAAGGAGCTTTTATGTCAGATGATAGATACAGTGAAAACGAACATTCTTCCCGCGATAGGGGAATGGATGCGCAAATGGACGGGCGGGACGGCGATGACAGAGGCCGCGGCGGAAAAGGCGGCAAGGTTTTCTATAAAAAGAAAGTCTGTAAATTCTGCGCCCAGAAAATGAAAATCGATTATAAGGAAGCCGATAATTTGCGCCGGTTCATTACCGAAAGGGGAAAGATTCACCCCCGCCGCATTACCGGCACCTGCGCCAAACACCAGAGGGCATTGGCAATAGCGATAAAGCAGGCAAGAAGCATCGCTCTGCTTCCCTATGTAGCTGAGTAATATGTTTCAGGAAGGAGAGCGCTTCGCAGAAGAGACCGCAAAACCGGCGCCGCTTTTAGCGGTGTCGATCTGCGCGGGTATCAGCGTGTTCATGACAAATACAGGTTTTCTCTCCTTTCTTTTTCTTGCGCCTTTGGGTTATGCAGCTCTTGTTTATAATTCCGCCTGGCTTGCCGGCATCATTGTTGTAATCATTAACAGTGTCTTTTTATTGGCGGGGCGTCTTTTTTTCCGCGGGGATGCAGGCATAATAAAAGATATTTTATATCTGGCGGTCATGTCTTTTTCATTTGTCTGGATCATGAACACAGCTAAATCACGCATCAGAACCGTGTACCGCTTTGTTTTGGCATCATGCGCGGGAGCGCTTTCGTTCATGTTTTTCATTATGGGCGGTGATGATTCCGCCCTTAACATGATGATCAGGACGCAGGCTGAGGCGTTGTCTTCGCTATTGATTTCTTCGGGTGCGGCTCAAAGTTCTGTTATGCAGATGTTGTCTGTGGACAGGATAATCGAATTGATTAAAAATATTTCACTGCGCGGCGGCGCCCTTGTCAGCGCGTTTTTCCTCTTCTTTGTAAACCGTCATGTGGCTGTTGTGATGGCGCGGATTATCAAAAAACAAAGCCATTACCGGCCTTTGACTGCGTTCTTTGCGCCTGAACGCACAGTCTGGATAATGTCTGCTGCCCTTGCGGCGGTCATGCTGACTAAGCTAATTAGGATGCAGTTCTTTGAAATACTGGCTTGGAATGTGCTTGTCGTTTGTGGTATACTTTATTTGGCTCAGGGCGCGGGAATTGTAATGTTTTTTCTCGCCAGGCGGACGCCCGCTTTCCGGTTAGGTGTGAATATACTGATAATTATTATGATATTCAGTCCCGGTATAAACATAATTGGCGTGGCGGCGTTAATGCTCTTGGGCATAGCGGAAAATTGGCTGCCTTTACGGGCGCCGAAACAAGACGGATCGGCTTCTACTCCGGAGCTGTAAACGCCGGATGGCGTATCCGAAAACAGCCGCCTTTTGGCGGCTGCAATTTTAATCCAGATATCCTGTATAGCTTTTCAGGGTATCGCAGGGAGCTTGGTATGAAAGTTATTTTGAACAAGGATCATGTAAACCTGGGTGAAGAGGGCGATGTAAAAGATGTCGCCAAAGGTTATGCGCGTAACTATCTTTTCCCCAGAGGAATAGCCTTTCCCTACACGCCGAAAACGATAAAGGTACTTGAAGCGCGTAAAGGCGAAATTGAAGCCCGCAAGGAACAAAAACGGCTGGACGCCAGAGGCGTGAAGGAAAAACTGGAAAATCTGGAACTGTCCGTTTCCATGCCGGCAGGCGCGAACGGAAAACTTTACGGTGCGGTTACCAATCAGACTGTTGCCGATGAACTTGCCAAAAATGGATTCCAGATTGAACGCAAGCGCATTGAGCTTGCAGGCAGCGGTTTCAAGAGCGTGGGTAAATACAGGGCGATCATAAAGCTCTACGAAAACCAGTCTGCTGAAATCGGGATAACCATTGTAGCTCAGGAAATAAAGACTGAAGCGCCGCCGCCGAAACCGGTGCGCCGCGGCAGAAGGGACGAAGTAAAATCCGAGGAGAAGGCCGTGCAGGAAACTGCCGCTAATCCTTCGGACGCTGAATAATTTCCGGTATGGCCCAAACGATAAGAGATAAAACGCCTCCTCACGATGACGAGCTTGAGAGGGCTACTCTTGGCAGTCTTTTGGAAGACCCTGAGGCGGTAGCTGCGGCAATTCAGCAGCATTTGCGTCCCCGTGATTTTTATTCCCGCGCGAACCAGCGGATATTCGAGGCTGTTTTAAGCCTTGACGAAAAGGGTTTGCGTCCTGACATTCAGACCGTTGTTCAGGAACTGAAGCATCTGGGTAAACTTGACGAAGCCGGAGGCGCTTCCTATGTGTCAAGTTTGACAACGGTAATCCCTTCCGCGGCGAACATCGACTATTATGCGCAAACGGTAAAAAATTATTCCCTGAAACGCTCGCTTTTATGGGTGGCCTCGCAAATAGGGGTCAGCGCCTACGATGAATCAAAAGAGGCGAGGGAAGCGCTTGAAGAGGTGCAGCAGAATATTTTTGAGCTTAGTGATGATCGTCAGATTTTCTCTTCGCGAAGAATAGGCGAAGTGTTAAAAGAAACGATTGACATGATAGACCAAGTCATGAAATCGAAGAATCCCATAACCGGCATTTCCACCGGTTTTGAGAAATTGAATCAGCTGACTTCCGGTTTTCAACGGGAGGAATTTATCATTATTGGGGCGCGTCCGTCTGTGGGAAAAACCGCCCTTGCGCTTAACATGGCCGCCCACATTGCTTTTCACCAAAAAATCGCAGCCGCGTTTTTTTCGCTGGAAATGTCGGACATAGCGCTTGTACAGCGCCTGATAAGCAGCGAGGCGATGGTTCAGGCTCAAAATCTGCGCAGCGGTTTTTTGAGTTCCAGCGATTATAAGAATATGGTTAATGCTATGAGCTTTATGTACGAAGCTCCTCTTCACATTGTTGATATGCCCAATATGAAACTTTTGGACCTCCGCGCACAGGCACGCAAGCTCAGGGCACAGCAGCGGGTAGAGATTATTTTTATTGATTATTTGGGCCTTATCGGCCACGAAAACAGCTCTATGCCCCGTTATGAACAGATTTCCGAGATCTCCCGTTCGCTTAAAAGCCTCGCCCGTGAATTGCATATTCCCATTGTGGTTCTTTGCCAGCTTAACCGGGATGCCCAATGGGAAGTGCCTACGCTTGCTAACCTCAGGGATTCCGGTTCAATTGAACAGGATGCTGACCTTGTCCTGTTCCTGAACAGGGAACAACCCAAAAGGGGCAAAGATGCCCCGCCGCCAAGCGACACGATCCCTACCGATCTTATTGTCGCCAAACAGCGGAATGGTCCGATAGGGATTGTCAAACTGGAACTGGAATCAAAAGTTGCCAAATTTAAATCGGTGGCAAAGGAACACATAAGCGATTGATTTTTTTTATGTTTCCATGATAGTATGTACAAATTGGGGGGAGTATGGCATTTACAGACGATTATAATTTTGATCTTTTGAAAAATGAAGCGGAAACGCTGGTCATTCAGGAAATGGAACAGCAGCTTAATTCCGCGCCGGAAAATATGTGCCGCTGTAACGAATGTATTGTTGACATTGCGGCAATTTCGCTCAACACAGTTAAACCGTTGTATCGTTTTTCCCTGCTTGGAACACTTTACGCTTCGCAGGCTATGACACAACAGGCTTATGCTGGCAGCGTGAAGAAAGCGGTAGCCCAGGCAATTGAGAAGGTAAGAACCAACCCTGCTCACGATTAGGGCTAAACTTGATCCACAGAAGCCGTAACAGATTCCGTTGCGGCTGCGTACAATCCTTACAGAAGTATGATCAACAACCACGCCCTAAAGTGACGGGTCGAACCGAAGGTTCGCTGTTGTTCTTATAAGGTATTTCTATATTGTTCTTCATTGATATGCAATTATAAAACATACTGTTTTTTGGGTATTAAACTCTTTAACACGAATGAAAACTTGACCCCTGCCTAAAACCGCCATATACTGGGTTATGATGTCATTTTTTAACATACCGGGCAACAGCGAATCCGATCAGCCCCCTGTCAGATTTATAAAATACAAAGGAATGCAGGGGTTTATGCTGCGTAGGGGTACTGGGTATGTAGTGCCCGGAGGCGAGGGCTGGGTTCCTGACCCACCCCCTCATGGATCGGGGTATGGTTTTTCTACACATGGGATAGCGAACAGCGTAAATTTGTGGAAATAGAGGAAGTGAATGAAGAGGGCATAGGAGCGGAAAGATGGCCTGTTTCCGGGCCTGTTGTTATTGCCGCCCCCGATGAAAGCCAAACAGTTGAAACTGCCGGCAGTGCTGTTGCCCAAAACAGCAACGGAACAGGTTCCATGCCGTTATGGGCATGGATTGCGATTGCCGGCGGGGCTGTTTTGATTGTTGTAGTAATTTTGCTTGTGGTAAAGCGGAAGAAATAACTGTTTTTCAGCAAGAACATCGTTACACTTCCAATTCTCAGCAAGATTCCAGTGCAACCAGAACTGAAATACCGGTAGAATTTGCGCCGGTGTTCTGTCAGAACTTAATTACCATATACTGCATAAATGTTACCGCATAAAGAACAACTACGATACGGCACTGACAGTAAAAACAGAACACCGGCGCAAATTCACCGGACTACGAGCTAACGCTGCGCCGGAATCTTGAAGTGCAAACTAATTGCCAAATTGTGAGGGTATCTTCCTTTGTGTGAAGCCTTTTGCGAGAAAATGCCGCGAAGCCGAAGGCTTGTGCTAAAAGCTTCCGCAATTTGCAGTGAATGAACTGCCAACTGCCGGGTATTGCCCGTTTAGCAGTTTGCATGTTACAATAAAAACAGATAAAAAGCCTTTAGTGCAAAAAAAGAGAGAGGGAGCAAGGGGAGCCGCGAAGATGACTGTAGCAGTTATACGGAATAAGACTAACAAGACCCGCAAAAGTGCTCCCCGTTGCAACAACGGGCGTAACAGGCAGCAGAAGGGCGAGCGCGATTGCAGGCGTATTGACGCAGCAGGCTTATGCTGGCAGCGTTAAGAAAGCGGTAGCCCAGGCAATTGAGAAGGTAAGAACCAACCCTGCTCACGATTAGGGCTAAACTTGACCCACAGAAGCCGTAACAGATTCCGTTGCGGCTGCGTACAATCCTTACAGGAACATAAAAAAAGCCCTTGTACGTTATGCACAAGGGCTTAATCGAAACTAAGAGCGGTTTAGGCTTCGCTGAGGACATAACTGCTTGTTATTGTCCGTGGTGTTTTCAGGAAGGACACGTTCGATCCTGTATATTGGGTGCGTATTTCTATTTTGTTCTTTTCGTATCCTGTTGTGGGCGCTATGCCCGTTATCATTGATCCGTTGTTTTCACCGAGCCGGGTTACCTTGACTGCGGCGTTTGGAGCGAGTACGGGGACGAAATACACTCCGCAGGCCGGATCGGGTCCGATTACTTTGATCTTTGCGCCTGTTATGCAGAACATGTCATCTTTTACGAATAAATCATTGACTGAATCTTCATCACGGTCGATGAATTGATCAATGAAGGCGCTGGCGTCGGCTACTCCCAAGATTTCTACGGTTATGTGTTCCTTGAGGCTGCGTAATTTGCGGTTGGTGCGGAACTTGAACCGTATTGGGTTCTTTTTGGGATCGTGGGTTTCTTTCTCTGAATCGAATGTGCCGCCGATTGTGGGGTGTATTGAATAATACTTGAGGTTGAGGGCGTAGCCATCACAAATTTGATAAGCGCACTCGTCTAGAAAAAGCCTGATGTTCTCGACTAAGTTGTCGTAACTGCCTGTGTAGCCTCCTCTGTTCTTCATTGCGGCGCATATCATGCTGACATTGAGCGAGGCTTCATTTTCGGTTCTGGCGATGTATCTCCCTTCGGCTTTGGGTAAATAATTAGGATATAAATATACCTTAATCTTATGCAATACATCGTCTATATTATTAGTTAATCCCATAATAATATCTCCTAATATAATGGGCATGGGTGAGATCATGAGGTTATTCCCCATGATACATTTACTATTTTAATTTATACGCTTTACGCGTATGGCTGGGGTTAGACCATGGAACGTGTTCCATGATGCTCCGCTTTAATTTTTTTATACGCCTCCTCCGTATGGCTGGGGGTTAGACCATGAGGTGATGCCCCATGATGCACCTACTATAAAACTATCTAACTAATTTATGCTTATAAAATACTAACGATGGTCTTAAAAGTCAAGTAAAATCGTTATTTTTTGAATTTTTTTTTTGTGTTTCCGGACGAAAAATTTCTATATTGGAATTCGTTTGCTTTCTATATTGGAATTCAAATCTTTTCCTTATTAGAATGCGAATCATTTCCTTATTGGAAATCATTTGCTTTCCTTATTGGTATGCGATGTTAAGAACGCGCGCCTTTTGGGGATTATGCAGTGGGCTTGTTAGGGAACCCGGTTGGTTCCATAACAAGCCCTGCAAAATACTATGTATTTTGCTATTTTATTAGGAAGTTGTTCAGAAACTGAAGTTTCCGAACAACTCTAACATGTAAAAAACCCCGCTTGTGCGCTTTTTTGCGTTGGTAAATGTACGCATTTTGCGGGCTTTGTTGAACAAAAAACTATGATTGTGTCAAAAACATTGTTGGCTACTACCGCTTCTCCGCAGCAGAAGAAAGAGACGTTCTTGCTACTGTGGATCGTTCTCTATGCCCACTTTCGGTTGGTTTTTTTAAGACAACACGGGAAATGTATTAGACCTTTTTTGCGGTGCTGGACATTTCAACTTGGCGCATAGGTTAGTTTCATTTTAGAGGCAGGACGCTGTTATATCACAAAAATAGCCCCAACTTCCTCGATTTTTATCGTATTTTATACGCTTTTTTATTGACAAATTGCTTTTTTTTAGGTAAATTATTTTGTAACAGAAAGAAACTACAACGATGAGAACACAAAACGCTTTTGCAGAAAGAATCCTGCCCTGGAAGCAGGCTCGCCCAAAATCGCACCATTCTCTAATGTACACCTTACCGTCAAAATCGTGTCAACTATACAAATCACTTCCCCATTGGGCTATGGCACGGCAGTACTCATACCGTCGTTTCATAAATATAAAAGATGTCTGTAGGACAGCAAATTTAAACGTAAGGAGTTGGAAATTATGAGTGAAATGAACGAAGTAAAAGTAGTGGAAATTGATGATTTGTGTGGAATTATTAACTTTTTATTAACCTTAAGGCTGCCAAATGAGACAAGATTGAAGGAAGATTTTTGCAGCAAACTTAGTGCAAAAAACCACGATGCACTCTTGTTAGAGATAAATAAGAATTTTTTCTCATCAGAAAAAAGCAGGGATGAGGAAGACATTAATTCATTTTGGTCTTTTAGAGGCCAAAGGGACAGCAGATGGGGTTTAGGAATAAACTATCGTTTTGGAGACAATAAAACTATTTTTGAAATATCTCCTGAAACAGGTTTTGATGGTTTTGGTACATTACTCGAGCAATTTAAAACAAGAATGAAAGAATTCCGGCATCAGGAGCAGGAAATTAATCATTTGGATGAAAAAGATGAATGGGACTGGCTTTTTTACGCACAGCACCACCGGATGTACACCAGATTACTGGACTGGACAAGCAACCCTTTGGTAGCAATTTATTTTGCCGTTGAAGATATTGGATCTGAATGGAATAAAGAAAAAGCAAATCCGAATGAAGATAAAAAGGAATATGAAGGGGGAGCTGTTTGGGCGTTAAAGGCAGGAGCAGGAAATTTTTTTTATCCAAACATCTTACCTAATAAATTTGGCGATCCCAGAAAGCAATTAGAATCCCGGCAAGAAACAGGAGAAATGAAAAGGTTGGAAAGTAAAGATTGGTTCATGATAAACCCTGCGCCCATAACAAAAAGAATTGCCAGACAATCTGCGAAATTTACTTTTCATCCCGGTGATGAAGCCGAATTGAAACAGCCGTTTGATGATCTTATCAGGCAGCATGGGAATGGGCAACTTATAAAAATTAAAATAAAAGACAAACACATAAAACTAATAAGGCAACAGCTTGGGATTATGAATATTCACCATGCAAGCCTTTTCCCAAGCCCGACAGGGGTCGCGGAGTTTGTGAATCGCGAATGGCCCAAGATCGGGAAGTATTAACCAAAAGGAGCAACCATGATCCCAAAACCAATCTTTAACATCACCGCCCTCTGTCTGCTTGCACTTGCACTAGCTACCTGTGCGAGCAGTGGCTCCACTGGGACACGAGGACTTACGGTAGAGAACGCTGACACAGCAGTTTTCCCGCAGTTGGGGCATATTATTTCCGTAGTATTCAGTCCTGATGGCAGATATGTGCTTTCCGGTTCTTGGGATAACACCATCAGACTGTGGGATGTAACCACAGGCCGTGAAATAAAAACCTTTTCGGGACATTCAAATGAGGTCAGGTCGGTAGCTTTCAACCCAGATGGCAGGCAGGTACTTTCCGGGTCCGATGATAATACTGTAAAACTATGGGACGTGGCAACCGGTCGAGAAATTAGAACCTTTTCTGGGCATGAAGATGCTATCTATTCGGTTGCATTCAGCCCGAACGGCAGGCAGGTACTTTCCGGCTCCAATGATAATACTGTAAAACTATGGGATACGGCAACTGGTCGAGAAATCAGAACCTTTTTTGGGCATTCATCCTATATCAACTCGGTAGTTTTCAGCCCGAACGGCAAGCAGGTGCTTTCTGGCTCCGATGATAATACTATAAAACTATGGGACGCGACAACTGGTCGAGAAATCAGAACTTTTTCTGGGCATGAAGATGATATCTATTCGGTAGCATTCAGCCCGA
Organism: Treponema sp.; assembly: GCA_031256035.1. Lineage (GTDB taxonomy): Bacteria > Spirochaetota > Spirochaetia > Treponematales > Breznakiellaceae > WQXQ01. The sequence goes on along the minus strand of JAIRRJ010000021.1, from coordinate 6,341 downwards.
ACGGCAGGCAGGTGCTTTCCGGCTCTAGGGATAATACCATCAAACTATGGGACGTAGCCACTGGCCGAAGAATCAGAACTTTTTCTGGGCATTCATCCGTGATCTATTCAGTAGCATTCAGCCCTGACGGCAAGCAAGTGCTTTCCGGTTCTTGGGATGATACTATTAAACTGTGGGACGCTTCCACTGGTCGAGAAATCAGAACCTTTTCAGGACAATCAGAGATCAATTCTGTAGCTTTTAGCCCGGACGGCAGGCAGGTACTTTCCGGTTCCGATTGTGATCTAGTACTGTGGGACGTTGCTACCGGTCGAGAAATCATAACCTTTTCTGGGCGTTTTAATTGGGTCAGGTCGATAGCTTTCAGCCCAGATGGTAGGCAGGTACTTTCCGGTTTCTGGGATAATACGATCAAACTGTGGGACGCTTCCACTGGCCGAGAAATCCGAACCTTTTCTGGGCATTCAAATGATGTTTTATCGGTAGCCTTCAGCCCTGACAGTAGGCAGGTACTTTCCGGTTCCCGGGATAATACGATCAAACTGTGGGACGCTGCTACCGGTAGTGAAATCAGAACTTTTTCAGGACATTCAGGTTTTGTCAGATCGGTAGCATTCAGCCCTGACGGCAAACAGATACTTTCCGGTTCCACAGACAGATCCGTGAAGCTATGGGACATATCATCAGGTGTAGAGGTTAAGACTTTCTCTGGACATTCATCCGTAGTTATGTCGGTAGCTTTCAGCCCGAACGGCAAGCAGGTGCTTTCAGGTTCATGGGATAATACGATCAGACTGTGGGACACAGATACTGGCCGGGAAATTAGAACCTTTTCTGGGCATTCAAATGGTGTCAATTCTGTAGCTTTTAGCCCTGACAGCAGGCAGGTACTTTCCGGTTCCGATGATAATACCATCAAACTGTGGGAAGCAGCCACCGGAAAAGAAATCGCCCAATTCATTTCCTTCACTGGCAGCGATACCCAGCTTGTTGCCGCCAGTCGTGCTCTCACGGTGGAAACACAAGCTGCGGTTTCATCAATAGAAGGTGAATGGATATGTATCACCCCTGATGGCTACTATGCCGCTTCCCCGCAGGGTGACCGCTATCTTAATGTCCGGGTTGGTAACAAGGTTACCGGCATGGACAGCTTCCGTGATGTATTTTACAATCCCGATGTGGTTGAAGCACGGCTTGCGGGAAGACCCGATCCGGCTTTAAAAAGAACCGCCAGCATACAGGACGCTGAAAAATTCTTTCCGTCAACCATAACATTGCAAACAGCATCAACAAGCACAACCGGTACGGCAAATTTGGCAGTAAACATCACTGATGATAACCAACCGGTACAAACCATAAAAATCTTCGTAAATGGGAATCTGGTAGGTAAGGACGAGCTTAATACGGTTAGCGGACAGGGCTTACAGGCAGAAAGAGCAAGCATTACAGTTACGGGCAATCAAAAGCGCCTCTCATTCAATATCCCGTTAACGCTTGATCCGGGGGAAAACCTTATCGAAGTCGTATCACATAACGGAGATGCGGAAAGCAGACAGAGTACCAATGTCAACTGGCAGACTGCCGCCAATTACCGTCCAGCCCTTCCCAATTTGTGGATACTTGCTGTGGGGGTAAATCAGTACAATGACACCAGCATCAAAAATCTGAACTTCTGCGCCAATGATGCGCGGGAAATCGTCAATTCATTCAAGGCACAGGAAGGCAAACGGTATGCAAAGGTCAACACCCTGCTGGTGGCAGACGGCGAGAATCTGATGCCCACCGCAAAAAATATTCGTGACAGTCTTGCGTTTTTAGACAGAGCAGGGCCAAGGGACATCATTCTTTTGTTTCTGGCAGGTCATGGAATGAACGGAAAGGATGGGGCATTTAATTTTCTGCCGTCAGACGCTGCGCTTAATCGGGACGGGTCAATGACCAATATTATAACAGGCGATGAAATAGCCAAGGTACTTGAAACGCCGGGCAAGCGGCTTATTTTTATTGATGCCTGTCATTCAGGTGGAATTGACAATAACCGGATGACGCGCCGGTTGATGAATACAAATGCGTATGTATTTACCTCAAGCAAGGGGAATGAATTGTCTTTGGAAATGGCAGAATTACGGCACGGGGTTTTTACGTACAGCATCATGGATACCATGCGAAAACCATCAGCTCGAACAGCGGGGAGTTTAAGCGTTTTAGGACTAAGCGGTAATGTTTCGATTGATGTACCAAGACGCACAAACAACCAGCAGAACCCGGTGGGATATTCGCTGGGGTTCTATGATTTTATTATTGGGGAGTAGGGGAATACCCATAGAAATAAAAATGTATTAGGGCGGGGAGCGAAAGGTGCCTACATTTGTCTTTCCGAAGTTTTTAGAGGCATCAATTCGCATATATTTTTCTAACTCCAAAAACGCCTTGGGATAGAACTCCCTACGCTTATCCAAGTCATAAGGAATCAAACCACCATTAATGTCATTGGGTAGATACTCACAGAGTACCTTGAGCATGATATTTTTTTCTGTACTGTAACACGGGTTTTGGGGTAAATACTCAATAATAAGTGATAAATTACCAGAAAGCTTCAAATTAAATGGCGGTTCCTTTTTGCTTTCTCTTGGCACGGCGATATGGAAACAATTATTACCCAGGTCATAATACTTGCGATTTGAATTACTTAAAAATCGTTTGGTGCGTTCTTGTTCATCAGAATGTTTGTACCAACAGTTATGGCAAACACTTTCGATAGAACCGTTTGAAATAAGTTTATATCCGTCAATTTCACATTGAGTTATCGAATCCTTTTTTAATATAGCAAATAGTTTATCAGACAAAGATATTGGGGTCAACCTTTTATCATCTTTATAGTAAAGTAAAACCACTCGTTGTTGTTTTGTATGATATATGAATGACGGACTACACATTGTAAATCCGTTTTTACTCATTGCAAGTCGTTTATCACGGAATTTATTTGAATCAAATATATTGGTATCTGATATTGGCCTTACAAGTAAACGCGCTAAAATGTATTTGTAGGTTTCTTCTACCACGAGTGATTCTTCATTAAAATTGGTAATCTCTGTCCTGCTAAGATTAATTGCTAGATCATTATTCAAATCAATAAGTGATATATCAGGTAAGCGAATGGGGTATCCATACTTTCCCAAATATGGATTACTATAATATTGAGATTTATCAATTCCAATATTTTTCACAAGAATACCATTCAGAAAACAACCATCAGTAATTTTTTGTTTGAACCCCAGCTTCATTTTCATATTTGGAAATGTTTCGCATTTGACATTATACCATCCATTCTTTTCAATTTCTTGTTCAGGAATGGATGATTGTTTTTTCTCTATTTTTTTTCATTCAAAAAATAATGTATCCGAGGTTCTTCAAAATAATACCAGTTATACCAGCCTGTATCGCCATAATATCTATCATGGAAACATTTCAGAGATTGTACATTTATATTGTTTATCATTATTCTAGTCCCAACATTGGTGTTCACACGTTTCACATCTAAAATTTTTGGTTTCATATCATAAATAAACTGAAAGCCATATTCATCATCTTTATGCCTTGTAATAACAGTAATTTCATCACCTATTAAAAAACCAGCCAACGCCCCAATGCCAAATCGCCCGCTACGAGCGATTTTTGCTTCACCTTCATCATTTACATAATTTTCACGCCATGTTTCGCTATCACGGTACGATGCTCCCGCAATAAGATAATAATTTCTTAGGATGTCTTCATTCATGCCTATTCCATTGTCGATAATCTCAAATGTTTTATTCTCTGTATCTACTTTTATCTCAATCTCACCAGGCGTACCATCACTCTCTGTGCGTTCTTTGCAGGCATCTACGGCGTTTTGAATCAACTCACGTACACCGAATGATGGATCATTACCATATAATGGAGCAACGAGAAGTTTTACAATATCCGGGTTCGCGCCCAGTGTAGCCACGTGGGTTAAGAAACGGGTATTAAATGTCACCACTTGGTGTTCATCAAACAAATTAGACACAATGCGATGGATAGACAGTTCATAATCATAACGATATTTTTCAGCTAAAACTGCCCAGCAAATGTCCAATTCATGATCAATGTCAAACAATAAGTCTTCAACATTTTTGTAAATGCTGCCGCGATCAGGATTGGCTATAATACTCACTTCTTTTCTTTTGTGGTCAATAGAAGGTTCTCCATGAATACTCTGATTCAAATGAAATTGACGCTTAGATTCAGGTGAGTGCATCTCATCTACTAATTCCATCAATTTTGACGCACGTTTCTTACCCACATGCAAATAATCAGCCATGCGTAGAACTGCCATCAAATAATAAATTGGAATATCATCAACAGACGGCGGCCTTAATTCGTAATACTTCCAAAAACTTTCCGTGTCACGCAACTTCATACCATGACTTCGTGCTACAAGACCAATCATTGTTTTTTTTGCCATATCACAATCACAATTCTCAAATATGTTATAATCAGTACCATCGATCGGGAAACCTATTTGAGCAATATCAAACGCTATGCGCGGATGATTTTGCCGCAAAAATTCCCCATAAATCAGACGTTGGCGCTTCGTATCTTCCTCTGGTACATCGTCCATTGGCAATCTTTCTATTGGGTCATTGTCTCCAAATAGGTGTACTAATTGACGATCTTCGTATCGTCGCGCTTTGTTGTAAAAATCTCGCCAAGCATCATGCCATGTGAATTTGTCGAGATGTACCACATATCGTTTTTTATGTTCACCAAAAACAAGACGTTTCAAACCAGCACGTTTGATGAACATACCTAAATCATGCAAGACGATCGCTCCAATTAATACCTCAATAGACTGCGGTTTTAGTTTTTCTAGAGTCGTACATGGGATCAGTTCGTCAGCAAACTCTAACACGGAGTTGATGTGATCTTCGTTATGCAAAGTGTATTCCGGAAAGTAAGGGGCTGACACAAGAAAACCGGAGACATTTTTTATCAATATATATATAAAAGAACCATCAGGTAATTTTGGTTTGAAACGTTCGGGAATGATAATTTTTGACATTGTTCTCCTCTTTGCTATACAGTTTACATAATATTACCAAGTAATTGTAAGATTGTCATCATATATCACCTCCTTGTTATGTACTCACCACTTCCCAATCTCACCTCGCAATATCAAAATCGTTAAAACCCCAGGAGTATTGCATCAGTTTCTGTTGGTACGGTTCTGGGTTAGGGCCGGAACAAACCGCCGGAAAATTCTCTGTTGCCGGATAAAATCCATTTTTCCCTGTATAGACTGAAGACGGCAAGCAGTTTCCCGTTTTTGTTGTTGTGCCATGCAATATTGCCTTCGCTGTCAAGGCTTAGAAAGAATTGAGGGCATCCCAAAATTTTTACAGGCAATCCTTCCGTTCTTTCAAAATCAATTATTTCTTTGCCGAATATTGCCGCCCCCTGGTTTGTGGCAATTGCCAGCGTGCCGGCGGATTCCGCCAATGAATGAATTATTGCTTCTCCGGGATAATCATGAATTAAGCGGCCTGTTAAGTCTGTTTTGTCATCTGTTAAGCCGATGATCGTTGTCTTTAAACCGTCATCCTGTTCTACCGCTACGCCGTATATTTCTCCCGAGCCGCCGGAGTAAACCATTATTCCTGCCCTTGATCTGTGAGGTAAAGGCAGCGTCTCACCTGTATTGATATTGACAATGAGGAACGGGCTGTTTCCGGAAATAACACTGCGGCAAAGTATTATTTTTTCGTGGCTAATAAAGGCGGTATCTATTGCGCCGGCGGACGAAAAAGTAAATATTGCTTTTTTATTTAAATCATTTTGATCATATACGGAAATATTGCCCGCCGCATCCATAAAAAGAATCTTGTTATCACGCGATGAAACCGACCGCAATGGAAAACGCCCGCTTGTTCCCGTAAAGGCAACTGCGTCCTGCTCTTGCGAATCCAACAGCGCCGCTCTTGCCGTATTGGAAGTCTGCCAAAGAAGAAATTGGTCTTTTTCCACAGTAAGTGGGCTTATTCTTGTGTAGCCGGTTCTTTCTTTCAATGTCAGTCCGCCTGTTCTATTGAAGGTACGGTAATCCAGGGGCAGGAAAGAAAGTTCTCCGCTTTCTGTTAAAAAGGCGATGCTGGTTTCTGCCGCGGCAAATTCAATGATGCGCTGCCTTGTGTTATGTGCCATCCTGACAATTTTGTCGTTTTGCGCGAGAAAAAACAGGCTGCCATCTCTTGTTCCGAATGCCGCGTTTCCGTTGAATGTAAACGCAGTGATTGTATCCTCTGTGGGCAGCGGCAGCCGTT
>JAIRRJ010000083.1 GCA_031256035.1 Treponema sp. | reverse complement strand
ATAGAAGACATAATAACTTCAATCAGATCGAACATGGAGGATTTCAAAGACATTTCGAATAACACCCTGACTCCATTGCAGCGCAAACGCAAAATCGGAGCGGGCATCAGGAATTACGGCTTCATCGACAAAGTTTCAGACCTTGCGGCGGCAAACCCAAACTACGCGCAATTTTTCAAAGTTGCAGACCTTAAAAACTGCATACGCAACATCGAAGACTGCCGTGAAATCGTAATCCTGCTCCAGGCGTTTATGCGGATGGTCAGCAACACAATGATGGTCTACAGCGATGACGCATACACAATGGCGTTAATTTATTACAACATGGTAAAAGAAATGTCCCGCCGCGGCGATCCCGAAGCAATGGCAATTTTCCGTGATCTACAGCCATTCTTCCGCAGACCCAAACATTCATCCGCCGAACCCACCGCCAAAGAACTTGAACGCGATCTTCACGCTTTAATCCACGGCAAGAAAGACGGAAAAATCGTTGTCGAAAACATCAGCCCAAAAACCACCGCAGGTATGCGCAAAGTGGTGGATGACACCCGCAGAAGCAAAGCGGCAGTTAGGGAGACAGAATCAATAAGCAGTGAAGAATGAACAGGGAGCAGTTATCAGTGAACAGTGAAAAGTGAGCAGTGAGAAGTGAACAGTTAGCAGGAAGGTTGCAGATAGCTTTGTAAGCCGCCCGCAGCTATCTTGCCACTGCTCACTGCTACATGCTCACTGATAACTGCTAACTGATAATTGGCGGCGCAAATGTGCCTGACACAAAACTTATTCTGTCTGCATAGATTTTTTTTCTTTGACTAAAGCAATTTCCAGCCTCATGCCATATATAAGGCAGGAGGATGAAATGAATATTGACAAAACAAAAATCATCAAGCACAATGAACAAAGAGTACAAGGCATAGCCAAAAAACACCGGGTGTTCAGAGAAATCGGCAAAGTGGCAGTCAATTTCGGCAGTCTTACTTTTGCAAGTTTAGTGCTCGGCACAATTATTCGGGGCGACTACGACCGGATGCTTGTGCTATTGGGAGGCTTCGGCGGTTCCATAGTGTTAATCACGCTGGGAGTAATATGTCTTACGATAGGAGGAGAAGAATGAACCTTTTAATGCTTATCGCTTTGCCAATATTAATAATGATACCAATCACCATTTACGCACTGGTATCAGAAAAGAAAGACAAAAAAGCCGCGAAAACATAAGGCAATCAAAGAAACAGTTATCAGTGAAAAGTGAAAAGTGAGCCGTGCAAGAGGGTTGCGGGAAGTTTGAAAATCGCTCGCATCCTTCTCGCCACTGCTCACTGCTACTTGCTCACTGATAACTGCTCACTACTCACTGATAACTGCTCACTGCCTGCATTGGCAGCGCTGGCGGGAATTAGTTGACCTTATGAAACAATAAGCCGTATAATAACCCTATGGCAAAGAGAAACTGGCACAAGACAAGAACAGTCATCGGAAACTTACTGCTTGACATGGGAAAACTGTCATTCGGTGGTCTCATGCTCGGTTCAATACTCAGAGGTGGGTTTGACCCCTTTCAAACCTTTGTATTAGGGGGCGCTGTCGCAATAGTTTTGTTTGTGCTTGGCGTTATAATTATCTCAAAAAACGAGGAGTAATTTATGGAAATGTTAATTCTTTTCGGCATTGTAGGCGTACCCCTTATCATAATGGGGCTGTATGCCATGTATAAAGACGAACAGCAGAAAAAGGAAGAACAAAAGTCAGCCAAAGCATAAGGCAATCAAATCAATGTTCACTGCTCACTTCTCACTGCTCACTGCTACTTGCTCACTGCTCACTGGCAAAAGGCATCTTTCAGAAGTTCAAATAAGCCCCTATAATTGGGGAAATGAATTTCTACGCGATACAGGTAAAAACACGCGCTGAAAATAGATTTATAAAGCTCTTTAGAGCCATGCATCCCGAAATAAACCTGCCAATTCATTTTCCCCAAAGGCGGCTTGACATCAGAAAGGGCGGGCAGGTAAAGCACTCTACTTCCGCAATTTTCCCAGGCTATCTTTTTATCGAAGCGTCCTGCGATGAAGAGGTTTTGTCTCATCAATGGGATTTCAGGCGTACTGAGGGGTTCTACCGGTTCTTGCGTTCAAATCAGGAGATAGTGCCGCTTGCGGACAGCGATCTTGAACTGGTTCTTCACTTCATAAATAACGCTGGTCAAATAGCCGGCAGGTCAAGGGTATATTTCAATGAAAACTCACGCATTGTTGTTGTGGAAGGTCCGCTCATGGGGCTTGAGGGAAGGATTATAAAAGTCGATAAAAGAAAAGGGAGGGCAAAAATCAATCTTGATCTGTACGATGACACATTTTCCATTGATCTTGCCTTTGAGGTAATCGGGGCTTTGGAACCCGTAAAGGGGGCAAGATATTAAAAAATCAAAACGTCTGTATATAATCGGAGCCGGATTTGCCGGGCGCACGCTGGCAAATGAAATAACGTCAAAAGCGATATTCGGCGAAGTTGTCGCTTTCCTTGATGACGATCCCGAAAAAATAGGAAAAAAAATCGAAGGCATTCCGGTTCTCGGCCCCATCAAAGATGTGGCGATTCTCCTGCGGATGAATCCCGCGGATGAAGCCATTATCGCCATACCGAATGCCGGCAGGGAATACCTTAAAGAACTTTACACCATCCTGAAAAAAGCTGGCTTTCAGCAAATCCGCATCCTGCCCGGCATATCGCAAATTATCGAGGGAGATGCGCACCTTATTCAAACCCGTTCGATTGACCTGCAAGACTTGCTGGGAAGAAACCCTGTGGCAATTAAGCTGAAACAAAGCCTTGCCTACCTGCGCGGAAAAAGGGTATTGGTAACAGGAGCGGGCGGTTCTATCGGCAGCGAACTTTGCAGGCAGCTGCTTTCAGGCGGCGTTTCAAGGCTCTACCTTTTCGGGCACGGGGAAAATTCAATCTACCAAATTGACAGGGAACTTCGGCTGCTTCAGGAAGAAGGTGTCGGCGAAAAAGCGGCTCTTGTGCCAATCATCGGAGACCTTAAAGATTATGACTATGTAAATTATATACTGGGGCAATTAAAGGCGGACGCTATCTTCCACACAGCAGCCTACAAGCATGTGCCGCTCCTGGAAGAAAATTCGGTTGCGGCGATAGAAAACAATGTTTTCGGCACTGAAAATCTGATACAGGCTGCGGCGCGGCACAAAGCCAAACGTTTTGTGCATATAACCACCGACAAGGCAGTCCAGCCTGTATCGGTTTACGGAGCTTCAAAATATATCTGCGAACAGTTGGTGCTTGAAGCGGCGGACAAAGACAGCCCGAACTTTATGGTAGTCCGCTTCGGCAATGTGCTTGGCTCCCGCGGGTCAATTGTCCCCTTGTTCCAGCAGCAGATTGAAAAAGGCGGGCCGGTTACGGTTACCCACCCCGATGTGCGCCGCTGGTTTATGACGATAAGCGAAGCCTGTTCCCTAGTGCTTAAAGCGGGCGGCGTTGGGGATAACGGAGGCTTGTATCTTCTTGATATGGGAGAGCCGGTGCGCATCCGCGACCTTGCAGAGCAGATGATTCGTTTTCACGGTTTTGAACCTGAAACAGAAATCAAAATTGAGTACACAGGACTGCGTCCGGGAGAGCGCCTTGATGAACCTCTTTGGGCTTCAAATGAACAGCCGTGTGAAACTGAGCACAGCCGCATATTGCAGGTAAACAGGACACCCTCCCCTTCCGTCAACATTCACGCCCTTCTTGACGAACTGCGTCCCATCTGCCGTTTTGATCCAAAACGACCGGCAGCATACCGTGACGGAGAATTATTGCGGAAAATTCTAATTGAAAAGGTCATGAAATTTGAGAACAAATAACCGCACCCGCTGTTAGTAATTGTAAAAACCAGCCATTTTGAATACAATATTCAATAATGGACGCGCCCTGCTATTTGGAAGACCTCTACCCGCAGCAGTTTCTTCACGCCGTTACCATAAGGTCTCCTGTCTCCAAAGGTTACCTGATATTTATTGATTATCCGAAATTGCCTGCCAACTATACACTGATTACAGCCAGAAATATCCCCGGCAAAAACAGGCTTTTTGATACAAACATCCCTATTCTTGCCGACCGGCAGCTTTCCTACTTCGGCGAACCTGTAGCGTTATTGCTGGGGCAGGACAAAACAAAACTTGAAGAATATGCCGCCAAAATTAATGTTGTTGTAGATACCGAAGAGCCTGTTTTTTCTTTTGACGAAAAAAATACAAATATTTTTGCGTCGCGGGAGATTAAAAAAGGCGATCCGCAAAGCGCGTTTGACAATGCCCACACCATTGTCAGGGGCAGTTATAACACGGGCATTCAGGAACACTGGTATGCCGAACCGACAGGGGCTGTTACCTGGTATGAACAAAACACTGCGGAAGAAACCGGGAATACCAAGGCTAAAAAAAACGAAAAGATACTGATCGTAAGGACTGCAACCCAGTGGCCGCATCATGTAAAAAACTCCGTTGCCATTGCCCTGGGAATTGATCATTCCGCACTCATGGTTTCTCCGACTTCCATCAGCCTGCACATGGACGGCAAACTGACGTATCCTTCACTTATCGCCTGCCATGCAGCCCTGGGAACATTTATCACCAAGCGGCCTGTTCGTTTCATTCTGAACAGGGGAGAGGATTTCCTTTTTTCTCCAAAACGTTTTAAGACCCGGGTAAACATATCAAGCGCTCTGGATGAAAGAGGAAGAGTAACCGCCACGGAGATTGATTTGTTTGTTAACCTTGGCTCTCATGCGGTTAACGCCAATGAAATTCTCGATCAAACCTGCCTTGGAAGCCTCGGTTTCTATAATTTTGACAATATCAGCCTAACCGCTTCCGCAAAGGGTACAAATATTCCGCCGCAGGGGCCGTTTTCCGGTTTCGGCATTGCCCATGGTCTTTTTGCCATGGAACGCCATGTTTCCCATATAGCCGATGAACTTATGCTTGACCCCGCCCAATGGCGAAAAAACATTAAGAAAAGCGGAATCCCCGGCGAAATACAAACCGATGAACTTATCAATACGGCGGCGGCAATGAGCGGTTATTACCGTAAATGGGCTTCTTATGAATTACTGCGTCAAAGCAGAAAGGGAAAAACTCAGGAAAAAGGAGAGAACCTGAGGGGCGTCGGAATTGCCATCGGCTATCAGGTAAACGGCCTTCTCTATTCTGGTTCAGGCTCATACAGCGTTGAAATTACATTGACGAAAGAAGGCAGTCTGGAAATTAAAACCGGCATGATCTGCTCCGATGAAGATTTTATTTCAGTCTGGTCAATGATCGCCTCTGAGATTCTTTCTATCGAACCGGAGATGGTGCGTATAATTACGGCGAATGCGCCCGACGCAGGCCCCGCTTGCTCTTCCAGAAATATCACGGCAATTACAAAACTGGTTGAAAAATGCTGCCTTGCCATCCGCAAACAGAAGACCCGTGATCCTCTTCCCATAACGGTGCGCCGTTCGGCAAAGCCTCAATCCGGCGCATTGTGGGACGGCAGAAAGGTAACGGATATTTCGGGATTTTCAAAACCAAGCCGGGCTGCTGCTGTTGTTGAAGTAACAATTGATCCGGTTGAAAGTAATCCTGAAATCCGCGGCATCTGGCTTGCCATTGACGGCGGTAAAATAATTTCCATGGAAAAAGCCAAAAGAAGCCTTTCATGCAGCGTCATCCAGGCGCTCGGCTGGTCATTCACCGAAAATATTGATTATGTCAACGGAATTCTGCCGGTGAATCAATATGATAATTACGCCATTCCTGATCCGGCGGGAATTCCGCCTGTTGAAATAAACTTTTTGGGAAATTCAACAGGAGAGCCGAAAGGTATAGGAGAGCTTCCTTTTACGTGCATACCGGCGGCGTACTTGCAGGCTGTTTCCCAGGCGATGGATCATTGTTTTAATTCCATCCCCATCAGAAAAGATCAAATATGGGAAGCTTCGCGGCATAAAAAGGATTCAGAGCAATGACTATCGGGTTTATCTTGAACGGAGAAGATGTTGTGGTACGCACCGAAGCGGGCGTAAGGCTCATAGATATTCTGCGCGGGAACTTTGGACTTCTTGGCTCCAAAACAAGCTGCCTGGAAGGGCAATGCGGAGCCTGTACGGTTATTTTTAACGGGCAGGTCAGCCCCGCCTGTTTATTGCCGGCGTTTAAGATCAGAGGCAGCGAAATCATCACTATCGAAGGTTTTTCCCAGACCATCGAATATCATGAAATCATGGACGGTTTCCGGCTTGCGAATTTGGGAAATTGCGGCTATTGTATGCCGGGTAAAATCCTGTGTACCAGTGCCCTCCTTGACAGAACCTTAAGCCCTTCAAAAAAAGAAATTCTCATTGGTTTCAGCGGAATAAAATGCCGCTGCACCAATGTTGAAAATTTGCTAGAGGCTGTAAATATTATTTCCGGCATCCGCCATAAGAGGTTATATGGACGCTCCTCTTAGTCAGGTTTTTTTTCCGGCGTCTTTCCATGAACTCTTTTCAGCATGGAGCCGCTTTCCCGATGCAAAGCCTTATGCCGGAGGCACCGACATTGTCTGGAGGCAGGGAAAGAACACTCTTACCCTGCCGCCGATAATACTCTGCCTTGATAAACTGGAAGAGCTGCACCGCATCACCCGCACCGAGCGCTATCTTGAAATCGGCGCAATGTCAAAACTAAATCAGATATATAGGCTGGGAAAAATCGTCCCTGAAATTTTCAGCGCCTGTCTGGAAAATATAGCCGGCGTTCAGCTAAGGAATATTGCAACAATCGGCGGCAATATCTGCTGCCCGGCACGGCTTCTTGACACAAGCGCACCGCTGGCCGCTCTTGACGCGCTGTTTGAAATTCGAGGCGCCCATTCTTCGCGCTGGGTTTCTTCTTCACGCTTTTTTACCACAGACGAAGGTGCATCGCTGGAGAGCCAGGAGCTGCTTACCCGCATCAGGCTGCCCCTGGATCAATGGGATTACTCCGTATATAAAAAATTCTCAAAGGTTGATATAACCGACAGCGAAATAATGGTTTTTTTGGCTAAAACTCAAAAAAACATTCTAACTGACCTGCGTGTTGTTTTCAAAACAAATACGATTCTACGGAACAAAGCAGGCGAAGGCCTTCTAATCGGCAAACATCTGCCGTTAAGCCGAAAAATAGCCGGTGATTTTGTCCAAAACTGGCTGGAATTTCTCGATGAAAATCATGAAATGAGCGATTTTACAAAAAACGAGCTTATCAATTGCATCGAAATAAATATTTTTAACCTGTCTGAGTGAAGTATTGATAAAAGTCCAATTTTGCGATATGTTGTTCAATAGTTGAACAAATCGCCTTATCTTTATTGAGCGTGTTTCGGCCGCCGGTTAAGCTAGCGTCCGCCGGTTTCCGGCAGGTACATTTTTCCTCATTATTTAATGAAAACTGAAATTTTTACAAACTTCAGTTTTTTCCAAAAGCATGCCCATAAACAGCATAACAGACAGCGAATATATAATTCTCGAAAATATTTACGCTCAGGACAGGCGGAATTTGTCCCTAAAACAGCGGGACCTTGCGCAACTGGCGCGCACTTCACTTGGCATGACCAACTCCATCGTAAAACGTTTGATTCAAAAAGGCTGGATTACGGCAAAAAAAATGAACGCCAGGAATATCCGCTATGTAGTAACACTGGAAGGTATTAATGAAATTATTCATCGAAGCTACGGTTTTTTCAAACGTACAATAAAAAATATCGCCTATTACAAAGACACTATCGACGATATTATTCATAACGTAGCGGAAAGAGAAATAAAGGCTGTTCTTCTGCTGGGAACAAGCGATCTTGAATTTATCATTGAGCATATTTGCAACTATTACGGTTTGAGTTTTCTGAAATCAGCAGACAGAAATATCCTTTCAGGCGGAATTGACGACTTTACAATGGTGTTTTTCGCGGAAGACGTTCAATATTCCGCCGGTGAAGAAACCGAAAACCGTATTTTTATCTCCAGGCTGTTCTTGAACATCGAGGCGGCGAGTTAATTGTTTTTTTCGTTCGGCGGCTGTAAAACAGAAGTTTTCATTGAGCGGGAAATTCCAAGACTGGCTCAAATATGCGAAGATTTTTTTAAGGTTCTTTTAGTCTGCGATGAGAATACTTCATCAATAGCTGATAAAATCGCCGGCTATGACATTCCCCGCTGTGTATTGAAAAGCGGCGAAGAAAACAAAACATGGAACGCTGTCGAGACAATACTGAATGCCGCAAAGAGCGCCGCTCTTGGCAGGGACGGGATTTTTATCGGTGTTGGCGGCGGCGTAATAGGCGACTTGACCGGTTTTGCCGCTTCAATTTATATGCGCGGCTGCCGGCTGGTATTGGCAGCCACTACCCTGCTCGCCATGGTAGACGCTTCTGTCGGCGGCAAGACCGGTTTTGACCTGTCCGGCATCAAAAACCTTGTTGGCAGTTTTTATCCGGCGGAAACCGTATATATGCCGCTTGATGTTCTTTCCACTCTTCCGGCGCGCGAAAAAAAAAGCGGCATGGGCGAATTGATAAAAACCGCAATCCTTGACGGCGATGATTTTCTTGACAAGCTCCCCGTAATTGCAGACTGCGGCTTTCCTGAAAAACTGCCCAACGACGAACTATTACGCTATTGCATCAAAAGAGCAGTTTTGTATAAGGGAGGTATCGTAAGTGAAGATTTCAAAGAATCAGGAAAACGTAAACTTTTGAATCTTGGCCATACTTTCGCCCATGCGCTCGAATCGGCAGCCGGTTTGGGCAGTATCTCCCACGGAGAGGCCGTTGCCTGGGGGATAATCCGCTCATGCGAACTAGGTTACGCTCTAGGCATTACTCCGCGCGCAAGAGCAAAAAAAATAAGAAGTGTTATTTCTTCATTTGGGTATCAATGTTCAGCGCCTTTTCCACATACTGACATCAATATGTTCCTTGAAGCAATGAAAAGCGATAAAAAGAAAAAACATGGAAAGCTGTCGTTTATAGTTCCCGATGAAAACAGCGCTTGCCTGGTTGAGCTTGCATCCGAAAGTGAAGTAAATGTATTAACGAAGATAATAAAAGGAGAGTTTCCACTATGAGGCTGCGAAGTAATTTGTTCGTGTGTATAATTTTTTGCATTCTTTGTTTTCCCGTTTTTGCACAGGAGGAATCGGGTGAACCGGATGAACCGTTGGATTTTGCAAAATCCATTGATGATACAAAATACGTTGATTTTGATTATTCAAAGTCCGTTTTTATAATTAAATCTTTCACCATTAATGTAAAGGGTTATACCCGCCCGTCCGCTATCATTGAAAAAGGCGAACTGGAAGAAGGTGAAATAATAGCGGGGCTTTCCGCTCTGGAAAAATATGTCAGCGAAAAACAAAGGATTCTTTTTAATGAAAGGGTATTGGCAGAGGTCAACATTGATTACACTTTCGCGGAAGCGCAGGAAGACGGAAAAATCCCGGTTGACCTGACCATTGATATCAGGGACACATGGAATATAATGATTGTTCCGTATCCGAAATATTCGTCAAGTTCCGGATTTAGCTTGACCCTGAAAGCGCGTGACAATAATTTTTTGGGTACCATGAAACCCATTAAGCTCGACATAGGATATATATATGACGAAGAAGGACAGAGTATTTTTTTGCTTGGCTTGAGATCTGACACTCCGTTCAAGGCCTTCGGTTACACATGGAACTTCAAGTTCGAGCATTTCTTTAACTATCGTGCGGATGCCGAAGAACCTTATTTTTACAAAAATGTCACTGGCTTATCCTTTGAACTGCCTGTTAAATCAACCACCCTTACTCTCGGTTTCGACGAATTTCTGATCTATAACGAGGAAAATCCAGACAAATTCAAACCTGATTACGGCGATTTTCAAAGCGGCTTTTATATGTCAAGCAGCCCTTACATATCATGGGAAATACCGACCGGCATTGACATAGGAAACTACGGCAATCTTGTCTATACTCCAAAAATCAGTTCTGTCTTTAATCATGAATTTCCGGAATGGTCCCTTCTTGATATCAATAAAGGCCCTTTTTTGATTCTTAATCATATTCTGGGATTTAACCGCATTGACTGGATTCGCAATCACCGCAAAGGCGTTGATGTTTCCATCGACAATTCATATAATTTTGATTTTTTCAGATTAAACCGGGATGAAAACGCTCTAACAATAGATCTTGCAATATCGGGCACATCCCACTTTGTTATTAACGATTATTTCGGCATTTCCAGCCGCCTTTTGTACCGTCAGTGGTTTTTAGACGATTTTTTGGACAAATATGGAAACACAGAGGCTCTGAGCGTTGTACGCGGAATCTGGGACAAACAGTTTTCAAACGACCTCTTTTACGCCGATTTAATGCTTTCTCTCAACCTTGATTTTCCCGTCAAGGCCTTGAGATTTGCGCCGTCCGAATGGTTTAATTCACGAAAATACCGTTTTTTTGACTTTGATATGCATTTATCTCCAATTCTTGACATGGCTCTCTACCGCAATCCGTTAAGCGAAACTTTTAACAGAGACAATATACTAGTTTCAGGCGGACTGGAAATGATCTTTTTCCCCGATTTTATGAGAAGCTTTTATATGCGCTTTTCATTTGCATGGAATCTGAGTAATTTTGAACAGGGAAAAAATTACGAGCACTCTTTCTCGATAGGTCATCATTATTAATCTTTTTAACAAACTAAACATCATAAAGCCAGTCCTCACAAAATTACTGCGCCTGCTGTCCCGCAGGCATAAAATTTTATTTGCGGTCTTGATCGTACTGACTGCCGGTTTTTCACTGGTTGAGACTCTGGGAATTTCAGCCATTATGCCGTTCATTTCCATTGTTTCGAATCCAAAACTGCTTGAAGAAGGCTGGTATAAAAAAGCATTTGATTATTTTGGATTTACATCTGCTGAATCCTTTATTATAATTCTGGGCATCGGTATCATATTTTTTTATTTTTTCCGCGCTGTGTATTCTGTTTTACTTACCTGGGCTGTTAACCGCTACTCTGCCGGCATGTACAAATACCTGTCAAAAAATGTATTCAAAACTGTTTTATCCGTTCCCTACAAGGCATACGCACAGAAGAATTCAGGCGAACTGATACATTCTATTTATTCCGAAACAATGGACGTTAACCGTATCATTTTAAATATTTTACAGTTATCTTCTGAGGCTTTTACAGCGCTTATGGTTTACACGGTTATCATCATACTAAACTGGAAGATAACTCTTGTTGTTACCGCTACTCTGGTGATTATGATAACAATTCTTCTTGCAAGTATAACAAAAATGAGCAGAGTGCAGGGCGAAAAACGGCTTGCCTCCGGCAGGAACATGAACCGTACATTAAAAGAAACCCTGATGAATTTTAAATTTGTTAAATTGAAGGGCAACAGGGAAAAGATTCTGAACGTATACGGAGATGTTATAGAAGTGTACAGCCGTTCGGAGGTTATATGCAATGTTCTCGGTCATGTGCCAAAAAGCATCCTTGAAAGTCTGGGATTTTCCCTTCTTGTCGCAACGGTTGTTTTTATCATCTGGATATATCACGATGCATCTGCGGTTATACCGCTTATTTCGATGTACGCACTTGCCCTTTACCGTATACTCCCGTCAATACACCGGGGGATGGGCAACATTAACGGCATCTCATATCTGCAAAAAACACTGGAAAGCGTCGATGAAAGCCTGAATCAGAATATTGAAACTGAAGGTGATGAAATTGTCGCCTTTGAACAAAAAATAATCCTTGAAAATATTCATTATAAATATGTTACCGGCGATGAAATTCTCTCAAATGTTTCTCTTGAAATAAAAAAAGGCGTAAAATTGGCAATAACGGGCGAGAGCGGCAGCGGCAAATCAACATTAGTAGATATTATTATAGGAATTCATAAACCTGTTTCAGGAACTGTTTATGTTGATTCAGCCGCACTTACCGATGAAAATATCAAAAGCTGGCGAAAAAAAATCGGATACATCCCCCAAAGCATTTATCTTTTTGACGGCACGGTAGCGGAAAATGTTTCATTCGGTTCAGAACATGACGAAGAAAAAATAAAAAAAGCCCTGCAAATGGCAAATATATGGGATTTTCTGCATACAAAAGAAGGCGTTAATACAATTGTCGGCGAAGGCGGCATTCAGTTATCGGGCGGACAACTTCAGCGGATCGGCATTGCCCGCGCCCTGTACGATGACCCTGAAGTGCTTGTGCTTGACGAAGCGACATCCGCACTTGACACCGAGACCGAGAAAAAAATCATGGAAGAGATATACAATGTAAGCAAGACCAAAACATTGATTGTCATTGCGCACCGTCTGAGTACTGTAGAGCATTGCGACAGAAAAATTCGCATCGAAAAAGGGAAAATTGCGCATGAATAATTACTCTGAAAAATGCTGTTTAATTATTTGTATGTTAATCTGCCTGTTTCTAGCCGGTATTCTACCCGCACAGGAAGCCCTCAAATCAGCAGAAGAAGAATATTACGGCTTTCTCGTTTTACAGGGATTTGCGGAGCGCCCTACCCTCAACTACCGGACTCTTTCTGATTCTGTGTGGGATATTGCAGATGATACGGAACATCCGTGGCAGGAACAAAACCTCAGACGTTTTTACTCACTGTTCGGAGATTTCCGCATGAAAGTATATGGTCCGGAACTGTTCATGTCGGGTAACACTGCCGCTCCTTACGGGCACAATGACGGCGTACTCTGGCAGGGGCGCGGCTTTAACGCGCTGTTCAAAACAGGCGTCAGATTTGAAGGATACGGCGTTGAATTAACATTACTGCCGCATTTTGCGTTTTCACAGAATGCCCATTTTGAGATTATGCCCTCTCCTTATGAAAGCGAATACGGCTATTTTTGGAAATATGAAAGACCAAACTCGAACAAAGGCAAAGGCGGCGTAGACGCTCCACAGCGTTTTGGCGATGAACCTTTCTTTGACTGGGATTTCGGTGATTCAGAAATCCGTTACACATGGAAAACCATGACTATTGGATTCGGAACACAGGCTATCTGGCTGGGGCCAGCGTATTTCACACCGATACTCCATTCGAATAACGCTCCGGCGTATCCAAAGTTTGACATCGGATTGCGCCGTCAAAGCGTAACCATCCCATGGCTTGACTGGTACATAGGCGATGTGGAAATACGCCTTTGGACAGGATGTCTTGAAAAATCAGATTATTATGATGATGACGACTCTAACAGGTATACCATGATTCATGGCGCAGCGTTTGCGTATGCTCCGTCATTTATACCGGGATTTACGTTTTTTCTGAATTGGGTGGATCTTCTTCCCTGGGAATGGGAATATGCACCATACATTCTGCCGGTTGATACTTCCAATGAATTGCCCGACGATATGAAATTATCCTTTGGTTTTTCATGGGTCATTCAGCAGATTGGGTTTGAAGTGTATTGGGAAATGGGAATTGATGATTATTCACCTGGTTTTCTCCGGCATCTGTTTCATGCAGTTGTTTACACTGGAGGTTTAAGGAAAACATTTAAAATAAAACCGGAAAAGAACATATACTTTCAAGTGCTTTTTGAATACAGTTGGATGGAAATGACTCAGGATTTTCAGTTACAATGGCAGTATTCATATTATTTTCATCATCAGATAATCCACGGATATACAAACAGGGGACAGTGGCTGGGGAACGGGATTTCTCCCGGCGGAAACAGCCAGTATCTTTTATTTACACTCTATTATCCAAGGGGAAAAAGTTCAGCATTCGTAAACAGAAATAACCCTGACAGTAATTTTATCTACAAAAAAGCTGTTTATGCATCGGCAGAAGAGGGTAATTTAGAAAGCCTTTGGCATCAACACAAAGTAAATATTATTGCCGGCTTAAGTACAGACTATTTTCTTAATTCGCGATTTTTACTCTCCGGCAGTATAGCATATAATATGATTACCAACCCCATATATTATTACGATAATGCTCAGGAAATTACTTTCTTACACAATTGGTCTTTTCAGACATGTGTTAAGTTACTATTAAATTAATACGGAGATTTACGAATGTTAATCCGTTCAAAAGCGCCTCTCAGGCTGGGACTTGCAGGCGGCGGGACAGATATCGCCGATTATTACAACCGGTACGGCGGTTATGTGCTAAACGCAACTGTGGATATGTACGCCTGGTGTACCATCGAACCGAATGATTCGGGCAAGGTGGAGTTTATCGCCGCCGATTTAGGAAAAAAAGAAGAGTATACGGCGGCAGTAAAGCTCCCTGCATCTTCAACCCTACCCCTGCATACCAACATCTACAACAGAATTGTGTCCGATTTTGTAAAAAAGCCTTTGTCTTTCAAAATGACTACCTATTCAGACGCCCCCGCCGGCTCCGGGCTTGGATCTTCTTCGACAATGGTAGTGGCAATAATCAAGGCCTATGAGGAATGGCTTAATCTGCCGTTAGGCGAATACGACATCGCCGCCCTTGCCTGTAAAATTGAGCGTGATGATGCAGGTCTTGCCGGCGGCAAACAAGATCAATATGCGGCGACATTCGGCGGTTTTAATTTCATGGAGTTTTATGAAAATGAGCGGGTTATCGTTAATCCGCTCAGACTCAAACGCTGGATCAGAAACGAGCTTGAGGCTTCGCTCGTTTTATACTACACAGGAGTTTCACGGGAAAGCGCGAACATAATTAATGAGCAGATACAGCACACGCAAAAAGGCGACAGCAAAAATATAGAAAGCATGCACGAAATGAAAAAACAGGCGGTTTTTATGAAAGAAGCCCTGCTTAAAGGGGACTTCAAAGGATTCTCAAATTGTCTTTTATACGGCTGGCTTGCAAAGAAAAACGCCGCTTCATCAATTTCAAATTCATTTTTGGATGAATTGTACCAATATGCAATGGATAACGGCGCGGAATCGGCGAAGATTTCCGGCGCCGGCGGCGGCGGCTTTATGATGATCTACTGTAACCCCTGCCGCCGTATTTCTCTTATCAAAGCGTTAAATCAAAAACAGGGTATGGTACTGACACCCAGTTTTACAGAAACAGGAACTCAGGGATGGACAATTTATTGAGGTTGATAATCGTTACATGGTATAATAAAAGCAGGAAAGGGATGATCTATGTGAAGCAAACAACATTCAGCGATGTAGAGTACGCTAATCGAAGAAAGAAAACGCGGCGGGAAATATTTCTGGAAACGATGGACAAAATCATCCCGTGGACACAGTTGTGCAACCTCATAGAACCGCACTATTATCACAACAAGACGGGTCGCCCATC
>JAIRRJ010000015.1 GCA_031256035.1 Treponema sp. | reverse complement strand
AAATGCCTGAATGGGCGCAATGCAGTGAAGAATAGCGCATAATAACAGGGAAAAGGAAAGGGAAAACTGAGAGTGTAATATGATGTCGGAAAATAATTGGCTTTTCCTACAAACTCCCGCGCCTTTGCGTGATGAAAATTCGAGAAAATGCTTTGCTGTCAGGAGGACAACATGAGAAATGTAAAAGCCGCTGTCTGTGTCAAATGCGGCGCAGAATTTGATGCGGGGCATGATACTTATACCTGCGCAAAATGTGGCGGAGTTTTGGAAATTGTCTACGACTATGAATACATAAAATCGCGCCTGACAAAAGAGATACTAACCAGCAGCAAAGATTTTTCGATTTGGCGTTACATTGAACTCCTGCCCATTGAAGAAGGCGCAAGACTCAGCCCCTTGCGCGGGGAACTTCGTTGTATGTTGCGCGCAGGCTGGTCGCCGCTGTATAAAACAGAGGCGTTAGGTGAAGCTATGGGGCTTAAAAATCTACATGTAAAAGACGATGGTCTCAACCCCACATCAAGCCTTAAAGACCGCGCTTCGGCGATTGCCGCAGTCCGCGCTCTTCACGCGGGCAAGGATACTGTCGCCTGTTCTTCGACAGGGAATGCTGCATCCTCCCTTGCAGGAGCCGCCGCCGCGATGGGGTTAAAGTCCGTTATCTTTGTGCCGGAACGCGCTCCAATAGGCAAAGTAACCCAGCTTTTGATGTTCGGAGCGACAGTTATCAGCGTGAAGGGCAATTACGAACAAACCTTCCGCCTTTCCGCAGCGGCAATCGAAAAGTACGGATGGTATAACCGCAACGCCGCGGTTAACCCCTATTTGTCAGAGGGAAAGAAAACAGTCTCTTTTGAAATCGCCGAACAGTTGGGCTTTAACAGTCCCGATTATGTCGCCCTTTCTGTCGGAGACGGCTGTACGATTGCCGGCGTCTGGAAAGGTTTCAAAGACCTTTATGCCGTGGGCCTTATCGATAAACTGCCGCGCCTCATCTCCGTGCAGGCGGAAGGTTGCTGCCCGGTAAACCGCGCTATTGAAAATAATTCCCCCATTGAGTGGATGGATGAAAATACCCTTGCTGACAGCATCGCAGTTGGCGCTCCCCGTAACGGAGACAAAGCTCTCGCCGCAATAGATGAGTCAAACGGCATTACCGTCAATGTCAGTGATGAAGAAATTCTTGCCGCCATGCGCCTGCTTGGAAAAACATCCGGTGTTTTTGCAGAACCTGCGGGAGCTGCCGGAACTGCCGGTTTGATAAAAGCAGCGAAGCAGAAACGTATACCCGAAGACGCGCTTGTAGTATCGCTTGTAACCGGAAACGGCCTTAAGGATATTGCGTCTGCGCAACTTGCAACGAAGTTACCCGCGCCAAAAGCAGCCGGTATTGGTGCAGCTAACGCCGCTGGTTTTTCATCAAGGCTAATTCACATTGAGCCTGATATGGATCTGCTTAACCCTTTACTGCTCCATCCACAATACCCTTGATAATATGCTTTTGCAGTATCAGGAACATGACAACAACGGGCAGCATCACCATCAAAGTCGCGGTTAGAATTAAATCCCACTTTTTGACAAACGAGCCGACGAAACCCGCAATGGCCAGAGGCAGTGTCCGCACAGCGTTACCCGAACCGAGTATCAGGAGAGGCAGCATAAAATCATTCCAAATCCATATGCTGTTGAGGATGACTATTGTTACGGTGATAGGGGTAAGTAACGGAAAAATAATCTTAAAAAATGCGGCAGGTTTTGAACAGCCGTCGATGGTGGCTGATTCTTCAAGCTCAAGGGGAACCGTCTTGATAAAACCGTGAAAGAGGAATATCGAAAGCGAGGAGCCAAAGCCCAAGTATGCAAAAATTATCCCGGGATAATTTTGCAGAAGACGGAAAGACGTATTAAACAAACCTAGTTTAACCTCGAGAAGATGAAACCAGCTTATAAGAGGGAACATTACTACCTGAAAAGGTATTACCATGGCGGCGACAAACACCATAAATATCACATTGGACAGTTTTGTTTTGGTGCGCACCAGAACCCATGCCGCCATGGAAGAATTAAGTATCAGAAGGCTGACGGAACTTACCGTAATAATTAAGGTGGAAACAAACGATGACACATAATGGACATTGGGGCTTTCCAGTACCGTTCTTACGTTGGTTATAAGCTGCGAGGGGTTTTCAGGAAGTGCCAGCGGGTCCATTATGATTTTGAGGGACGGCTTTGCGGAATTTATTATTACAAGTGCGAAAGGCAGCATATAGAGAATGAAAATCAATAGCGCGAGGATTTCAAGAATGATGATTTTTCTCTTTTTGCTCATCACATTTCAATCTCCTTCTTTTTGTTTGCCCGCACCTGAATAAGTGAAATGGCTGCAAGCACAACAAAGAAGATTATCGCCTTTGCCTGCCCCTGTGCAAGCTGGCGGTAGGCAAACGCTGTCTGGAAAATGTTAAGCGCAAGAAACTCATTTGTCATAAGAGCCTTTCCCATAAACATTCCCGAAGGGCCTCCTGCTGTAAGCGCATAGTTTACATCGAACTGTTTGAAAGAATTAACCAGCGTAAGGAACATTGAAACCGTAAAAGCGGGAGCTACAAGCGGAAACACAATGTGCCTGAGCCTCTGCCTGTAGTTTACGCCGTCAATTTCAGCGGCTTCCAAAAGCGAATCTGGAATGCCCTGTATCGCCGCCACGTAGATCATCATAATGTAGCCGGCGTACTGCCATGTGCCGACAATGACAATCCCCAATAACGCCAGATACCTGTCGGCTAGGAACTGGTGTTCCTTGAGCCAGGAAAATCCTATCATGCCTCCGAAAGAGGGCAGGGCATTGTTGAATATGAACTGCCAGATATAGCCCAGAATAATCCCGCCGATGAGGTTTGGCAGGAAGAAACCGGCGCGGTAAAGGCCTTTTAATCTCAGATTATTTGTTACAAGGAGCGCCATAAAAAACGCGCACACGTTCAGTACGGTAATATTCATTAATGCATAAGCCACCGTAACCAAAAATGAATGAAGGAACGTAATATCCGACTTTACAGCCAGATAGTTTTTTAAGCCTGCCCATTCGACGGCAGTACCAGTTATCGCGTTCCAGTTTGTGAATGAATAGTATATTCCCATGAGGAACGGAATGATGATAACCATGATAAACGCAAAAACCGAAGGAAAGAGGAACAGGAAAAACAGAAGGGAATTTCGCGGCTTGTCGCTTAGGATCTTTGCTTTGATCATACAATCTCCTGATTACAAACCACGGAGGCCGCAGAGTAACACTTGAGAAGATAATTTATTTATCTTAACTCCGTGTTACTCTGTGGTAATTTTTTCTTACTTTATCCCGGCGACTGCGGCTGCAAACAACCTGACAAATTCCTGAACGGTGATCTGCCCTGATGCCATCTGATGGAATACCGGCCCCAGAGTGTTCATGCCGAATCCGTCCGGCATTTCATTCTGCTGCCATGCGTAAATCTTACCCTTGCTTGACCATTCCTGAACAGCTTTTGATAACTGCCCGGCGGGGCTGAGGGTAACAGACTTGAACGCAGGAACCATTCCCGCCTTGTTGACCATGTAGTCATGCCCTTCCGGCGTGCTGGCCATGGCGATAAGGAATTTTTTGGCTTCGTCTACATTCTTGGCTTTTGGATTCACCAGATACCATGAAGGCGCGCCGACAAAGATAGCGTCTGTTGTTTCATCAAGGAACGCGTGGGGGACATAGCCCATATCAAATGTTATGCCCAAATCCTTAAAAGTAGGATCCGTCCAGTTTCCCTGGTGAATAAATACCGTCTTGCCGACAGCATAATCGCCGAGCTGCTGGTCGTAGCCGCCTGTTAGCAGGGTATTCCTGTTGGCATACCTGAACAGCAGGTTATAGTATTCGGCAAACTTGGTAAGGCGTGCATTGTCAACCTGACCGTTGTTCAGCATATCAATATACCGTGTGGAATTGTTGTACGGCAGGCCAAGGGTAAGGTACGCGTTTACGCCGTGAAGCCCTGTTACCCATGTCATGCCGGGACCGGCTGCCATAGAAACAACGGCGTCAATGCCAAGCTGGCTCTTCTGTGAGTCAATCTTTTCAAACGCCGCCTTAATTGCCGCAGCGTTAGTTAATGTATTGGGATCTATTCCCGCTTTTGCGAGGAGCGCTTTGTTGTAGCCAAGCCCCCATCCTTCGATTGCGACCGGGAAACCTATAACATTGCCGCCCGCCGGATCAACATACGCCACATCGGTGTCTCTAACCCAGGGTTCGCCTGACAGATCGGCAATTCTTCCTGACCGTTTGGCGTCATCGTATCCGGCTTTGCCCTCAATAACGAAGATTTCAGGCTCAGTCCCCGAATTGAACATTGCCGCAATGTTAGGCGCATATGGGGTTTCACCGCCGAAACTCTTTATGTTCACCTTTATGCCGGATTGTTTTTCGTACACTGCCGCATAGCCTTTCAGGGCTTCGTCAATCTCAATCTTGTTGCTTACCAGAGTTATTTCTTTGCCGCCTGAGGCGCTTTTTTTGCACCCAACCGTTAAAATCATCACTGCGCAGAATAAAACAGCTAACGCTTTTTGCAACGAAGTTTCCCGCGCAATTAAACCGATTCTTTTCATCGCACTTCCTCCTCTATAGAATTTGCGGGTAATTACCCGTTCAGCCGCTTTTCAATAGCGTCCAGTTCCGCGTACAGTTCTTTCGGCAGCTTGTCCCCGAACTTGGGATAGTGGTTCTGCCGCACGTCTGCGATTTCTTTCTTCCAGCCTTCGATGTCAACCGAACAGAGGTCTTTCATCGCTTCTGCGCTTACACCGGCAGGCGGTTCAATCGCGCCCGGCTTGGGCAGGTTGCCGATGGGAGTTTCTACGCAGTTGTCTTTGTTGTCGCAGCGGTCGAACACCCACGCAAGGGCGCGGCTGTTTTCGCCGTAACCCGGCCACATGAACTTGTCGTCCTTATCCTTGCGGAACCAGTTGCAGAAGAAGATTTTCGGCAGTTTGTCGCCGTGGCCTTCTGATTCGGCTTTCTTGCCAAGTTTAATCCAGTGGTTGAAATAATCGCCCATGTGGTAACCGCAGAAGGGTATCATGGCAAAGGGGTCGCGGCGGATCGTACCGGCCTGAAGGTCAAGTGCCGCGGCGGTAATTTCCGAACCGGTGATCGAACCCATGAACACGCCATGAACCCAGCCCTTGCTCTGGTTGATGAGGGGTACTGTGGCAGGCCGCCTGCCGCCGAACAGGAACGCGCTTATCGGCACGCCTTTGGGGTCTTCCCATTCAGAAGCGATAACCGGGCATTGCCTTGCAGGAGCTGTAAAGCGGGCGTTGGCGTGAGCGACAGGCTCTGCGCCTTCGCCTTTGGGAATCTTGTCGTCCTGCGGAGAGGGTTTTGACCGTCCCTTCCAGTCGATAATTTCCTTGCCCGGCGCGCCGTAGCCGATCTGTTCCCACCAGATGTCTCCGTCTTCTGTGAGACCGCAGTTTGTAAAGATTGTATTTTCTTTGATGGATTCCATTGCGTTAAAGTTGGAATGATTGTTTGTTCCCGGAGCTACACCGAAGAAACCCGCTTCGGGGTTAATGGCATAAAGCCTGCCGTCCGCGCCGAACTTCATCCATGCAATGTCGTCTCCGACAGTCTCGACCTTCCAGCCGGGCAGGGTGGGGATCAACATCGCGAGGTTTGTCTTGCCGCAGGCTGAGGGGAAGGCGCACGCCATGTATTTAACATCGCCCTTGGGGTTTGTGATTTTGAGGATGAGCATATGTTCGGCAAGCCAGCCTTCATCACGGGCAAGTACCGAGGCAATGCGCAGCGCAAGGCACTTTTTGCCGAGCAGGGCGTTTCCGCCGTAGCCTGAACCGTATGACCAAATCTCGTAAGTGTCGGGGAAGTGGGAGATGTACTTTTTATTGACATCGGGTTCGCACGGCCATTTGCCGTTGTCGCTTTGACCCGCGGCAAGAGGATGGGCGATGGAGTGGAGACAAGGGACAAAGAAACCGTCTGCTCCTAAAACATCAAGGACTTTGGTTCCGACGCGGGTCATAATGTGCATATTTACTACAACGTAGGGGGAATCGGTGATTTCAACGCCGATTTTCGCGATATTAGAACCGACAGGCCCCATCGAGAAGGGGATAACGTACATTGTCCGCCCCTTCATGCAGCCCCGGTACAGGTCTGACATTTCTTTCTTGAGTTTGTCAGGATCGGTCCAGTTGTTTGTGGGGCCGGCATCGTCCTTGTTTTTGCTGGCGATAAAGGTGCGGCTTTCCGCCCGCGCCACATCCGAAGGGTCAGAGCGGAAAAGGTAGCTGTTAGGCCGTTTTTTTAAGGGTGTGGCAAGCTTCGCGTCCACCAGAAGTTTGATAAGCCTGTCGTATTCGGCCTTGGTGCCGTCACATACTTCCACAGAATCCGGGGTCATAAGGCTAACCGCCTCCTCGACCCATTTTTTTAGATTTGCGTGTTTTAGTTCGTTTAAATTCATGATAATTTCTCCTTTGTTTCGCCGCGCCGTTGCGTAGCAACGAAGCGGCAGTTTGATCAAAGCCAAACGAAGTTTGGCAATTTCTCCTGTTTTAGCCGTATAACGGCACCGAATTTCTTCTTTACCATATAGTACATGAGATCGGAATAAAGTCAAGCCGTCAAATGCGGCGTTTAGCGGGCATTATTTACAACCCTACATTGTTTTTTTGAACGGGAAACGGTAGAAAATCATGGTTCGCAGTTCCCATCCTGATGCCGTTGTTTTTCATCGCCTCCGTTATGGCGTCTATTTTAATTTTGTACAGTTCCCTGATGTATTCAATGCTGTGCAGGTCTTCAATGTACAATTTTCATTGTTAAGTGTCAAGAATATTACGCATAACATTACGCTTGTCGCAAAACACACCCGAATGTGCGCCTGCTTTGTGCAATGATATTGACTTGCACGTATCCTCCCGGCATAATAACAATACGTGGGAACATTTTGATGAAAGGGAAAGCCTTTTTGTGTTTTGCAGTGATAACCATCGCGCTGTTTCAGGCATGTTTCCTGAACAGGAATTTTACCTTTGAAGTCATAAACGACGGTAAAGCCGTGGAAATTACCGGATATACCGGTAAAAAGAAAGATGTCATAATTCCCATGCAAATAAAGAAACTGCCGGTTACAAGTATCGGAGAGAACGCATTTGAAGAAAAACAACTCACAAGCATTGCCATTCCTGACAGTGTTACGCACATTAAACGTGAAGCGTTCGCCGGAAACCAGCTAACCGGCATAACTATTCCCGGCGCTGTTACCAGCATTGGGTATGGCGCATTCAGGGAAAACCAGCTGACCAGCATTACTATCCCCGACGGTGTTACCAATATTGATATTTTTACGTTTGCCAATAATCTGCTTACCAGTGTTACCATCCCAAACAGTGTTACAAACATAGGAGACGGAGCTTTTGCAGAAAACCAACTCACGGCTGTAAATATCCCTGACAGTGTTATCTTTATCGGAGACAGGGCTTTTGCAGATAATCAGCTTACCAGTCTTGTCATCCCTGACAGTATTACCCAAATCGGACAAGGGGCTTTTTGGAGAAACCAGCTTACCAGCGTTGTTATTCCTGACAGCATAACATATATCGGAGATACAGCGTTTGGAATAAACCAGCTTACCAGCGTTGTTATTCCCGGCAGCGTAAACCATATCGGAGAAGGAGCGTTCGGAATAAACAGGCTTGCCACCATTGTCATAGGGGCAGGTGTTTATGTGTATGGCTGGGGGCTGCCTTCCTTCGGCAACGGCTTCGAATTCTTTTATTGGACTAACAGGAGCGAAGCCGGTACATACACGTACAACGGCGGACGCTGGTCGGTGAAGTAAAAGTGCCTGTTACCCTTGAAGTCCCACCGCAGATACCGGCGGGAAGAGCAATT
>JAIRRJ010000049.1 GCA_031256035.1 Treponema sp. | reverse complement strand
TGCTCCCCAATTGCTTCCATAAACTTACTGTCGCCCTCATTACTACCACGGTTTGGAACATAGTATTTTTGGACAATATTCTCAAATATACACAATTTGTCCTCGGGAATTTTGTTTTTTGGCATTTTCATTGCTTTTAACATAGTTCTCATTTAATTTTCTCCAAGTCTTTACTTATTAAAATTAATAGTCTTCCATACAAAAACTATTTAATATAATCATAAAAACATATTATGACAACAGTATGTCATAATTAAAATAATTATCAAATATTTTACATATATGATTTTTTATACATTTTTTCATTAATAATTGCATATACATTCCCATTGATAAGGTTATATTCAATAATAAAATACAAAAAACAATTGAAATTAATATAGTCATAACAATCTTATCACTATTCATAATTATTTGTGAAGTTACAATACCATTTACAAGCCCTTATACGGGCTGGCAAACCGTCGTATACCGCCGGAACGTTAGGCGAAATAAAAATCTGAAATTATTGGTTATGTATTGGCAAAATAATATATATATGGTAAAAGGATAGTATGAATAATATAAAACAAAGAATTATTGATTATTTACTCGAAAATGCAGACCCTTCTATTGCATTAAGGGTTAAAAAGGAGATAATTGGTAAATTAACCAAAAAAGAAGAAGAAATTTTATTGGATAGAATAATCACCCAAAAAAATGTTCAAACCGTTGTTCAATCACAAAAACCTGACGGGTGGATTGGCAATCATTTTCATGGCCAAAGCGGAATATATAATGCAGGTATGTATGACAACATGGAAGTTGGGTTGCGTTATCTTGCTGAAAAGGGCTTTTCGCCCAAAAATGGTTATGTTTCAAAAGCGGTTAATTCTTTTTTATCAAAAGAACCTTTTGATTATTCTGCTTATAGGGAAAAAGGACCAAAAGCTCCTGATACAGATTATACATACACAGCTTCTGGTTTATACCTTATGAGAAGTTCAATTATTATCAGAGCAGGTTATGAATCTCTTTTACCAAAAAATAGTTTTATTGATTTGAAACACGATATACATTTTTCACATAAAACATTCGCCAATGTACTAAACTATAAAAATCTGGATGAAGTAATTGATAATCACAGAAAAAAATTGTGCTTCAAACCAAATACATTATGGCCTTGTTTATATCATCTTCGTATTCTTGCACACAGTAAAGGATGGCGGAATGAAAAGAATATTTCCATATTAGGGGAAAGTGTTAATCGTTTATTATCCTTCCAACAATCAAATGAAATGGTCTATACATATATAAAAGGGCAATTTGTTGGGCCTTGTTTTGCATTTATCGGTTTGCAAATGCAAATTCTTAATTTCACGAATGAGGACAGTATTCCGCTTGATATAATGGAATTATTTGCCCGCTGTGGAATAGTTAAAAATGTAAAATTACTAAAAAATAAATACAAATATTTGCTTTCGTTAATTGGCGATGATTTAACTATTAACTATAATATTAAGCCTCAGGAACGCAATTGGAGTCCATATTTTGGCTTTGCACTTGAAGAAGATTGGAAAACAAAAACAAAAAAGCAATGCGATTTATTATTCAGGATTTTACTTATAATGCATTATAGTGAGTAGGAGAATATACAATTTTTGGAATAAAAAACAGATTTTTACTTCGCCTAACAGGACGTTAGGCGAAAGTTTCGCAGAATTGAATATAGGCATAATTATTAAGTAATGTAATAAGAAAAATTCTTTTTGCCCCACATATATTCGTCTTTCCGCGCCGTCCTAGCGCGGGGACTTAACTCACAGAAAAGGTCAAAAAGAATGAAGAAAAATAAATGTATTATATGGAATATGATTTATAGGTAAATAACCGTAAAAATACATATCTTAGGTATTAATTATTAAATATGGTATCAATAATGTTTTAAGTTTACATTCTCAAATCTATGCTTCTGGATTAATGCAAGTAGCAAAAATTAATAAACAATTTGCAAAAGATGAAAAAATTGCAAAAAAAAAGAACCAAAGAATTTATGAAAACTATTATTCTGCAATAAAAAAAATGGGCAATGACAAAGAAAAAATAAAAATATTTTTACAAGAAGAAGAGGCAAATAAAGGATCATTAATAAGGATTTTAATGGAAAATACTCCCAATGAAAGCAGACAAGTTTTTGAAAAACATTATAATAAAAAATATGGCATAATAAATACCTATTTTATGATTAATAATCAATTATACACAGAAAGCAAGAAAAAACTCAAAAATATATTACCAGCAGTTATTATTGTATCAGTACTAATTATTTTATTGCTACTAACCCCGGCATTAAACAGGTGTGGCGGATCAAGGATGCGGCGGGAAACGCGGTCGCGGACGTTCTTGGCATTGACGACGGAACGGACGAACCGAAAGCTGGGCAGCGCTGCTGTTTCTGGCACTCGTCCGCCGACTACCGGCATTTTTATCATACCATCGAAGGAAGCGCGCAGGCTCTCCTGAAAAAACGCATTAATGCCGGGAAAGTGATTGAAGACTCCCCGCCGTTAGCTGAAATCAAAGCCTGCGCCGCCGCAAGCCTTGAAAGTTTTGACTCAACCTACAAACGGCTCTTAAACCCTCATATTTACAAAGTTTCGATTACCGAAAAACTGCGCAGCCTCAAGCTGGAGTTGATACAGAAACATCTGGGGAATATGAATTAAGCTCGTCCTAAACTTGACCTGCAATTTACACTGTCATAAATGTATGCCTAAAGATATTTCTTGGGGTCCTGCCGGAGGCCAAAAGCACCGTGGCGGGGCACGGCACTTTTGCCTCCGCCACCCCGTGAAACATTTATTGGGCATACATTTGTGCAATTATTGAACGCAGCCTGCCAATGATTTTTATGTTTTTGTATTAATAATGACTGACAGTTTTTATAGTAAATTCATAGATTGCACTGGCTATTTCATTTCTTTGCAATGGAGTAAGCGCCCGATCATGTACTGCTGATGTATTTTGAAACAGACAATACGATTCAATGTCAAACGCAGAGGCTATTCTTTCAATCATTTCAGGCGAAGGGAATTTTTTTCCCACTTCAATCTCTGCAATATAGGCTTGAGAAGATTCGCACATCTCTGCAAGTTTTGCCTGTGAAATTTTGTGTGATTTTCGGAATTCTTTTATATTTATGATAAAAAGCTCTTGAAAAGTCATAAAATTACCCACTTTTCGACTATTTTTGCTTGTTTTATATGCTAATTGACTATAAAACCAATTGACAACTTGCGGGAAGCGCGTTATTTATTAAATAATTACCGTACAGCAAGTTAAATGTTGTATCTATCTTTTGAGTTATGGAGTTTTTAATGAAAAACAAATTTATGGCGTTTTTATTTCTTGTTTTTGCGATTTCTGTCGGCGCTCAGGATTTAATCGTCTTAAAAGACGGAAGCATGCTCGAGGCAAAAGTTATTGAAATATCGTCTTCTGAAATCAGGTACAAGCGTATTAATCATTTAGACGGGCCAACAATTGTACTTTCAATAGCTGATATACTTTCGATAAGATACGAAAACGGTACGGTTGAAGTTATGAACGCCGCCCCCGCAGTCAAACAGGGAGGCGTTCAGCCTGAAGCTCCGAAACTCGGTGAAACGCCTGCTATTGCGCAGACCAGTGAACCGTCTTCTGCTCTGCAATTTGGCTTACCGTCAATGTTACAACAAGAGTTGAATAAACTGCCTGCTGTGCCCATAGGGCCGAATAAATTAAAATTTGAGTTTACCGGTGATAACTGGATAGCCAAACTCAACAACAGGAATTTTCTAAAGGGCGATATTAAGTTTCAGGTTACGGCTGAAAGTATTATTCTGGTACTTAGTCAAACTCATATTTATCCGCCAAAAGATATTCCGGTAATCAGTGCAATAATCAAAACCAAATGGATTAAAACACCCGGGCCGGAATTATTTCTTGAATTCAAAGCAGGCCCGCCGCCGTCTATCAGTTCAATTCCCAAACCGGAAGGGCTTTCTGCCAGCCTATCTCAAGACGCTGCTTCTCAAAGCTCCAGATTCGCTACATTGCCTGTTCGCTTTGCAGATACAGATACCGATATGCCAATTGAATGGGGAATCGGTGGTAACGCTACTGTAAAAATGAATACAAACAAGGAGATTATAAACGGGCAGTCAAGGGATGTATTGACCGTAGAAGTGAATTATATAAGAGGAAATCATAGTAGAAGTGTCAGTGTCAGTACTGATGATGCAACTATTATACAGAAATCAAGGGAAGGCTCAGGAATACGATTAAATGTATTGGGGGATGGAGCAGGATGGAGATTTCAGTTTGTAACGAAAAGTGAAACTGAACCTGTTATACGAGTTTCACATATAAAAACAGAAAAAGGAAAAGTTGTTGATGTGGATATTCCGTTTTCTCAGTGGGGGAATCCTGTCTATAAAAATAATGTAAGAGAGTTTAGGCTTGTACAAAATGATACTGACGTGGCGGGGAATAAATCAACTATAAAAATATTTGATATTGAGATATACTAAACAAAGCGTTAACGCAAAGGTATCAGCCGCTTGATGAGGTTGTTCAGGCGGCTTTTGCGCTACTGGTCTGTGTCTCTTAATGTTCCGTCATGGTTAAAAATGACATTAAAGTAGTCAAGTACAATAACTTCTTCGCAGTAGGTGATCTTGCCATTAACAATATTTCTGATACGGTTTACATAACCTTCGGGGATAGCATCGTTTGTGGAAGGCGTGAAAATGCCATCGGCGTAATAACCCATGTCTGTTTTCCAGCTTCGATTTGGCCAGAATGCCAGCGGCATTGTATCTGAAAAGACATCGCGGCCGGCAAGCAGGCGGGAATCATATTCCAGTCCGAAAAGATTGCAAAGAGTGGGCAGAATGTCAACCGCGCATGTTGGCGAACTTACTTCCACCGCCAGTTTCTTGTAATCTTTCTCCAGGCAGCCGGACCAGATTATGAGAGCATTGCGATCCTTTTCAGCCAGAGTACGGACTTCAAAACCAAACAATTCATCAAGGTTGTCCTTGTCGAATCCCGTCAATTCACTGCTTTGAAGACCATAAGGATAATGATCCGAAGACAGCACTATTACAGTATCATCGGCAATCCCCGCAGCCTCAAGGGTGGATACCAAATACTCCATGGCATATTCCAGCTCAAGGTTGCATGCCAGATAAGAGCGTACCGGATCTGACAGGTCTTCGCCGGGAATGTCTCTGAGACCGGTGATAGTATCCCAGTTTTTTCTTGTCATGGCGTTACCGCCTCTCCTGTACGGAAAGTGACCGCTGACCGTCATGTAATAAACAGAAAACGGCTGCTTATCGATATACTGAGGCAGGGTGTACTGCATCATCTCGTGATCGCTGGCAGGCCATACCCACTTTATTCCCTTTTCTATACCATTGTCCAAAGCCACGAAAGTGTTGTAACCAAAGTTCGTATGAATTTTATCGCGGTTATAAAAATTATACATGCCATTATGCCAGGAAGCGGTGAAAAACCCAAGATTCCTTAGTTTGTTACCAATCATAAAACTCATGTTCTTGCCTATGGATTTTTCAGCTACCCATAATCCATAAGTAGGTGCGATCCCGGACAGAATTGCAAACTCACCGCCGATAGTGGTTAAGTCCCAGTTGGGCTGGTAATAATCAGAAAAGAAAAATCCGTTGTGAATGAGTCTGCTAAGTGTAGGTGTCAAACCGGTATCCAAAAGTTCTTTTGTAAATGACTCCGCCGTAATTATTATCAGGTTCTTGTCTCTGAAAAGACCTGTATATTTGTTTTCGCGGCTCTTTTCAATGCCCGCTACATACGCGTTGATCGCCTTAATCCTTGCATCTTTTTCCCTTGCTATGATGGCGTCAAAGTCTATTTCCATCACGTTGTAACCATATTCGGGTTCCGGTTCTTCGCCTGGAGGTTCTTCTTCATCCAAAAGCGATTTTGCCAGTAACGCCTCATACTTATAATGGTTTCCAAAGATTTTATACCGTATCTCCAGACCAAGGCCTGTCAATATTCCCAGTTGCCGGCTTGAAGAATCAAAATTATATTCCGAATAAAAAGAGGCTTTGTCTTTGCCGCTGGTGTGGAGGATAATCGCCCCTGCGGATATTGAAACCATTGATATAGCGGCAAGAATGGAAACAGTTATGATGCGCGCCTTTTTTTCGCCTGCTGTAAACGGAAAGTGTTTACGGGTGAGCAGCAGAAAGATTATAAAAGGCAGAAAAAATGCGATAATTACAGGTATCCCTGAAATTATCACTGAAATCACAGTGCCTGCGAAACCGTCAATGATATTGCCCGCGCCATGAAATATGCTGCCAAAGTAAACAAAGCTTTTGTATATTGAGTACATGAAATACGAAAACGTGAACACAAAGCAATTGATACCCAGCAGTGTACACGTAGCGTAGCGGCTGATATTTTTACCGGGAAGGGCAAGGGAAACAGCGTTAACTGCAGCTCCTGCGGCAATTGAAACCAAAAGTGCGTAGTGAAGCCAGGACAGGAAAGAATATCCGCAGAGAAGGCGCAGCAGTATTTCCGAATAGACAATCGACAGAGGTATATATGCGTAGATTATCAGAATGCGCGGGAAACTGCGTTGCAGAATGCGAATGTTTTGTAACCGAAAAAACCAAGACACTAATGAATTATCGCATACGAATGAAATGTTTTCAATCGGCAAAAAAGGTAACTGATGCCTCTATTCATTTTAATACTGACATGCTATAATACAAATATGAATAACATACAGATTCAAATTGCGGGAAAAGATGAAAAAGTGGAGTGTCCTTACGGCGCCAGCGCGGCTGTTTTAATCGAGCATTTTGGGGTAAAACGGGATGAAATCGCGGCGTTCAGGGTAAACAATGAGATTCGTCCGGTGGAAACATCCCTGTTGGTGAACGCGTTTGTGGAGCCGGTGCTTTTGGATTCGCCTGAAGGGGCGATGATATACCGGCGTTCTCTTGCTTTTTTGCTTGCGGTTGCGGCGCGCCGGGTATTCCCGCAGCGCGGGCTGTATGTAGGCCATTCACTGGGCAACAGTTATTACTATACATTCAACGCGGGAGACAAACCCAAACCGGAAGAAATTACAGCTCTTGCGCGGGAAATGGAAAACCTTGTAAAAGAAAATCTGCCAATATCGTTCAAGTACATTGCCTATGATGAAGCTCTGCAATTATTCAATAAACACAATCAAACCGATACTGCCCTCCTGCTGGATCAGAGGAGTTCTCCCCGCATCAAGGTAAATGAATGTAAGGAATATATGGATATTTACGTTCAGCCGCTGGTTGAGCGCACGGGGATGCTGACTGTTTTTGAACTGATGCCCTATCAGGACGGTTTCCTTCTTCGTTTCCCCGGAATTGGCGGCGGAATGAAAATAAGCCCGTTTGTTGACGAGCCGGGGATTTTCCGCGTCTACAGCGATTATAAAAAATGGGGGCGCATTGTAGGCGTCCGCGTTGTCGGCGAATTAAATACCAGAATAGCGGACAGGACTATTCACGAATATATCAGAATTGCCGAAGCGCATCAGGCGCGTAAAATCGCTGAAATCGCAGAACAGATAAATGAGAAAATTGACAGCATCAGGACGGTGCTTATTGCCGGCCCTTCAAGTTCGGGAAAAACTACAAGCGCAAAACGTCTTTCCATTGAGCTAATGGTGCTTGGCTTAAAGCCGATTGCAATCAGCCTTGACGATTATTATGTGGGGACGGCGCAGACTCCGAAAGATGAGAAGGGCGAACCTGATTATGAATGTCTTGAAGCTCTTGACTTGCCATTCCTCAATGAACAGCTTGTAGACCTATACCGCGGCAAGGAAGTAACATTGCCGGTCTATGAATTTAAGACAGGCAGCCGCAAAGAATCAGGCGGCAAAAAAATCCGGCTTGACAAACAGAATATTCTTATTATTGAGGGTATTCACGGACTCAACGATGCCCTCACTCCAAGTATTGAACGGAGCACAAAATTCAAGATTTATGTCTCGGCGCTTACCCAGCTTAACCTTGACGATCATAACCGCATCCCCACAAGCGACAACAGGCTGCTGCGGCGCATGGTTCGCGATTCCCAGTTCAGAGGGATGCAGGCGGCGGGTACGATAAAAATGTGGCCCAAAGTACAGGCAGGTGAGCGCAAGCATATTTTCCCGTTTCAGAACACGGCAGACGCCACTTTGAACTCAGCCCTTGATTACGAACTTTCCGTCTTCAAATATTTCGCCGATCCCCTGCTGCGTGCGGTAAAGCCAAGCATGCACGAATACGCCGAAGCGGTCAGGCTTCTTTCGTTTTTGGAAAATTTTGCACCCATTCAGCCTCAGTATGTGCCGGGAACCAGTATCCTGCGCGAATTTATCGGGAACAGCGAGTTTAAGTATTAGGTGGGAAAGACAGACATGTCTAAACTTGACCTGTAATAAACAATCATAAATGTATGCCTAATGTGTGATCGCCAAGATTTGATCTGACACTTGAAGAATTCATCCTGACAGTCCGTCAGATACGTCATAGCCAAAGAGTTTTTCTTTGCTTAGCTCGAGCTTAATTCTTATTCCCAAGATGTTTTTGTATCAACTCCAGCTTGAGGCTGCGCAGTTTTTCGGTAATCGAAACTTTGTATATGTGCGGGTTTAAGAGCCGTTTGTAGGTTGAGTCAAAACTTTCAAGGCTTGCGGCGGCACAGGCTTTAATTTCGGCTAACGGCGGGGAGTCTTCAATGATTTTGCCGGCATTAATACGTTTTTTTAAGAGAGCCTGCGCGCTTCCTTCGATGGTGTGATAAAAATGCCGGTAGTCGGCGGACGGATGCCAGAAACAGCACCGCTGCCCAGCTTTCGGTTCGTCCGTTCCATCGTCAATGCCAAGCACATCCGCGACAGCGTTTCCCGCCGCATCCTTGATCCGCCATACCTGCTTGATGCCGGGGTTAGTGGTTTTCTCCGGGTTATCAGAAAATTTCATAACGGGAATGACATTCTCCGCTTTCAGGCAGGCGGCAAGTTTATACACGCCGGTAAATGCCGCGTCAGTGTCGCCTGTAACCATTTTCGTTCCCACCCCCCAACTGTTTACAGGCACGCGCTCTTTAACCAGCGTTTCGATAATCGACTCGTCAAGATCGTTGGAAACCGTGATAAACGCTTTGTTAAACCCGGCGTCATCCAGCAGTTTTCTCACTTCGGTTGAAAGGTACTGAATGTCCCCCGAATCAAGGCGCACTCCGAAATTCTTCCCCTGTGCGGCTAACTTCTTTCCGGCTTTTATCGCGCTGCAGATTCCGCTTTTCAGGGTGTCGTAAGTGTCAATCAGAAAAATCGTTCTGTCAGGATAAAGGGAGGCGTATGCGTCGAAGGCTTCTTCCTCCTCTGCGAAGGACATGATCCATGAATGAGCCATCGTGCCCATCACCGGTATGCCGAAAATTTTTCCGGCAAGAGTGTTGCTGGTTCCGCTGGCGCCGCCGATGTAAGCCGCTCTGGACGCGGAGACAGCGCCGTCAGGCCCCTGAGCGCGGCGAAGGCCGAATTCCAGCACTTGCCCCTTTCCCGAAGCGAGCCAGATGCGGCAGGTTTTTGTCGCGATCAAACTCTGAAAGTTGATGATGTTAAGCAACATTCCTTCGATTATCTGACATTCAATAAGGTTGCCTTCGATCCTGACAAGCGGCTCATGGGGAAAGACGGTCGTCCCTTCATCCATTGCCCACAGGGAGCCGTTAAAACTAAAAGTTTTAAGATAATCAATAAACGGACTTTCAAAAATACCAAGAGTTTTTATGTAGGCAATGTCATCATCGGAAAATGAAAAGTTTTTCAGTCTTTCCAGCAGAGTTCCAAGTCCGGCAAAGACCGCATAACCGCCGCCAAAAGGCTGCCGCCTGAAAAACATTTCAAAGACTGCGTGTTCGTCAATCTTTTTTTTCCAGTAGCCTTGAGCCATTGTGAGGGAATAAAAGTCGGTGAACAGAGCTGTGCTTTCTGTCATTAACGCAACCCCTCCAATAATTCCGAGGAGGAGGCAAATTCGACCCCTGCGGCCTTCATCTCTGCTATTGCATTTTCCACCGAGCCTTGGGGGATTTCCACTCCCCTGACCGCGTCTGTTGCGACAATTGTTTCAAAGCCCAGAGCGGCGCAATCCATGGCGCTGAAAAATACGCAGTAATCAGTGGCAAGCCCGCCCAAAATAACAGTCTTTATGCCGAGGGAGCGAAGCCATCCCTCAAGCCCCGTAGAAGTTTTGCGGTCATTTTCGAAAAACGCGGAATATGAATCGAGTTCTTTACGAAAACCCTTGCGGAGAATGAGAGAGACTTGTTTCATATCAAGCTGTTCATGAAAGTCCGCTCCCCATGTCCCCTGGACGCAATGGTCAGGCCAGAGCATCTGGTTTTTTACAATGGGAGTATCTATTACATCTCCCGGTTTACTGTTATGCGAAGAAGCAAAAGAAACATGGCAGGCGGGGTGCCAGTCCTGAGTGGCGGCAACCCTCCCTCCCTTTGCGGCAACAGCCGCAGAAAGGGCGTTAAGCGGCTGAACTATTTCTCCGCCGCCCTTTACCGCTAACGCCCCATCACCTTGTCCTGAATACGCCGGGCAGAAATCATTTTGCATGTCTATTATCAGCAACAATGCTCCGGCGGTATTCATTATTCGGTAAATACTCCGATCTTCCTGAATTTCTTGTAACGCCTTTCGGGAAGCGCTTCACGGTTTTCTTTCAAGAGGCGGCTTACAGTTTCAGTGAGCCAGCCGCCGATGTTTTTCGCCGTAAGGTTAACGTCCTTTGACGCGCCGCCTTCTGGCTCGGCAATGATTTTATCGCATACGCCGAAACGGTTAAGGTCTTCGGCGGTAATTTTCATAAGTTCAGCCGCTTCCCTCTCCCTTGAACCGTCTTTCCACAGAATGGAAGCGAACCCCTTGGGTGAAATTACCGAATAGAGGGCGTTTTCCAGCATGGCAAGCTCATCGCATACGCCAAGCGCAAGAGCGCCGCCTGAGCCTCCCTCTCCGAGTACAACGGAAATTACTGGAGTTTTAAGCATCATGAATTCATGAAGGTTACGCGCAATTGCTTCACCCTGCCCCCGCTCTTCCGCGCCGACTCCGCAGTAAGCGCCGGGAGTGTCGATGAAGCAGATAACGGGGCGTCCGAATTTTTCAGCCTGCTTCGCGAGGCGCAGAGCCTTGCGGTAGCCTTCGGGGTGTGGCATAGAGAAATTGATCTTTTGCAGTTCCTGAATATCATTTGCGCGTACCTGTGAAATCACGGTAACGGGAATGTCGCCTAACAGACAGATGCCGCCCAGCACCGCAGGATCATCGCTGAAATAGCGGTCGCCGTGGAACTCGGTAAAGTCTTTGAAAATAAGCGGGATATAATCGCGGATTGTCGGACGGGTTAAGCCCTTCAGGAGATCGAGTTTTTGCTGCATATTCAACGCCATTATTTGCCTCCTTTATAACCGTGCAGCCTGATGATTTTCGCAATCATCTCCGGCATGTCCCTGCGGTGGGAAATCGCGTCCACAAATCCGTGTTCGTAAACAAATTCCGAAGTCTGGAACCTGTCCGGCAAAACAGCGCCGATTGTGTCTTGTATTACGCGCTTTCCGGCAAAACCGAGGGTAACCCCCGGCTCCGCGAGGATAATGTCGCCTAACGTAGCAAAGGATGCGGTAACGCCGCCTGTAGTCGGGTCAGTTATCACCGAAATATAAAGCTGGCTTTCCCTGGTGTGCCTTGCGACCGCGCCTGAAGTTTTAGCCATCTGCATGAGGGAGATGATCCCCTCCTGCATACGCGCTCCCCCCGAAGCTGAAAAAACAATCACCGGCAGCTTGTTGGCAGTCGCGTACTCAAACGCGCGGGTGATTTTTTCACCGACTACGCTGCCCATGCTCGCCATCATAAAGCGGCTGTCCATAATGCCGACAACACAGGAATAACCCTTTATTGTACAGCGGCCTGTAACAACAGCTTCGCCGGTTTCGCAGCTTTTCATTAATTCGTTGACTTTCTTTTCGTAGTCGGGATAGTCAATCGGATTACACGATTTCATACCCGAATCGAACTCGTTAAAACTACCCTGATCCGCGGTAACGCTCAGGCGCTGCTGCCAGCTCAGCCTTGAATGGTTTCCGCAAGCATCGCAGACCCAGAGATTTTTGTCGGGGTCAGGAATGGGTTTTTGACATTGGGAACAAATATAATCAGCCATAGCAGGATTGTACCAGAAAAGAGGAAATCAATTCAAGTAGACAAAAACGGGGAAAATGTCAAAATGGGGAAATCAGCGCCTTTTTACGGCTTCTTCGTATTCTTTCGTTTTCCGGCACAAATCCGCCAGATAATCGCCAAGATTGATTTTTCGCCCCCCAATCCATGCGGCAGAGATGCCGTTTGTATGGAAACTGCGTTCCTGATGCCGCAAAAGGCAAAATGCATCTATATAAAATTCATATTCTTTGAACTGTTCTTCATAAGAATCGATATATCCGTTTATACGAAACGGAATAATGCCCCGGACAGTTTTAATTCCCTTGTGATCGGTATACTCTATCTTTACAGGCTTGCTGCTTTTTAGCAAAGCAGGCGGCGGCTTTTTGCTTTCGCTAATCTCGTCTTTTGCATTTTCATAATCGCTTTTTGACATTAGCCAAAAATCAATTTTGTCATCATCAATTTTTTCGCATATCTTGTCCAATGCCGACAGATCAATAGTTTTACCCGGAGCAGAGCCTTTTGACGCTGACCGTTTACTGACCAGCATGAAAATAAGAAAGCCAACGCCGGTAAATATGACAAAAAAACAGACGATGATAATGATAAAAAGAATCATATTTATTTCGTTATTTTATGCGGTTTCTGATTCAGGATGGTTTTTGGGAGCCGTGAGCAACAGCACGAGGCGGATCACCGAACCTAAGGCGACAAGACCAAACGCTACCAGCAACATAGTGTTCATAAATACTCCTTAATGAAAATATACAACGCCAACAGAAAACCAGCAACACCGCATATTTCGGCAATAATAGTCAGACAACCCCGCATAACGACTGTTGTGTTTTTCTTTCTTTTAGCAGGTTTACCGGGTTTCTTTTTTGCCATATACTACATTGTCAGTATTAAGCCAAAATCATTCCCCGTCAAGGTATTTTAAACTTGACCTGCAATTACGAACACATAAATATATGCCTATGAAAGTTCCTGGGGTCCTGGCGGAGGTCAAAAGCACCTTGCAAGCAAGGCACTTTTACCTCCACCACCCCTCAAGTAGTTTATTGGGCACACATTTATGAATCAGTTGTAGGTCAGGTTTTGCCGTAGGTAGTGAAGATACCTCACATTATAGATAAAATTGCCCTGCAAAAGACATGAATAATGCCTATGGGCGGGCTGCATCAAGAGGGGAACCTTCGCCGCAATGCGGCTCGGTTGAGGTTCAGGCCTGCAGGGGTCGCACGGCGTGGTTTCGATTAATGCGACACGAAAGCGTCTTTGAGAAAAAATCCACGTCCGTCTAGACCCCGAAAGGTCTGGATGCAGCCGCCTGTAGATAAAATTACGGTATTTCGTGGGGCAAGGGATTTTTAGGCTGCATTTCTGCCTCTATATTGACATTTATTGCTGTTTTTGGCACATTTGGAGTTAACACCGCTTCGCGGTGCGTGTCGGAGGTTTCCTGCGGAAACCATAAAGCCGTTTTTTGAAGCGGCGCTAACGCTCAGCTAAAGCTGAGCTTACGTTTTCCGGGAGCAGTAACATTTACATGCGCCTGGGCGTGTTAATTTTTTGGGAGGTGTCACCGCTGACGCGGTGCGTTTAGTTTGCCGTCTTAGCTCAGCTGGTAGAGCACTTGACTTGTAATCATGAGGTCTCCGGTTCGATTCCGGAAGACGGCTGGATGTTGCTTTTTTCCCTTTTTTTCCCTACTCTGTTAACATGGCTTTTACCTTTTTTAACACAATGGGACGC
This sequence comes from Treponema sp., assembly GCA_031256035.1. Taxonomy (GTDB): domain Bacteria; phylum Spirochaetota; class Spirochaetia; order Treponematales; family Breznakiellaceae; genus WQXQ01. The sequence goes on along the minus strand of JAIRRJ010000049.1, from coordinate 11,546 downwards.
AGTTATCAGCCTTTCAAGCCCCTGCAAGAGGGGAAAGCCGGCTTTTACGGCTGTGGGCCTACGGTTTACAACTATGCGCACATCGGGAATCTGCGCGCCTATGTGCTTCATGACATTCTGGTACGCTCCCTGCGCCGCGCCGGCATCGAAGTAAACCATGTGATGAACATTACCGATGTCGGCCATCTTTCCGGGGACAACGATGAAGGCGCCGACAAAATGGTAAAAAGCGCCGAAGAACGGGGCAAGAGCGTCCTTGAAATAGCGGACTTCTATACAAAGGCATTTTTTAACGATACGGATCGAATGAATATTACCCGCCCCACGGTAGTCTGCAAAGCTACAGACCACATCGCCGATATGATCGCGCTGATTGAACGGATAGAAAAAAACGGCTTCACCTATTTTGCTGGAGGCAACCTCTACTTCGACATTACCCGTTTTCCTTCTTACGGAGAACTTGCAATGCTTAGGCTGGACGACCTAAAAGCCGGTGCGCGGGAAACTTCGTTGCATTATGCCCGGACCGGGCAGGATGAAAACAAAAGAAATCCCCACGATTTTGTACTGTGGTTTACAAAGAGCAAATTTGAAAATCAAGCGCTGGTTTGGGACAGCCCCTGGGGGCGGGGTTATCCGGGCTGGCATATCGAATGTTCGGCAATGAGCATGAAATATCTGGGCGAGAATTTTGACATTCATGCCGGGGGAATCGACCATATTCCAATTCACCACACAAACGAAATCGCCCAAAGCGAAGCCGCCACGGGTAAAAAACCCTGGGTAAATTTTTGGCTGCACAATGAATTCCTTGTTTTGGACAAGGAGAAAATGTCTAAATCAGGAGAAGGGTTCATCACCCTGCAAAGCCTTATTGATAAAGGTTATGATCCACTGGATTACCGTTATTTTCTTTTAGGCGGCCACTATCGCAGCCAGCTTCAGTTTTCGTGGGAAGCCATGCAAGGCGCGAAAAACGCCCGTAAATCTCTAATAGACAAAGTCCACGCCCTCTTTGAGAAAATACCTGATAAAAAATTTTCTCAGGAAGACATCACACATCGTACCTCCGGTACGCGTCACAAAGACGCGGAGGAAGAAGGAAAGCCTTCGGAGACTAGCTCTGCGCCTTTGCGCCTTTGCGAGAGGTTATTGGGATTTGATGATGCAATTGAAAACGACCTTAACACTCCCAGGGCGTTAGCGGAATTGTGGGGGCTGTTACGGGACAACAGCCTTGAGCCGCATATGGCGCTTGCGGCGGTTTTTGACATGGACAGGGTCTTGGGGCTTGGGCTGGAAGCCTGTGTCAACAGCGAAAAAAACGCCGAAGATGGGGAATTTACGGCGGAAATAGAGGCGCTTATTGCCAAACGCACAGAAGCGAAAAAAGCGAAGGACTTTACAGCCGCGGACAATATACGGCAGAATCTGAAAGAAATGGGCATTACGCTTGAAGACGGGCCTTCCGGGACTACCTGGCGGCGATAAACAGAAGTTGTTCGGAAACTTCAGTTTCTGAACAACTTCTGCATAAAACGCATTTTTGAAGGCTAGTGCCTGAAAAAATGCAAGCCATATGTGAGAACCAACCGGGTTCCCACATATGGCAGGTGTAACAATTGGGGAAAAAGCTTGTTTAAAATTGTAGAGGAAAAATTGGACAGTGACCCAAAGGCTGCTGGGGCTGAAAACAGCCGGGGGCGTACATCAGCCGAAGAGTTCAGGCGGTTATATGATGCGGTTTTTCCTGTTCTTTTCAGAGTGGCATACAGGATAGCCAACAGCAAGGAAGCGGCGGAGGATCTTTGTCAGGAAAGTTTTTTTCGCCTGTATGAAAAAAACATGGTTTTTCCAAATCCCGAAGAAGCAAAATACTGGCTTATCCGGGTTGTAAAAAACGCTTCGTTAAATTACGCTAAACGGAAAGAACGAGAACGTAAGGCGTATCAGAAGGCTTTTCGTGAGGATACAAGGCAGGAGGAAACCGGAGAGGGGCTGCTTGTAAAAAAGGAAACGCAGGTCGAGGTTCAACTGGCTCTCGACAAGCTGCCTGAAAATTTGCGTATGGCGTTAATATTAAAAGAATATACGGAAATGAACTACAAGGAAATAGGTAATGTTCTGGGTATAAGCGAAGGAAATGTCAAGGTACGGGTGTTCAGAGCCCGGGAGCGGCTTGCCGCACTTTTAAAAGGTGGTGCAAATGTGTCCTGAACCACAGCTTCTTTCAATCTATGTTGACGGGGAACTGCCCTCTCCATGGAAGGAAAAAATGGAAAATCATCTGGAACAATGTTCCGGGTGCATGGAAAGGCTCAACAGCTACAGAAGTTTTTTTGAAAAGACTGACCTCCTTGCCGAACAAAAATTAATCGAAGAAGCCAAAGACAAGGTTTGGCAAAACCTGAACCGCTCGTTTGAAACAAGCCGTCCTGTCATTCAAACTCCCGGCGTGTGGCGGCGCAGGGTTTCCATTCCGCTCCCAGCCGCCGCGGCTGCGGCGATCATTCTTGTTTTCTTGGCGGCATTGTGGATTCGCGGCGGGCTTGCCGAACCGGCAGGAAACGGAGCAAGGGCGAATATGATCTTAGCTTCTGAGGAAATGCCGGGCATAATTCCGGCGGCGGACATGAACGGCGTCCTTCAATATTTAGGCTCGGACGGCGCGGATATTCTCATCCTGCGGCTGCCCGAAAGCAGGGATTTTATCAGTTCCGGCGAACCTGCAATTATCAGAGCTGCCGATTATACACGGAGGCGGCCATAGAATGAACCGTTATCTGTTCACAGCTTTATTTGTTTTTGCCGCAGCTTCCGTCATCTACGGCGAAGACCCGCAGCCGGGCGGAATGATGCCGGGGCTCAGAAGGCGGGCATTGACTTTGGATATTGACACCCGTGTACTTGAACCTGCCGCTGAGGCCGGTGAACCTTTGGTTCAAGGCCGCGGTTCCCCTCCGGTACAGGAAGTTGAGGTGGTCTGGAGCGAAACTCATCGTAAATTAACCATTCCGGGCAGCCCAGTGGGCATAAAGCTGGTCGGTTCCAATGTGGTGGTAGCAGTGCAGTTTACTCCTTTTATCCGCCGCCGCGGTCAAAATGTATTGATCGCCCAGGGACAAATATGGATTAATGTTCCCAATGAAGGAATGCGTTATCATACATCGATTCAAACCATCCCGCTTGAATTTAACGAACCTATTTATTTTTTCCCGCTTGGCCACTCTCATCAAGGCTCATCATCAATAGAGATAATGTTGACCGTAAATCCTTACAGTGAAACCAATGTTTCCTCGGCTGAAAACGCCGCAGAATAAAACAACAAGGGAAATGAGAATTAATCGTTTTCAGGCTATTTATACAATAGTATGCGCGCTGCTTATCTCATGCGCTCCGAAAATTCCCGTAATTCAGTCAATTGATCCGAAAATCGGCGCAATGGGAGAAGAGATAACCCTTACCGGAAAAAATTTCGGAGAGGCGCGGGAGGAATCCTATGTAACAATCGCAGGCATTGCGCCCACCAATTCATCGTATCAAAAATGGCAGGATAATATCATCAAAGTGAAGTTTCCGGAATCAAGTGAATCAGGGCTGGTTTATGTGCATGTAAAAGGCAAAAAAAGTAACGGCGTCTTGTTTTCCAATTCTGCCGCCGTGCCGCGGCGCATTGAAGGGGAAGAACCAGGTCTTGAACCTAGAATTATTTCCGTAAATCCCGTAACGGCGGCGGCAGGCTCATTAATAACCATTACCGGAAATAACTTCGGCAGCTCACGTGAAAACGGAGGCGTTTTCTTTTCATGGGATTTTGATTCGCCTTCCAGTCCCTTTATCGCCAGAGAGCCGGAATTTATCGAAGTGTCTGATGTCGAATTCGGATATGTATCCTGGAATGCGCGGGAAATACGCGTGCGCCTGCCGGACGGCGCTGTGAGCGGCACTCTGGAAATAAGGACTCCGCGCGGAAAATCAAGACCGTTTTTCTTTGATGCCGGCGGCAGACAAGGAACCAAGGCGTTCAAAGACAAACGCAGTTACACCGTACATTATTCGGTAGATGTCAGGGTTACAGAAGCGACAAGACCGAATACCCTGTACCTGTGGATGCCAAAGCCGGTCATTTCGCCGTCTCAGAGAAACGTAAGCCTTGTCTCTCAAAGCGCAGCTCCGTTTGTGGAAAATCACCGTGGAGTAAGCCTTTTCAAAATAGATAATCTCGGTCCCGGCTCAAACCCGGCAATAAATCTTTCATTTAATGTTGAAGTGTACGCGCAGGAAACAGTCGTAAGGCCGCAGTCAATCCGGCAGGATGACGCTTCTCCGTTAGCGGCATATATCCAAAACTCAAACCTGATACCGGCAGGCGATCCGAAAATAAAAACCCTTGCCAACGCCATCGCCGGAAGGGAGAGGAATCCCTACCAGAAAGCCAGATTGTTTTATGAGTGGATCACCGCCGAAATGAAAATAACGGACGCTCCGACCAACATCATTGCTGCTGTTGAACAAAAAAAGGCGGACGCTTACACCGCCGCTTTACTCTACTGTGCAATGATGCGAGCCGGAGGCATACCGTGCATTCCGGTTGCCGGCGTGCTTGTAAATCGCAGCGGGCAGACGCTCCGTCATTACTGGACAGAATTCTGGATCGACGGCTTCGGCTGGATACCTGCCGATCCCGTGATGGGTGCTGGGGCGGCTGCCGATTCCTTCGTCATCAAACAGGAACCTGCCGGTTATTATTTCGGAAACCTTGACAGCCAGCGTATCGCTTTTTCCAGAGGGGAGGTGGTTCTTTCCCAGATGGAAAGCCGCGGCAGGCTTGTTTCCCGCCCTCAGTCTTACTCCCTGCAAAATATATGGGAAGAGGCTGCCGGAGGGCTTGAATCTTATTCGAGCCTGTGGGGGGATATAACAATTACCGGTATTTATGTACAATGAGGACTTATGGTAACAGTAATTTCATTGGGCGGCTCCATTGTCGCCCCGGACGGAGTTGACGTTAAATTCGTGGGGGAATTCGTAAGCCTCATTCGTTCTTTTATTGAGGCGGATTCCGCAAGGCGCTTTATTTTTGTAGTCGGCGGCGGAGGCCCCGCAAGGCAGTGGCAGAACGCTTACCGCGAAATTGCGGGAGCAAATGTAAAAGATGAAGAAGCCGACTGGATTGGAATAATGGCGACAAGGCTCAACGCCCAGCTTGTAAAAGCGGCAATGGGCGATCTGTGCAGCCAGGAAGTCGTAACAAACCCAACTCAGGTCGATCCCCTTACAGGACGAGTGCTGCTTGCCGCCGGCTGGAAACCGGGTTTTTCTACAGATTACGATGCAGTTTTGCTGGCGGAGCGTTTTCAGGCTGATGCTGTGATCAACCTTTCAAACATTGAAAAGGTATACACTGCCGACCCAAGAACTAATCCGGACGCAAAGCCTATCGACAAAATCTCATGGAGTGATTTCCGTTCCATTGTCGGCGATGAATGGGCTCCCGGGAAAAATGTCCCGTTCGATCCTGTCGCAAGCCGCCATGCCGCGAAGATCGGCCTTAAAGTAATCTGCGCTGCGGGAAAAAATCTGGAAAACTTAAAGAAAATTCTTTCCGGGGAAGATTACATAGGGACTACTATTTTCTGAAAGGAGTAACCATGACCGGATTTGCCAAAAAGCTTCCTGCACTGTGTATATTGATAATAACCGCCTGCGTCTCAACCATGAATATCAGCGAAGATTATTCGCCTGCTGTGCTGATACAGCGCGCGCAGGAAGCCTCAGACCGGAATCGTTACAAAACGGCTCTGCAATATTATCAAGCCCTGTACGATCGAAGCGGTTACAATACCGATATGAAAATTACCGCTGAATATGAAATCGCTTTCATTCATTACAAGCAGAAAAAATACCAGCAGGCGAGGCAGGAATTGAACGCCGTACTGGAATACTACAACTCCCCGGATGCGGAACTGCTCCCTCAGCAATTCAGGCGGCTGGCGCAGATTGTTCTTGAAAGCATCACGGAAAAAGAAAGAGGGCAAAAGCCCTCAAAATAGGAAACATAGCTGTTTCCTATTTATACACAGGCAGCCATTGTTTGTGAGCTTCGAGTAATTCATCTACCATAGCCCTTATGTGATCAAGGGAAAGTTCCGCGGCAGTATGCGGATCGAGCATGGCGGCATGGTAAACATGTTCCTTTTTCTTTGTATACGCCGCTTCAATGGTAATCAGGTGTACATTTATGTGCGTCATGTTCATGGCGGCAAGATGAACGGGCAGCCTTCCCGCATGGCATGCCCTGATGCCTGAACCGTCCACAAGGCAGGGAACTTCCACGCAGGCTTCGGGTGGCAGATTTTCAACGCTGCCGCCGGTGTTAGGGACATTCCCGCCTATTGAATAGGGATTGCCGGTGTAAATTGATTCCATTATGTAAGACGCATACTCGTGAGAACGTTTGTGTTCCAGAGTATCGGCTTTTGCAAGGCTTTCATATTCCTTTTTCCAGCCTTCAATTTGTTCGATACAACGGCGGGGATATTCGTCAAGGGGAATATTGAAATCCGCAATCAGCTGCGGATATTTATTTTTAATATAAAAGGGATTGTATTCCGCATTATGCTCGCTTGATTCGGTGCAGTAATAGCCGAGTTTATCGATGTAATCATAACGAACCATGTCCCAGTGTTTTTCTGACGCGTTTTTCGCTTTTGCCCTGCGCCGGATTTCAGGGTAAAGATCATTGTAATCCTTGTCGCGTATATCCAGGAGCCATGCCATGTGGTTAATTCCGGCTATCAACTCCCGCCTGCCTTCCAGCTTGTCCTTTAATCCCAGAGATTCAAGCAAGTGCTGAGAACATACCTGCACACTGTGGCATAATCCTACAGTTTTCACTCCGGTATAGGTCTGCATAAAACCTGTCAGCATGGACATGGGGTTCGTGTAATTCAACAGCCATGCGTCAGGGCATACTTTTTCCATGACGCGGGCGAATTGTTCCATAACAGGAATTGTCCGCAGGGCGCGCATAATGCCGCCGATACCCAGAGTATCAGCAATGGTCTGGCGCAGCCCGTATTTTTTCGGGATTTCAAAATCGGCGATGGTAGCCGGATCATATCCGCCGACCTGAATGGCATTTACCGCAAAAGACGCGCCTGCAAGAGCCTTTTCCATGTTCTCAACGCCCGCGTAACTGGAAATCCTGGCGTATCCGCCCTTTCCCTTGTTGATGGCGGCAAGAATATGTTCGCTCTCTTTAAGCCTTTGGCTGTCAATATCATAAAGGGCAATCTCGCAATCCCTAAGCGCTTCGCTGGACATACAATCACCCAGAACATTGCGGGCAAAAACCGTACTGCCTGCTCCTAAAAAAGTAATCTTCAACATAATTGCCTCCGGTTTATGAGTATAGCAGAACAATGTACAATGAGGAAGGTTTTCCCACGTAAAAAGCGCCTCGCATTTATACACTTGCCTTAAAGACAAACCAGCCGTCTTTGACTGAAAAACTAAATACGCCGCCATGCTTTTCTATGATGTGAACCATACTCTTTGTGCCAAAACCATGCCACCTTCATTAAAAAGAGTGTGATCTTGCAATATATGCGGTTTCTGCTTTAAAGCCTGCCTTGAAAATGCCCAAGTTCTATTGCTACTTTTTCAAGCATTTCAATTGTGAGATCATTGCCTGATTCACCGTTGATATACTCCATCCATATTTTCACTTCTCCATTATTTAACTCAGCATAAAAACACTTAGGCATACAAAACATATCAGAAAAAATTTTACAGAAATCTGACCTATAGAGATCATATTCCCTATGCCATCTTTTGCTTTTATCTATTGGTCTTTCTTTATCTACTTTCAAAACAATATTAAAGGGATATTTTTCGTTTTTATTATTTTCTGCCACTCCTATAACAAGATTTACATATCCAATAGTACCGCCCTGTAATTCTTTAGTTTGCCATTTAGCTTGTATAATTTCTGCATTAAAAACCTTATTCAATACAAATATTAACTCATCATGATTTATTTCCATAATTATTTTACCTCCAATATAATAATTACCAAAATCATAGCATAATTAACCATTAATAAATGAACATTTTGATCATTTTAATTAATTTTTTAAAGAATATACAGATTTTGTCAATTTATTATTTCATTATTTTGACTATTTCAGCCCAACTTTCACATAACGTTCCGGCGGTAACTGACGGTTTGGGCAGGTGATAGGGCAATGCGGAGCATTGACCCCTGCCAAAACTGTGGCGGAGACAAAACCGCACAAAGGGCGTTCGGACTTTAGTCCGCGCCCGACTGCGGTTTTTCGTAGTCTAGCCGCCTACCGGCGGCGTACAGTTACCGTCCTGTTATGCGAAGTACCGCTTTAGATTTATTACTAAGTATTTTTTTAATAATAAATTTCTCAATAACTCCCAAAATAATTAGTATAAGTAATATTATTCCTGACAAAAAAAGCATACCTTCAGCATCCTCATCCAACCAAAAAAATCCATTTTTAATAATTAACTCAATAACTGAAGAAATAATTATTATCGCTATTCCAGAAAAAAACTAAATACCATTAATACAAAATTTTTTGAATAATTTTTAATTTCCTCTTTTATATTATAGATAACATTAATTATTAATTGATAAACTGGATTTATAAAATAATTATACATACCAAAGATACCTGCTATCCTTATTGTTGCCCAATAATCTTCATGACTCAAAGATGTAGAGTAAGCAAACTGCGCCTCAAAATAAAAGTAACCGCCAATGGCATTTACTATTAAAATGGGGAAAAAAATAATAAAATATTTAAGAAACACTGTTTTTCGTATATTCATCTCATCCTATCTCTTATTTTAATAAACCATAAATTGTTTATATTGTCAATTACTAATATATTTCCTATATTTTTATTTTACATTATCTCTACTATCTTAGCAATATATCTTTCCAAATATTTCATTTTTATATATATTTTGCGGTATTTCGTCTAACGTTCCGGCGGTAACTGACGGTTTGGGCAGGTAACAGGGCAATGCATAGCATTGACCCCCTGCCCAAACTGTGGCGGAGACAAAACCGCACAAAGGCGCTTGCGCCGACTGCGGTTTTTCGTAGCCTAGCCGCCTACCGGCGGCGTACATATACCATCCTGTTATGTGCCGTTTGTCCATACACTATATTCGTTAATTTGTTGTTTAATTATTCCACTCCTTTTATTATTTTATTGGTATATATATACTTACAAAAAATGGAATTTCATGATAATTATTAAGTACATTATTTAGTACAAAATTATATCTATAATGACAACTAATTGAAATAAACCCCAAAAACAAATCTACACCAATTTGAGGAGCAATTCCTGTATCATAATTATTTATATTATGAAAAACACTTATTCCAACACCTCCACCAAAAATTGCAAAATAGCGAAAGTATGTATAATCTATTCGAAAAATTGAGGATGAATGATTTTCATTATACTGATATTTATAATCTATCCCAACAGTATGAAAACCAAAAAACCAATTCTCTCCTGATTTTCCTGGTTCGCTATAAAATATCATAAAATCCAATCCAAAAATGTAATTATCATCTCCTAGAAATGAATGTCCAATTTTGCCATATACCCAAAAATCCCATTTTCCTTCATAATTATTGTTTATTTGAATATCAGGTTCAGGTTGACCTATAGTATCATTTTCATTTGAATATAACGGAAAGAATGTAAATACCATAATAACCAATAAAAAGAATAATCTCATTCACTATAGTATAACTATAGAAGGATATATTTTTCAAGTAAGTCCAGGATTAATTCTTTCTTTTAATAATTCTAGGACAAATGGCACATAACGTTCCGGTGGTATATGACGCTTGGGGCAGGCAATAGGGCATTGCGTAGCAATGACCCCTGCCCCAAGTGTGGCGGAGATAAAACCGCACAAAGGGCGTAGTCCGACTGCGGTTTTCGTAGCCTAGCCGCCTACAGGCGGCGTACATATACTATCCTGTTATGTGCCGTTTCCATATTTTATATTCTTCTTAATAATTTATAATACGTTATAGTTACATATTCTCGCAAAAGGAATGCAGGCAAAATTGAACATTGGCTTTTACTTGGTAATCCAGATATATTTGAATATTTTATTTTTTTTGCTACAGATAATGTCCTATACATATGATAATCAGATGTAACCAGTAATACATTCTTATCCAATAAATTATACAATTCATTAGATAATATTAAGTTTTCCAATGTGTTTTTTGATTTATCTTCCAAAAATATCCTTTCTTTATCTATTTTGTTTTCAAGCAATAATCTTCTCAGAGCCTCAGCTTCAGAAATATTTTCTCCAGATCCTTGTCCACCAGATACGACAACTTTTGTTTCAGGATTTCTATTTAAATATCTAATAGCCGTATAACCCCTCTGCAATAATGGCAATGAAGCATATTCACCAACAACCTGACAGCCAAGAATAATAACATAATCCGCCCCGTTTTTAGGTTTAGCACGCATATTGAATATTATTAATGATTGGAATAGCACAAATGAAAATATAAAACAAACAAAAAATATTTTAAACAAATATTGAATTAATTTATGACATTTTTTATATAAAATAATAATCATATTAATCTTTAAAGACAAAACTACTATCAAACACCCAATTAGGCTTACTAAAAAATTAAAAATATCAAATCTTCCCCAAGAAATTGAAGTGCCGGTAAAATACAAAATAATAAATATTCCGAAAATCAATAATACGACTTTTGGACTGAATTTCTTTATATTTTTCTGGATGATTAACTTCATGAATATATTTTATACCATATATTTTTTTTATGCAATGGTAATATCTAAAGTAATTTCCTAACAATATTTTTATACTCTTATCATAAAAATATTAAATGGAAATGGCACATAACGTTCTGGCGGTAACTGACTGTTTGGGCAGGTGATAAGGCAATGCGCAGCATTGACCCCTGCCCAAACTGTGGCGGAGACAAAACCGCACTAAGGGCGTTCGGACTTTAGTCCGCGCCCGACTGCGGTTTTTCGTAGCCTAGCCCCGCAGGGGCGTACAGTTACCGTCCTGTTAGGCGAAGTATGGGCGTATACCATTATTTTATTATATCCTTTATTCTTTACTCCATTCCATTCTTCATAAATTATTATTTTTCTCGTAATATTATTATTCTATTTTTATACAAATTTTTTATTAGATTATTAAACGCATTGTCTGAGATGTTATTTTGAAACACTCTTTTTTATAAAAGTTCTTTATCATTTAGTTTTTTTACTATTCTATTGCTCACATATTCAAAAATTCTTTTTTGCGTTAAAACATCATCTATATGATAGTCTTCAATGGATATTATTTTATCATTTTCTATAAGGAATTAGCGTTGCTGGTTCTGTAGGCCAAACTAGCCGGAAAATTGCTGTAGGCAGCTATGTAGGCAATTTTCTAAAACAGGGGTATTTGCTATGAGAAACGATTTTACTTTG
>JAIRRJ010000105.1 GCA_031256035.1 Treponema sp. | reverse complement strand
CTCTATGAAAGTATCCAGTATTTTGGTCTTTTCTTTCTTTTTCGCTGAACGGTATTTTGGGGCTGTAATTGCGGTAAGTTTTTGTCTTTCTTTCAAATTCAACTCCATACGTGCTCCGGGAATTGGTTTTACAGGTATTATTCTCTTTCCGTATGGTTCGATTTTTATCTTGAGGCATCACTCTGCTAGGGTTCGATTTAGCGTGAGGCATTGCGTTATCTTGAAATAGCGCGAAAATTGAGCTATATTTGATAGTAGCGTATCTTTTTATAAGGAGCAAAAAAATGAAAAAGAACAGATTAACCCTTATTGCCGCAGCAAGTTTAATAATGTTTGCGCTTATTCTGGGCGCCTGTCCGCCCATTGATGAAGAGGAAAGCGAAAACGGCAATAGCATTGACAATCCGGCAATGAAAAAGGTTGAGGTAGCGCTTGGCAATGACAAGTGGACAGAAGTACTTGAAGAGATAAAAGAAAAAAACCAATATGTTATTCTTGATCTTTCCGCCTGTACTGCACCAGCCAGTAATACCGGCGGAGGTTTGACCCCTGATAATAAGTTTAACCCTATTAGCGACAGCGAAACTGGCAAAGATAAGATAGTTCGCGTTATTCTGCCGGATGCCGCAGTAGAAATTAACGGCGATTTTCATTATTTTAAAAATCTTAAATCCATCAGTGGGAAAAACATAAGAACAATTATTAAAAATATTTTTAGTAATTGTTCCAATCTTGTCAGTGTTGAGTTTCCCCTGCTTGAAGGAATTCCGGAAGAGGCTTTTTTCATGTGTACATCGCTTGTCACTGTAGAATTTTATGAAATGAAAGGCCAAATCTTTAAAGAAGCGTTCATGGGCTGTACATCTCTTGAATACGCGAGGATTCCTAATGCATCTAAAATTGAAGAAAAGGCTTTTTCCGGCTGTACATCCCTTAAAAGTGTACACTTTTCCAATGCCACTGATGTAGGCACAAGAGCTTTTTCAGATTGTACTTCGCTTAAAAGCGCCACTTTTACTAATGCTGCTAGTTTCCAAAGCACAGACAAGGTGTTTGGCGGCTGTACTTCTCTTGAATCGGTTTTCATAACAACAGCCGCCGGTTCCGCTTTTAAACTTGGTGATAATATTTTTGAAAGAACAGGTAGTAAAAAACTCACCATCACTTTGGGAGAAGGACCAGATGCAGGAACCGTAGGAACAAGGATGTTTGATAACGCAACCGGAAAAACAGTTGTGGTTAAGATCAAGAAGGGGACATGGTTATCTGCAACTGCAACTGCAGCCAAAATGAAAGACGCTTTCGGAGGTAAAGGATCAATCTGGTTAACCGCTATTGCCAATTTCGATGCTGGTGTTGGTACTGCTTCTGGTGCTGGTGCTGTAACGCCAATTACAGGAATAACAATCCAAGAGTATTAAAATATTTAGCGCCTAACTTGAACCTCTGGTTCAAAGGCGTTAGGTTTTAATAACCGTCTGACATGGCGCGGTTCAGATCGCGCTGGTACAGCTCCTGATACACAAAGTTGCGTGTTTTCAGTTTTTCTTTCACTTCTCTGGTAAAGGGCATATACCGCCAGAAGGTTCCGCGCACATCCTTGTCCAGTTTTTGTATACCTTCCGATTCCTTGGTCATCCACATGATGTAGTCCTGAATAAAATATTCTTTTATGTCGCCTTTCAGTTTTTGTCCCATCCACCACTGGTAATAATGCCCGGTGAGTCCTTCTTCCATCCAGTAGAATGAAGCTTTTTCTTTTGCTACCTGCCAGCGGAGATCCGCCACTGCGGTAAGGACAGCGAGGTATAAATTTTTGGGGTACATGGGAACTACAATCCGTCCGCGGCTTGTGGCGCGGTTGTGGCGGTCAAACGGCTCCCAGCAAAAACCTTCATCGCCGTAGGTCGGTATTAAGAGGACGAACGGAACTATGCGGTTGAGTTTATTTTTATAGACACGGCAATAAACTTCGGCATCGATGCTTTCAATTTTTGCGAGCAGGGTGAGTACATTTTCCCGCGTGGCTACATCGTTGGGACCGCAATGAAAGTATTCGCCCAAAAGGAGCGGAAAGTGATTTCCCTGCCGCCCTACGGTCATTTTTGCCATTTGACGGATTGTGTTAAATTCAGAGTCAATAGCTCCGATGTCTACCGTAACGGCTCCGCCTTCCGAATCAATTTTGTCTGTAAGGATTTGGACATCCGCTTCTGATCTGATATAGTCTTTTATACTGACTTGCAGCTCATGATCGTTTTTCATTAATTCCTTGAGCAGGCTTTGTATTTCGTTAATTGAAACTTTTTGCATCTCAGTATAGCAATCGCTTACATCGTTAAGTTCGCGTAACGGAGTGCGGTCAAAAATTGATTCAAACCGGGTACGCAGTATTTTTTCAATTTCAGTCCGTTCCTTGTTCTTTGCTTTTAGCATAACTCTGGCGCCGTCAAGCTTGCCGGTTGCTTTTTCCAGCAACTGCTGATACTTTGCGCTGGTATTGTTTCTGGCTACCTTTGCTTCATCGGTGGTAGAGGGGCTGATTACGCTGGTTCCGACTCCCTTGAGCCATTCGTCCATGTAATAAACAGGCTGGTTAAGTTCGTTATCCACAACAATTTTGCTGAAAAGAGCCTTTGTCTCGGGAGTAATAAAGTTGGGGTGCATGAGTGCGAAACGGATAAGAAATTTTTTACACGGAGGTATGTTGCCTGTAACTTTCCGCGAAACATTCAGCAGAAAATCCCAGTACGGCGTAATGAACTGCTGACGGAATACGCTGCGATCTTTTGGGTCTTTTGTGGTGAGGAATTTCTGTAAAATGCCATGTACACGCTGGGCAATGTCGCCTTCGTTTGAAAGGGCATTCTTGTAATAATTGGGATCGTTGAAAAAATTGTGAGGCTTTTCTTCAAAACGTTTGGTAATCGCGGGAAACCCTGTGGCGGTCAGATCAACGCCTTGACCTTCTTCCGCCTTTCCTGCCGGAGCATTGCCGCTGTCGCCGAAAATATCGCTAAAGTCCGGAGGCGGACCGCCATTTCCGCCCGCTGTTCCCAACAAAGCAGCAAGATCGGGGTCCATTTCTCCCTGAAAAGCATTTCCTGCCATTATTTAATAATAATTTTTTTCCGGTCTGGTGTCAATGTAAAAGCGCATCCAAATCAATCTCGCCGGCGGTGCAGGGGACTTTAACGCCCCAGTTTTCCAGTACTTCGGGGTGAATTTCGCCGAATACTCCGGCTGATTTTCCCTGGTAAAAAATGGCGGCGGCTCTTCCGGGGATAAACCGGGGATCGGAGGCTTCCGCCACTTCGTATTCGCGGGAAAGGTAGTAAAAAAGGGTTTGAAGCTCAGCCGCGGCGGTGTTGAAGCTGGCGTCTGCGCCGGCATGCAGGAATCCGGCGTATTGGCGGGTGGCTGACCTGTAATTATCCGCATCATCAAGATAAGCGATTTTGCCGATTTCAAAAATTTTGTGGGGATAGACCGAATGGCCGGAAACCGATTCGCTTGACATGAGCGATGCAAGCACGGAGTCGCGGACGTATTCGTAATTTTCCGTCATGGGGTTGGAGATGCGGACTATTTTATTCCCGTCTCCGCGCATATTTTCAACAAGGTCTTTGCGTGAGCCGAGGTAATTGTAAATCATTTCCTGATAGCCCATTCCTGCAAGAATTTCCTTGACCTGCCTGCTGAACAGGGTAATCGGCAAAAGCCGCCCGACTGTGAAGTCGCTGGGGCGCTGGGGTTTGAATGAACCGAGTGAGCGGCCTATCATCACGTCTTCGGCGACATCGGCGGCATGGAGGAAGTCGTTGCGGTATTCGGGCAGCCATGCGCGTACGCCCTCGCCTTCAACAGACTGCCCCTTTTCGCGGTCTTTGGCTTTTTCAGCTTTTACGCCCATGCGTTCCAGCGCTTTTACACATTCATCGGCGGTTAATTTTTCGCCAAGGAATCTTTCAATCCGGAAAAGCGAACAAAAGACCGGCTCCTGAAAATAATACGGGGTTACTACATTTCTGCCGAAGGGCGTATCGTATTCATATTCAACTTCCACCGGCTCAATGGTGAATCCGTTATCTGCAAGATCGCAGGCGACAATTGAGGCGGCAAGGGTAAGGGACGCGATGTCAGTGCCGGTGAGTTCCACAAAAATGTCGCTGTCGCCGACCTGCACCGCGCCAAGATCGTTTGAATTGATGATTGGCGGATAAGAGAGAATGAAACCTTCCGAATCGGTCAACAGCGGGTGGACTGATTCGTTTTCAAGGATGAAGGCGTATTCTTTGCCTTTGGGATGCTGTTTGAGAATCTCCCGAAGCGTGAGGGGGGAATCCCACTGCAGCGGCGTAAATGAAACGGCATCAGGGTCTGCGCCTTTGTAAATGATCGGCCATTTGATCAGCGAAATACGGTAAAGCCCCATTGAGATGCTCCGCCGTTTCCGCCCGAAATTCCATGCAAGTTTTTCCTGAGTCTGGATCATGTCGCGCAGCATGGGATCGGAAATGGTTTTGCCGCTTGCGACAAAGCCCGCTAAATATGGGCGCACATTTTTAACGTTCGCCTGAACTTTTACCTTACGTGCCGCTTTTTTGAGATTACCCGGCCGGGAGAAAAACGGATATTCCGGCCTTTTGCCGCCGTGGTAAATCCTAAGCTGCCGGGCGCAGCCAGCCGTTCCCCAGAGGTCGGGACGATTGGTATCGTTAAGCTCAATTTTCAGCGTGCGTTCACCGATGGGCAGATTTTTGTCGCTGTCTTCATCTAACTCTGCCTTGGCGCAGGTCAGGGCTTCTTCAAAGTCATCCCTGCTGTTCCAGCATTTTTTCCCGATGAGTGCATAGAAAATTTCTTCATTTACTTCAATTTTTGGCATTTTCCGGTTCCTGTGAAAAAATTACAAATTTATTTTAGTAGTTTTTTTCTTGCGTGTCGAGTGATAACCCTGATATAATAACATTAAATTCTATTTTGGAGGAAAAACATGAAGAAAATTTTAGCAGTTTTTTTGGTTCTGCTCGTAGCTGGTTCCCTGTTTGCGGGCGGCATCAAAGACAAAGCCAGCGCCGCTGTTGCCAGCGGTTCAGCCATGATCGGTCTCGCTATGCCCGAGACCCACGTTCTGCGCTGGGAAAAAGATGGTAATCAACTCAAGGCTGAGGCTGAAAAACGCGGTTATCGCGCAGAAGTCCAATGGGCGGACGGGAATCAGTCCATACAGAATACCCAGATTCAAAGCTTTCTGACCCAGGGAGCAAAAGTACTGGTAATAGGCTGCATCAATGACGGCGTAGCGCCGGTAGTTGCCGAAGCTGCACGGGACAAGGTACAAGTTATCGCTTATGACCGGCTCATCCAGAATTCCGGAGATTATGACTACTACATCACCTTTAATAACTTCAAGGTTGGCGTACTTCAGGCTACAAGCATTGTAGAAGGGTTGAATCTGGATGCGGCCACCACCGCAGCTCCCAAAAACATTACCCTGTTTGCCGGTTCACCGACAGATGGCAATGCTTTCTTCTTTTTTGACGGCGCAATGAGCGTTCTTAATCCCTACATTGACAAGGGTGTACTTAAAGTAGTGGGACCCTATCCCAAAACTTCAGCTGATACCGCCAACTTCGCGCGGATCGCCACCGAAGGCTGGCAGGCCCCTGTTGCCAAGACCCGCATGGAAAATCTTTTGAGCGGCGATGCCCGCAACGTTACCCTTGACGCAGTACTCGCCCCCAATGATCCTCTGGCCCGCGCCATCATTGAAGCCTGCAAAGCCGATGCCAAGTACCGGACCAAGCTGCCGGTAGTCTGCGGACAGGACGCTGAATTCGAGTCCTCTATGTCCATAAAGAACGGTGAGCAGTACAGTACCGTGTTCAAAGACACAGCCAAGCTTGCCGAAGCCGCTATCCTTTTGGCAGATCAGATCCTCAAGGGTCAGTCCGTCAACATCCCCGGCGCGGTTCTCGCTTCCGGTGATCTTCAAAAGATCGGTGATACCGGAAGAAAGACGGTAAAAGCATACCTGCTGGATCCTGTTCTGGTTACCAATAAAAACCTGAACGTTCCGGTGGATGCCGGTTTCTACACGGCTGCCGAAAATGCTCAGCTTAAATAGCAGATAGCAGTTAACAGGGAGTAAAGGACGATCTTTTGCTCCCTGTTTTTTTGTTGCTGGAATTTTATGAGCGAATATATTCTTGAAATTGAAAATCTAACAAAAGAGTTTCCTGGCGTCAGGGCATTGGAAAATGTCAGTCTGAAAGTAAAAAAAGGCGAGATACATTCCCTTTGCGGCGAAAACGGCGCGGGGAAATCCACCCTTACGAGCATAATCAGCGGTGTGTATCCAAAGGGCAGCTACGATGGCAAAGTTTTTTTCAAGGGACACGAAACCAATTATCACAGCGTCAAAGACAGTGAAAAACAAGGGCTTGCCATTATCCACCAGGAATTGGCGCTTAGCCCCTATCTGTCAATTTACGAAAATATTTTCCTTGGACATATGCAGACAAAGTTCGGTATTATCAACTGGAATAAATATATAAAAGAATCTAAAAAATATTTAAGTACTGTAGGTCTTAACGAGCCGCCTGAAACAATTGTGAGCAAGCTTGGAGTTGGGAAGCAGCAGTTGGTTGAAATTGCACGCGCCCTTTCCAAGAAGACAGAACTGTTGGTTCTGGACGAGCCTACATCTTCTCTTAATGATGATGAAAGTGAAAAACTTCTCAACCTTATGCTGGAATTCAAAAAACAGGGAATTACCCTGGTGATGATTTCTCATAAACTGAACGAGGTTCTGAAGGTTGCCGATACGGTAACTGTTTTGCGGGATGGGAAATCCATCCGCACCTTTGATGTAAAGGCCGACAATCTGACCGAAGAAATGATCATCAAAGACATGGTTGGCCGTGATCTGACACACCGTTTTCCTGAGCGCAAGTCCTCGCCGGCAGGAACAGTTATGGAAGTTAAAAACTGGACGGTCTATCACCCCGATTACCACAATATCAAAATAGTGGATAATGTTTCTTTCTACCTGCGCAAGGGAGAAATTCTTGCCTTCTGCGGCCCCATGGGCGCGGGGCGTACCGAGTTGATGATGAGTCTTTTCGGCAAATCCTACGGTTCCCGCAGCGAGGGGACATTGCATATTAACGGGAAAACTTGTAATTTCAACAGCGCCCGCGCGGCGATTAATTCAAAGCTGGGCTATATTTCCGAAGACCGAAAAAGCTTAGGGTTAATTTTGATTCAGGATATAAAAACAAATATTACGCACTCAAGCCTTGGGAAAATTTCCCGGTTTGGCGTTGTGGACAATCAAAGGGAAATAAAAGAAGCGGAACGTTACCGCAAAGATCTCAATATCAGAACGCCGTCTATTAACCAGATTGTGCGCAATCTCTCCGGCGGCAATCAGCAGAAGGTGGTAGTGAGTAAAACACTTTTTGCGAATCCTGATATATTGATTGTCGATGAACCGACCAGAGGCATTGATGTCGGCGCAAAAACGGAAATATACGGAATTTTGAACGATATGATTGCCGCCGGAAAGAGCATTATCATGGTCAGTTCCGAGCTTCCCGAAGCGCTGGGCATGGCGGATCGTATTTATGTAATGAACGAAGGCAGGATAAAGGGAGTATTGGCTAAAGAAGAGGCAACCCAGGAAAAAATTATGCAAATGGCACTGACAGGAGGAAAACATGAGCAGTAAAAATATCCATACATTGAGTATCAGGACTCTGATTAAAAACAATATCCGCAATTATTCCATGTTCATCATGCTGGCGCTGATCATGCTGATTTTTGCGCCGCTGACCAATATGAACAATCTGAATCCGCGGAATTTTACCAATATTTTCTTTCAATACAGTTATGTGCTGATCCTTGCGGTAGGCATGGTACAGGTTATCATTGTTACAGGGATTGATCTTTCAGTCGGTTCTGTCTGCGCCTTTGTGGGGGCAATCAGCGCAATGATCTACAATACCGGAGCCGGTATGCCGGTAACCCTGATTGGGGCATTGTTCATAGGTCTTTTAATCGGCGCTTATCAGGGGGTATGGGTAGCTTACGCAAAGATGCCGGCCTTTATTGTTACTCTGTCTGGCATGTTGCTGTTTCGGGGACTTACCTATATTGTTACAAAAATCAGACCCATAAATTTTAAGGATGACGGTTATTCGTATCTTTCTACCGGAACAGTTGACGAGGTTTTGGGAATTAAACAGATAGGACCGTATTTTCCTGCCGCATTTGTCCTCGCGGTTTTGGTGCTGGTTCTGTTTTTTATAGCCGAGTTTTTGGGACGGAAGCGGAAAATAGCCAATGGTTTTGAAATCACTCCTGCTTCGTTGTTTATTGCTAAACTGGTATTGATCAGCGCTCTCGCTCTTGGTCTTGCGGATCGTTTTGCCCGATACCGGGGGCTTCCCGTTGTTGTGGTGGTATTGGGAATAACGGTTTTTGTTTTTCATTTTATTTTGAAGAATACCGTTCTTGGCCGCTACATCTATGCGGTGGGCGGCAACGCGCGTTCTGCGAAACTTTCAGGCATTAACTCCGAATTTATTACCTTTATCGTATTCTGTTTTATGGGAATGTTGACCGGCCTTGCCGCTGTTGTGAGTACAGGCTACATGAACAGCGCCCTTCCTCAAGCGGGGAATTTATTTGAATTGGATGCAATTGCCGCATGTTACATCGGCGGCGTTTCAGCAGGCGGCGGTATTGGTTCAGTAATCGGGGTTATCGTTGGCGGTCTTGTGATGAGTGCGATTAACAACGGTATGTCCCTGATGAATCTGGGCGCCTATTATCAGTATGTGGTGAAAGCATTGATCCTTCTTCTTGCAGTTTTCTACGATGTATACACCCGCAGGAAAGCGGGATTGGGTTGAGTTACAGGCGGGCGCTCACTCTTTCGATCATTTCTTTGAAAATGCCGCTTTCTCTGCGGGCAATGTGGATAAAAGCGCTGTCTCCGGCTTTTCCCAGCACCTGCTCCATCTCAGCCTGATTGCGGAATGTGGCTTTTTTGAAAGAACTGCGGAAATCTTTTGCCCTTGTTTCATGGATTTGACTATCGATCCAATGGCGGGTTTCCAAAACAGCGCCTAGTTCTTTTTTGAATGAAACGGCGTCAACGGTTTCGTTGTTTCGAAGAAGCGCAAGAACAGCCCATGCATGGCGGCTTTTGTCCAGCGGGTAGGCTTCATTCCAAAGATCGTACACACGGTGAATTTCATTCCAGTTTTTGTATTTGCCTTCTCCAATCTCCCTGCGCAGTTCGTCTACCCGAAAAGCGGGAACGATCTGCCCGCCGGCATTGACCCATTCACTGATGCGTTCCGGTGCGCTTAACATATCGCTTAAGCCTTGAAAATCCAAATCTGACCGCGAGTCAAAAAACGCGGCGATGGTTTTAACCGCATAATAACGAAGCATCTGGCGGTAAGCGGCAACAGCTTTGAGCGGCTTGATTATTACTTCGTTGCGCTTGCCGGATTCAAGGCCGCGGCAGGGAATTATGCGGATGTCCATGCTCCATTTTGAGCCGGTCAGGTCTTCAACAGAATAACCGGCTTCGCCAAGCCAGCCGTTAAGGAGGGACAGCGCGGTGATTATTTCCTCCGCTGTGTCCGGCGCAAGATAATCTGTTTCAAACTGCTGGTTTTTTATTTTCCGCATGTCGCGTTCATGGGCTTTCCAGGAATTGCGTTCAAGCGCGTAGAGGTTGTGCATCCAAAAATAGGCGGGCATCACTTCGAGCCGGTTCTTGTGAACATTATTGTTAATCAGGGAAAAGGGCAGGGGGATGTTGAGTTCCGAGGGATATTCGCCCTTGGCAATAATCGCAAAAGAAGCGAAACAGCTTGAATGTTTCATGCTGACCGCAAGCCCCGGCCAGAAGCCGCGTTTTGCCCGCAGTTCGCCGTCATTGGAGCGGCTGTTGTGATTACTGCCGATAGTAGCCGCCGCCGCCATGTTTGACATTCCCTGAACAAGGCTTGCGACAAGGAATGAATTGTTGTGATGTTGTTCATGTACGGGAAAGATCAGATTGTTGAGGATCTCGCAGCAGGACACGGTTGAATTGTCGCCTAACACAGAATGGATCAGCCGCGCCCCGTATTTCAGACTGCAATTTCGTCCGATAACAAAGCGTACAGCCTTCGCGCCGTAAAAGACGCGGCTGCCGAAACCCACAATGCCGTTTACCATTTCCACGCCTTCTCCTATCTGCGCCGGCTCTTCAGCGGACGAATGGATTGTCAGATTTTTGAGTTTGTTTGCTCCCTTGATGTAGGCGCAGGGACCCACTGCCGCGTCCTTGATGATGGCGCAGCTTTTGATCACTGAACCGGAGCCGACAGTTCCGTATTTTCCCCGTCTACCGCCGTATTGACTCTGCGTGATTTCTTTTAATTTTTCCGTCAAGGCAGTATCATCACGGTATGCTGCCCACAGATAAGCATCGGCGGTGATCATTGTTTCAAACGGCAGAACGGAACGTCCTCCCGCTTCGTTCATCACATCGATCCACACCCGCACGTTTTCATCTTCGCCGTCCTTGACTGCGCCATTGCCGAATTTCGCGTGGTTAGTACACTGCATTTCATCGATTTTGGAAAGGATGCAGTTATCTCCGATGATGTAATGCGAAATGTACGCGCAGTCCTGAACGGCGGCATCATTGCCGATGTCGCAGGAGATGATCGTACTGTTTCTAATCCCGGCAGGTACGCAGAAATCGTTGTGTTTGAGCAGCACATTCCGCAGAGTGCCCAGCCGGACAAGGCCGTAAAAATTCGAGCCGCGGATCAGAGCCGGATCAAAAGGATCAGAAACAAGGAAATTGCCCCAATCGGAACATAAGTTTCCGTTATTCGCAAGAATTTCGATTTCGTCCGGTTTGAGTTTTCGCAGATTTTCCGTTCTTCCGGGAAATAATTCCGTAAGCTGTTCGTTTCGCAGAGAATATTCATCCGCGTCCGGCGGCAAAAATTCGGCGGGAATAAAATCGTAACCGTAACGTTCAGGCGGCAGGATATTCATTTGCTTGTTTTGCTTATCATCCGGCTTTTGCCCGGCGCAGCCGCACGTTCTCAATGTCATGGCTGAACAGTTCACGCAGATCATTAAGTCCCAGCGCCATCAGCGCCATGCGGTCAATGCCGATGCCCCAAGCGGCGACAGGAACATTCACCCCAAGGCTTTCTGTAACTTCAGGGCGGAAAATGCCGGAGCCGCCGAGTTCAAACCAGCCAAGCACCGGATGTTTGATGTGCACTTCTACCGATGGTTCCGTAAACGGGAAATAACCGGGAACGTATTTTACTTCCTTCGCGCCTGCAACTTCGCGGGCAAACATTTCCAGCATTCCCAAAAGGGTGCGCAGGTTGACATTTTCACCTAACACGATGCCTTCGGTCTGGTAGAAATCCGGCAGATGCGTGGCGTCTACGCGGTCATAACGGAAACAGCGCACAATACCGAAATACTTTCCGGGGTTTTTTGCTGTTGGCAGTGTTTTTGCCGAAAGAACAGTGCCCTGAGAGCGGAGAATGAGCCGCCTGGTAAATTCGCGGTCAAAAGCATAGTTCCAGCCCCGGCTTCCGGTTTTCCCGCCGTTTTCATGAACAGCGGCGATGTTGGAAAGCCATGGTTCGTCAATTGCCTTTGCTTTGGCAACCTCGTTCTGAAGATTCGAAGAATCAAGATTCGCAGAATCAGCAATGCTGTATACATCGTGAATATCCCGCGCTGAATGGAACTGCGGCATGAAAAGAGCGTCTGAATTCCAGAACTCGGTTTCAACTAACGGACCGTCAAATTCTTCAAAGCCAAGGGCAGCCAGTTTATCTTTTACATTTTCAAGGAATTTCGCGTAAGGATTTGTGCGTCCCGGAGTCAGCCTGACAGGGGGAGTTTTAACGTTATACGATCTGAACGCCTTTCCCTTCCAGCTTCCGGTTTCAAGCATTTCCGGCGTAAGGGCGCCTATTTCGTCCCCTGTGATTCCCGCTGCCCGCATGGCTGCCGCCGCCGCTTCCGCGGGGACAGAACCGTCATCTGCAACAGTAAAACCAAAAACCACAGTTTCCCTGTCGATCAGGCGGAAAGGCGCATCGGCGGCGCCGCGCTTTTTGGCATGGTTCGCCATGACGCTTTTTTCTTCATCGCTTAAAGAGGCTTCAGCAAGCAGGCCACCTGATTTCACCACTTTTTGCAGCAGTCCCCGGATAAGGGCAAAACGCGCAAACGCCGGATTTTTTGCCGGGTCTTGAAGGTGTTCCAGCGGGAAAGTTAATGTTACGTTTTTTTCATTGTCCATCTTCAAGACGCCGAGTTTGGAAAGACTGCCAAAGGCGCTGCCGATGTCTTTGTTTTCCATGTTGAGCGCTTGGGCAATTTCAGGCAGACGCGAACCGTTTCCCGGCTTTTCAAGCCTTTGCCGTATCAGTTCAAGGATGCGCTCTTCGGGGCTGCCCTTTTCTTTCCATTCTTCACCAAGACCGGTTATCTCATAAAAAACTGCCGTCTCCCGCCGAAGCTCGCTGATCAGCCCCTTGCCGGCAAGCCATGAAAGCGCCTGATTCCCGTTTCCCGGTTTGAAACTCAGGTCTTTTTCAACCTTTTCAATTGTCAGCTCATCGCCCTTTTTATACGAAAGGAGAATCCGTATTTCAAGAGGATGTAAATTTTTCACCGTGTTTTGAATGTCTGTTGCCATGAACCGCCCTTCAATCGTTTTTGTTCGCTTCAGTCGCCAGAATTTTTATCAGTTTTTCAAGAATCTCGGGCGGGATATTTGTTTCCCTGATAATGACTTCTTTCACTTTTCCTGTTTCATCATCAACGATATATTGATGCCCTTCGACTGTATAAATTTTTTTTCCCATGTTTATCCCCCTTACCGCATACTCTTACATAATATATTGAAAAATCATTAGAGGCAATACGGACGCTAAAAAATCACATTGTCACCCGGCGGCAAAAGCAGTTCATTCTTTCCGGCGCATTCCGGGCGGAGTAAAACCTTAACTCCGGCCTTTCCGTTGTTCCTGATTGTGAGGGATTTCAGCCGGCTGTCCTGCCAGGAAAAATCAAGCTCAAGGTTCGCCTTGGCGCGTACGCCTTTCAATCTGCCGGAAGACCAGCTTTTTGGAAGTGCGGGGAGTAAATCCAGAATAACATAAAAACCTGTAACGCTTTTTTTGTCATAACGCAGCCGGCTTTGGACAAACATCTGGGTCATGCCCGACAATGCGCCGAAGTTGCCGTCTATTTGAAAAGGCGGGTGAGCGTTAAAAAGATTGGGAAGGGTAAAATGATCGAACATCGCCTGAAGACTTTCCATCGCCGCTTCGCCGTCTCCAAGCCTTGCCATAAAATTAACAAGCCATGCCCTGCTCCAGCCGGTATGCCCTCCGCTGTTGGACAGGCGGCGCCGCAGGCTATTGCGGGCGGCTTCCGCCAGTTCGGGTGTTTCGTCAACGGTGATTGCATCGCCCGGCCAGAGCGCAAAAAGGTGGGAGAAATGACGGTGTCCCGGTTCGGCTTCTTCCAGTTCTTCGTTCCATTCGCGGATTGTTCCGTTTGAATGAATCGTTGGCTGCGGAATCCGGTTAAGAAAAGAACGCAACAAACCGGTGTCAATATCATTTTTTCCAAGCATTTCCGCACCGCGTATTGTAACATCAAAGAGTTTGCGCAGAATCTGATTATCCATTTCACTGCCGGCACAAAGGCTGCATACATCTCCGTTAATCAGGTAACTGTTCTCCGGCGATGAAGAAGGCGAAACCACAAGGTACTGGTCTCCCGCTTCATTTGTCTTTTTACCCGGAGTCAAAAAATCCAAAAAGAAAACACAGGCTTCATGGAGCAGGTAAAAATATTTTTCAAGGAATTTTTTATCCTGCGTGTATTCAAAATGTTCCCAGATATGAATGCCAAGCCATGCCGCGCCCAGAACCCAGTACGAAGCGGGTATCCAATAATCGCGGGGAGCGGCATCCCCCCAGATGTCAGTATTGTGGTGAGCAACAAAACCGCGGCAGCCGTACATCACCTGCGCGGTTTTTTTTCCGTTGGGATAGACCCGTTCAAGCAGGTCGAAAAGAGAGCCTTCGGTTTCCGCAAGATTACACATACAGGCAGGCCAGTAATTCATCTGCGTATTGATATTGATCGTATAGTCCGAACCCCAGGGCGGATCCATGTGGGAATTCCATATTCCCTGTAAATTCGCGGGCAGGCTGCCGGGTCTGCTGCATGAAATCAACAGATAACGTGAAAAATTAAAATAACGCGCTGCATTTGCATCAGCAATTTCCAGTTCCACGCGGTCGTACCATGAACGGTATTCAGAAATATGTTCATGCATCAACTGATCCCAGCCTGATGTCGAGACACGCTCAAGGGAGGAAACGCAGGCTGAAAAATAATCCGCTTCACGGAAACCTGTGCGGATGTCAGCTAACAACAGGGCTTCATCGGCGTTTAGCACAGTAATAAAACCGCCGCGGCTGCTCTGTTCTCCCCCCTTCTGCACCGTTTTGATCATCGCGCAAAAAGGAATGTCTCCATCACGGGTAATAAAAGCCGCATCTTTTGTATTTCCCCTGCGGTCATAAAAAACGCCGCGGTCAAGACCGGCGCGAAAGGAAATTTTACCGCGAACCGGCTTGCCTTGCGTGTCCGCGGCGGTGAAACGGAGTACCAGTACACCGGCGGGAGCGGAAATAAAACATTCGCGGGTAAAGACAGTACCGTTGTGTTCAAAGGAAACGGTGTGTAATGCGCGCGCAATGTCCAGTTCACGGCGGTAGTTCTTTATGTTGGAAAGGAGCGGGCCGCCGCGGGTTCCCGACCAGGGATGACCGAACCCGCCATCGGGAGAAAAGCCGATTAAAAGCTCGCCGGCGGTTTGGTACACCCGTTGAGCGGGAGGAAGGCCGGAGAAAGTTTCAAGGCACAGTTCTTCCGCTTCCACGGCGAGGCCTTCCGCCAGGAGCCGCCTGATTTCAGCAAGCGCCTCCCGCGCCGCAGGATTATTGCGATCGCGGAATTGACCTGACCAGATTGAATCTTCGTTTAACTGAATCTTTTCCCAGTCCGGCGAACCGAAAACCATCGCCCCCAGTCTGCCGTTTCCCAGGGGCAGGGCTTCCTCCCATTTGGATGCAGGTGAAATAAAAACCATTGATTAAGGCTTTAGTTCCTGCCACACGGCTTTAAGAGCATCGCTCATTGTAAAGGGAGTCGTTCGCTGAATGTCGCCGCCGGTGCCAAGGCCGGTTTCCCAGAGTACCGGGCAAATGCCGTTTTCAAGGCATATTTTTGTAACGGCTGTTATCCACCGCGTACGGCCTCCTTCTACTTTGTTACTGATAGTCACTCCGTACTCGCCCAGAATGATCGGGATGCCTTTATCAATGTAGTACGACTTCAGTTTACCAATCTGCCGGGCAAGTTCCGCATTGTCCGAGGCTTCGGTTGCAGAGGTTCCCCAATCAGACCTGAAACCCCAACTGTTGTTGGGTTGTTCGGCAATACAAAATTGAGGAGGGGTATAATAATGGATTGAAAGGATCAACCTGCCGGCTACCGTATCATCAGGCATCTTAAACTGAAAATTGCAGGTATCATTGATATCAGTGTTATATCCTGCAACAAGCAGATAACGCGTCTTGTTATTACCTTCGGTTTTCCGCACAGTATCAACAAATGTTTGATTAAGGGCATTCAGAGCGGAATAAGTTGTCTCAACCTCGTTCATTGATTCGAATATCAAGTAATCTGATGCATCGGCAAAACGCACGGCTATCTGATGCCATACCTTTGCAAAGCGGTCGAGTGTTCCCGCCCTGTCGGCCGACACCTTTCGTATCCAGCTTTTACTGGCGCCGCCGCCGTCATGATGCAGATTCAGGATACAGTACATTTCTTCGGCAAGTATCCAGCCCACCACCTGTTCTACACGCTTCATCCGTTCTTCTTCAATGATGTAATTCGGTCCTGATCCTATATATTCCGCCCAGGTAACCGGCAGACGAATGGTCTTGTAGCCGTAATTTTTCAACGCTCTGATATATGCGCGGGAAATACGGGGATTTCCCCAGCTTGTTTCTCCCTGCGGAAACATATCGTTGGTAATGGAATCCAGAGTGTTGCCGATATTTATTCCTATTTCCATACCGCGAACGAACGCAAGACACTGTTCCGCCGCCGCCGGATCAAAAGCCGCAACCGGGAGTTTTTCCGTTGTGGGTTTATCTGTTGTTTGGCAGGCAGAAAGCAACACAAACAGCAATAACACTGGAACCAGGCGAAATGATCTCATAACAATTCTCCTTTATTTTATCCTATTCCATACTGCCTTGAGAGCATTGCTCATTGCATACGGTGACTGGCGTTTTATGTCGTTGCCGGTATCCCAGAGTACGGGGCATATATCGTTGTCGAGGCATATTTGCGTAACAGCTGTCATCCATCTGATGCGGCCATCTTCAACTTTGTTCACTGTGGTTGCCCCGTATTCGCCCAGAATTACCGGTATGCCGTTGTCAAGAAAACTCGTTTTTAGCTTATTGAATTTCTGGTTAAGCTCTGATTTATCATTGGTTCCGTTTCCCCAATCAGACCTGAAACCCCAGCTGGTGTTGGGGTCTTCGGCAATGCAAAATTGAGCCGGAGTATAATAATGTACAGAAAGAATCAGTTTGTCGGATGCCGTATCACTAGGCATATTAAAAAAATAATCGCAAGTCATATCAATGTCAGTCCAGTAACCGGAAATAAGCAGGAAGCGCGAAGCGTTATTGCCGCCGGTGTCCCGCACCGCATCAACAAATACCTGATTAAGGCTGTTGAGCAGGCGGTAAGCCTTTGCCTTATCGCCCTGATTACTGTACCGGTTCCATAAATCATCAAAGCCCACTTCGTTCATGGCTTCAAATACCAAACGATCTCCGGCATACTCAAAACGTTCGGCTATTTGTGTCCATACCGCATCAAGCTGTGTATATACTTCATTTGATCTGGTTGATGCTTTTAGTATCCAGCTTTTGTCGGCTCCGCCGCCGTCGTGATGGAGATTAAGGATACAATACATATCTTCGGCAAGTATCCAGTTTACCACCTGTTCTACACGGTCCATCCATGAACCGGTAATGGTATATTTCGGTCCCTTGCCCATTTGCTCAGCCCAGGTAACCGGCAGCCGTATGGTTGTGTACCCGTGTTTTTTTAAGGCTCTGATAAAGCTCTGTGTTATTTTCGGATTCCCCCAGCCGGTTTCCCCGGCCGTCCACGAATTTGTGCCAATGGAATCCAAAGTATTACCGATGTTCACCCCGATTTTCATTTCCCGTACAAGGTCGGCGGCTGGAATATCCCGAATTTTGCCGGAAACCCTGTCTATTGAAATGTCCTGCTCACATGAGCCCGAAAATAAAATAAATATGGCGAATACAAGAGCGCCAATAACCCTTATTTTGTTTCTCATCAAACAATTATACAACAGGATGCGGTTTTTGTCATCGGTGCCGAACCGGAGGTTCGAGGTTCGATGACACAACATTTCGGGCTTAGTTTGTGCAGAAACCTATCCTTTTGGTTTTTGGAGGCTGTGCTATGAACATGAGTACGCCGTGTTCGGTGAAAACATATGGAAGCTTACGCCGCCCACCCCAACTTGAAGTCGCAAATTGCGACTTCAAGTTTGCGGTCGCAATTTGCGACCGTAAAATGTCCCATTCATTTTGGGTTAATTGGAACATGAAATCGGACTACATATAGCGTGAGTGCATGTCACCTCCGCGCCCGCCCGCCAGTACACCGCGCCAACCACGCTACCAATAGCGTACACTGTCGCGTAACGGTACTAGGCTGAAGCGGTGACAGGCACCATACGCGTCCGAACAAGGATATAAACGCGTTTGGGAACACAGACATATTTGCCATGTTGGAGGGCATATCCGAATCCAAACTACGCGGTGCGGTTTTGGCTAGCTCCCCGTTATGCAGGTTGATTTACGGGATAAGTCCGCACAGTTGCACGGGGGCAAGCCTATGCTTTTTGTCTGACCTGATTGTAGGTTCAAAGATTAAGCCCGCCGAGGAGATATTGAAAAACGTTAAAAACAATTCGACGGGTGATTTTTCGGACAGGATGAATGCTGTGGTTGACACCGTGTTTGAAATGTCAATGGGCAGAACGGGCGCGAAGAAAGCCAATCTTAATCACAAACAGACCATATTATTGTTTGACTTTGTTTCCAAAATGAAAGCGGGGCCAACAAAAAGTTTGTTGACCCAGCGCCTTAAAGAACTTTGATTATGCCAATTCGGAAAGCAATTCCGGGCTGTTAAACAATCCGTTTT
>JAIRRJ010000104.1 GCA_031256035.1 Treponema sp. | reverse complement strand
GCCCTCCGGCCTTCACGCCGACTGGAACGACTGCCTCAGGTTAGGCGCAAACGGCATCTCGGTGTTTGTAGCGATGCAGCTTTATTACGCGTTTGAGATAATGATCCGTTTCGCAAAGCACAAAAATGACGCGGCGACAGAAAAACAGATGACGGAATTGAAAGAGCGCTTCGGCAAAATCATTGAAGAACGCTGCTGGAACACCGACCGCTTTGTGCGCGGCATCACCGAAAAAGACGAAGTTGTCGGCAAGCCCGGCGACCCTGAAGCCAACATCTGGCTTAATCCGCAAAGCTGGGCGGTGATTTCCGGTTTTGCCGGCGAGCAACGCGGCAAGGCTATTTTGGATTTGGTGTACTCTCAGCTTAATACCAAATACGGCGCGCGTCTTATGTCGCCTTCGTACCGCAGGCACGCATTCGACGGAGCGCTGGCTCTTCTGTTCAATCCATCTACAAAGGAAAACGGCGGCATCTTCTTACAGTCGCAGGGCTGGATAATTCTGGCGGAAGCGCTGTTGGGACGGGGCGGGCGCGCATTGGAGTACTACCTTGAAAGCTGCCCTGCCGCGCAGAACGGCATAACTGAAATCCGCCTCATGGAACCTTATGTTTATTCACAGTTTACGGAAAGCGTGGACAGCCCATTTGAAGGGCGCAGCCATGTGCATTGGCTGACAGGAACGGCAAGCACGGTCATGGTCGGCTGTGTGGAAGGGATTCTGGGACTGCGCCCCGACATAAACGGGCTGCGCCTGTCGCCTGCGGTTCCGGCAGCATGGAAGTCATTTACCATGGAAAAATCATTCCGGGGCAGTAACCTTAACATAAAAGTTAATAACCCGGACGGCCGTGAAGGCGGCTGCCGGAAACTGACCGTGAACGGCACAGCGGTAGAGGGCGGATACATACCAGCGTCTATGCTGAAAGCGCAGAATGAGATTGTTTTGGAAATGTAACGCATAAACCGGTCGGCTCTGTCGCTGACCGGTAATTAGAGGAGGGTAACAATGGTTTACACGACATTCGGCAATACGGGAGTGAAAGTTTCAGCATTGGGTTTTGGCGCAATGCGCCTGCCCATGCGCGAAGAAGACGGTAAAAAGATCGTAGATGATGAACTTGCGGTCCCGCTCATGCGGCAGGCGTTTGATCTGGGTGTAAACTATGTTGACTCAGCCCCCCTGTACTGTGAAAAACTAAGCGAAGCGTCTGTCGGCAAGGCGCTGAAAGGCTACCGCGACAAGGTGTATCTGTCCACAAAAAACCCAATCGAAGACAATGACGGCGATCACTGGATGGGACGGCTGGAAAAATCGCTGAAGAATCTTGATACGGACTATATTGATTTTTATCATTTCTGGGGCATCGGGCTTAACAGCTTTAAGTCATGGCAGGGTTTGAAGTACGGGCCACTTGAAGCCGCGCACAAGGCGAAGGATCAGGGCATGATCAGGCACATCTCCTTTTCATATCACGATTCACCCGAAAACTTTAAGCCCATTGTGGACTCCGGGCATTTTGAATCAATACTGGTGCAGTACAATATGCTTGACCGTTCCAACGAAGAAAATATCGCGTACGCCAAATCAAAAGGTTTGGGCGTAGTGGTAATGGGGCCAGTCGGAGGCGGACGGCTCGGCGCGCCCAGCGACAAGATACTGGGGCTTCTGAAAAACAAACCCGCCAGTACCGCGGAAATGGCTCTGCGTTTTGTGTTGGCGAATGAAAACATAAACATCGCGCTTTCCGGCATGAGCGACATCAACATGGTGAAAGAAAATGCTGAAATCGCATCCCGCACCGGACATTTAACAGAAGACGAAATGCGGCACATAAAGGCGATGATGGAAGAAAATAAAGACCTCGCCAAACTGTACTGCACCGGATGCGATTACTGTAAACCATGCCCGCAGAATATCAACATCTCGTATCTTTTTGAGATAATGAACCGGCACCGCGTTTACGGTTTAACGGAACACGCAAAAAGCGCGTACAATGAAGTGATCAACGGGTGGAGCTGGATCAAAAGCGCCGATGCGTCAAAGTGCATTTCATGCGGCGCGTGTGAAACAAAATGTCCGCAGAAACTGCCGATTATGAAGCAGTTGCAGGAAACGCACGCGACTCTTGCGCCGTAACAGTGCCTTAATAAGTTGACGATGAAAGCGTACCTTGACATCGTAGAAAAAATTCTCGACAGCGGTTTCCGCAAGACAAACCGTACCGGCGTTGATGCCCTTGCCATTGCCGGGGCTATGTTTGAACACGACATGGCGGAGGGGTTCCCCATGCTCACCACAAAAAAAGTCCCCTTCCGCCTTGTGGCGTCTGAACTGGAATTCTTTATCCGGGGCATTACCGACAAGGAGTGGCTGAAAGCGGAAAATAACCATATATGGGACGAGTGGTGCAGTCCTGATGCGGTTCCCTACGGCAACGATCAAAAGACGAAGGCTAAGATGAGTCTTGAGCGCGAGCTGGGGCCGATTTACGGCTGGCAATGGCGCAATTTCGGCGCGCGCTATGTTGCGCATAACAAGCCGCCCGAAGGAGAGGGCATCGATCAGCTTCGCCAGTTGGTGCAGTCCCTTAAAACCGATCCCGAAAGCCGCCGCATGATTGTAAGTGCATGGAACCCCGTAGACCTTCCGCGCATGGCGCTGCCTCCCTGCCATTACGCATTTCAGGTAACGGTAACCGGCAATAAGCTTAACCTGCTCTGGAACCAGCGCTCAGTGGATGTTGCACTTGGGCTGCCGTTTAATATCGCAAGTTACGGCTGCCTTCTGCACCTGCTGGCAAAGGAAGCCGGTTTAGGCGAAGGCAGGCTTATCGGCTTTTTGGGAGACACTCATATTTATGTTAATCACATCGAAGCTATCAAACAACAGTGCGCACGTTCTCCAAAACCGCTTCCGCAAATAAAAACAGAAAACTTCACTTCGATTTTTGACTGGCATTACAGTGATACAGTTATCGAAAACTACGATCCTCATCCCGCGATAAAATTTGAAATAGCGGTATAGTGCCAAACTTCGTTTGGCTTCGATTGAACAGCGCCGCCTGCGCCAACAATGTTGGCGACGGCGCCGCAAATCAACAACCCCGCCCTGAAGGGACGGGGTATGTTGTTCTTAAAAGGTATTTGCATTCGGGGTTTAATACCTTTTATAAGCGCTCTGAAGGGCGGGGTATTAAACCCCTCAGCACGAATAAAGAGGTTAACATGAGTGAAATTATCATAATTGCCGCAATGTCGGAAAACAGGGTCATAGGTAAAAACAACGCCCTGCCCTGGTCGATCAAAGAAGACCTGGCGCATTTAAGGAAATTGACAAACGGCTGGCCATGCATCATGGGCAGGAAAACATGGGATTCACTTCCAAAACCTATGCTTTGGAAAGGGCTGCCAATCATTATTTCAGGAACATTGACCTTGGACGAACCAAATGCAAAGACATTTCCCTCTCTGCCTGCTGCCATTGAACATTGTTCTAATTATGAGAAAATATTTGTCTGCGGCGGAGGTGAGATTTACCGGCAGGCTATGCCGCTGGCAAATAAAATAGAACTTACTCTGATTCACAGGCACTACGAAGGCGATGCTTTTTTCCCGGAAATAGACAATAGCTGGACTAAAACCCAATCCCTCGATTTTGACACTTTCTCATTTATCACATATACTAGAGCAACCTAATTTAAAAGGAGTTGTCATGAAACATTGTTTCATGTTCGATAGCAATGTGCGGCTATTCAGCCGCACTAAAAAGAGGTTACCACCATGAAAAACCCAATTCTTGTTGTGCTTGCCGCAGGCATGGGAAGCCGTTACGGCGGTCTGAAACAAATGGACACCATCGGAAAAAACGGCGAAGTGCTGCTTGATTATTCGGTGTACGATGCCGTTAAATCAGGATTTGAAAAAATTGTGTTCATAATCCGCCGCGATATAGAAAAAGATTTCAGGGAATCGGTGATTGCCCGGATGGGTTCAAAAGTAAAATATGAGTTGGCATTTCAGGAACCGGACAGCCTGATTCCTCCTGATGTTTTCAAAGCGGCGCAGGAAGCAGGCCGGGCAAAGCCCTGGGGAACAGGCCACGCCCTGTTATGCGCGGCGGATAAAATTGATGCGCCGTTTACGGTTTTGAATGCCGATGATTTCTACGGAAGGGAAGCCTTCGCCGCTATGGGCAGGTACCTCAGCGCCTTTAATGATGAATCCGCAATCGTGCCATACCGGCTTGATAAAACGCTTAGTCCTCAGGGAACAGTGACGCGGGGTGTCTGTGAAATGAAGGACGATTACCTTGTCAGCGTGGATGAGTTAACTGCCATCGAAAAAAAAGACGGGCGCATTATCAATACCGGCTCCGACGGAACTATTCGCGAACTTGCGGCGGATACTCCGGTGTCCATGAATTTTTGGGGTTTTTCTCCCTCCATTTTCCCGGAGTTAAAAAAATATTTTGATGATTTTCTTAAAACATTTGCTGCGGATGTAAAAGGGCAGATTAAAAGTGAATGTTTTATTCCAAAAGCTGCGGATTATTTTATCAAAAACGGGATTGTTAAAATCAGGGCGTTGTCCGCGAATTCTGACTGGTTTGGCGTTACCTACAGGGAAGATCGGGAAGCGGCAATTAATAAAATCGGCGAGTTAACCGCCGCAGGCATTTACCCCGCCCATCTCTGGTAATAAATATGAGCCAACCTGTCGTTTTGATTTTTACCGCTCTCCTGTCTTTCATGCCCATCTCTGAACTGCGGGGTGCAATCCCTTTCGCTGTTGCGCATGGCATCCCCTGGTATTGGGCATATCCTTTCGCCGCAGTGCTGAACGCCCTTGTCGCCCCTGTCTGCTGGATTTTTCTTGCTACTGTACATAAATTGTTTTACGGTGCAACACCGGAGAAAGGTGTACAATGGTACAAGCGCTTTTTTGATCGTACTGTAGAAAAGGCGCGAAAAAAACTTTCAGTACAGGTGGAAAAGTGGGGCTGGTTTGGCATCGCTGTTTTTGTGGCGATCCCTCTGCCGCTGACCGGCGCGTGGACCGGAACTATTGGCGCATGGATACTGGGCGTCAGCAAGCGGTATACTATGTTGGCTGTTACTCTGGGGGTTATTGTCGCCGGGGCTGTGGTGAGTGCGGTGGTAATTCTGGGAGTTGAGGCGTTGAATTTTTTTGTGAAAAAATTGTGAAGGAGTATTTATGTCAAGTATGACAAATGAAAAGAAAATACACATAGCGAAGACAATCGGGTTGCGGCTGGTATTGGGAATGTTTTTCGTCTCCGCCCTGATGGTTCTGCTTATTTCCATTGTGGTAAATATTCAGATGAACCGGTCTGTGGCAATGCTTACAGAAACAACACAAAACCATTTAATGACTGCGGCTCTTGCTCTGGCGCAGTTTGTCAGCTCCGAGGAACTTGACCGTTACCATACACCCGAAGATACGGCAACCCCAGAATATCAGGAAATAAAAGAGCGCCTTGTACATTTCGCAGACGAATACCATGTTCTGTATGCCTATTACTGGCGGGAATATGGAGCAGACACAGGGCAGTTTATTATCGATAACGAGGCAGATACTGAAGAACAAGATGGCCCTTGGAGCATTTTTGAAATTGAGGAAATCGCGCTTGACGGCCTTGCTGGGAATGTCGGCGTTACGGACCTTGGAACCTATACTCCTGAATGGGACGGCCTTATCTCAGGCTATGCTCCGGTATATGACAGTGACGGTAATTTCTACTGTGTTGCTGGAGTGGACATAAGCGACGAATTTATTTTTATCCAGCGCAGAGACTCGCGGAATATGACAATTTTGCAGATTATCGCCCTTTCGGTTTCCATGATCTTCGGCGTTTTGAATATGCTCCTGTACCGCCGCAAAGCACAGCAGATTGCAGAAGCGCATATAAAATTACAGTATTTCAACAATAACCTGCGCCGGGCATTTTCTACCTATCTATCAGAAGACGTCGTGGAAGAAATTGTTTCCGATCCTACACGCCTTCAGTTGGGCGGAATAAAGCGGCACATGACGGCAATGTTTACTGATGTGAAAGGCTTCACCAGTATTGCGGAATCGCTGCCGCCGGAACATTTGGTTGACCTGCTCAACCACTACCTTTCTACGATGAGCGACATTATTCTCGAAGAAAAGGGTACGATAGATAAATTCGAAGGAGATGCAATCATTGCCTTCTTTGGCGCGCCTCTGGAACTTCGCGATCATGCACGCCGGGCATGTGCTGCCGCAATCATCATGAAACGGCTTGAAGCGGATGTTAACAGGTATATTATTGAAAATGACATAAGCCCGTCTCCCATGTTTACCCGCATCGGGATTAATTCCGGTGAAATGGTCGTTGGGAACATGGGAACGCAAAAGAAAATGAACTACACCATCATAAGCAATGCGGTAAACCTTGCGGCGCGGCTGGAAGGAGTAAACAAATATTATGGGACATGGATTATCGCATCAGAAATCACAATAAAGGAAACGGGAGGGCATTTCCTTTCCCGGAAACTTGACCGGATAAGGGTTGTGGGAATAAAAGAGCCGGTGTGGATATATGAATTGCTTGAAAAAACCGAAGACGCTTCGGCTGCGTTGCGCGAAAAGGTGAGCCTTTTTCATAATGCGCTGGGGCTTTTTGAAACGCGCTCATGGAAAGATGCGGAAAAGGCGTTCAATCATATTTTGGGATTATATCCCGATGACGGACCGTCCCTTCTCTACCTTGACAGATGCCGCCAGTTTCAAAAAAACGCGCCGGCAGCCGGCTGGGACGGTGTCTTTGACATGATTGAGAAATAGGGTTGTTCCTGTTATATTTTAGAACAGGAGCAAACTTTGATAATAGGGATCGACATAGGCAGTACTACCACCAAGGCCGTTTCCATCGAAGACGGCAAATTAACAAGGAAAATTAAAGCAAGGGCATCTGATGCCGTTACCGCCGCAACCGGCGCTTTCGGGAAAATTGTCCTTGAAAACGGAATCAAAATTGACGCTGTTGAAAGGATAGAGATCACCGGCGCAGGAGCGTCAAAAATTAATAACGACATTTTTGGTATACCTACATACAGGGTAAACGAGATAGAAGCTATCGGTATCGGCGGCATGTTTCTTTCCGGCATGAGCAATATAATAATCACCAATATCGGAACCGGGACAGTCATTATCGAAGCGGGAGAGCGGGGCATTTTTCACTTCGGAGGTTCCGGTGTCGGGGGCGGGACAATATTGGGGCTTGCCAAAAAACTGCTGCCCACTGCGGAATTAGGCGGTATCATGGAACTTGCACAGGCAGGAAATTTAAAGCAGGTAGACCTTCTGCTTGGCGATATTACCGATACCGGCTTAAGTTTCCTGAACGGAGAAAGCACAGCGTCCAATTTTGGAAAAATGCTGGATACCGCAGGCTCCGGGGATATAGCTCTTGCGATCATTAACATGGTATATCAGGTGATCGGGGTACTTTCTGTTTTTGCGGCAAGGGCGAGGAACACCGGACGGGTTATCGTAACAGGCAACGGAAGCAAAAACCAAATCGGGCAAAAAGTGCTTGCAGATATTTCCGCCATGTACGGAATTGAATTTATTTATCCTGAATTCGCAGAATATACAACCGCTATTGGGGCGGGGCTTTCATCGAACTAAATTCGCAGCTCAGCTTGCCTCTTCCTTTTTCGGAGCTACTTTGTTATGCTGCTTTGGAATCGGAATGGAGACGAAAAATATTATCCCCTTGCCTGTTTCTGAACGCAGCTTGATAGTGCCGTTTACTTCTTTTATGCGATCGCGAACCAGATTTAAGCCGATGCCCCGTCCGGCGTGAACGCTTTCAGTATCCGCTGTGCTGAATCCCGGCGAAAAAATAGCTTTCATCAGAATATCTTTATTTTGCGCATCTTCTTTCTTGATAAGATTTTTCTGCAATGCGGTCCTTGCGATTTTTTCGTAATCAAGTCCTTTACCGTCATCGCTCAGTTTCATGTGGACATGACCGTCTACCAGCTTAATTGAAAGTTTAATTGTACCGGTTTCATTTTTGCCTTTCTCTTTACGAGCATCAGGGGTTTCAATTCCGTGTACAGCAGAGTTACGGATGAGCTGCATGAGTACTTCTTTCATGACACGCCTGGGGCCTTTTTCTATCGCTTCCGCTTCAATATCACTTGCTACAAACTGTATTGTTTTTTCCATGTCTTCGGCGGCCTTGCTGGTTGTTTTGACGAGAGAATCAATCAGGACTCTCACATTCTGCCTTTCTCCTCCGCCTCCGCTGCCCCCGCCGTAAGACTGGAGTTTGTCGATAACAACCTTAAAATTTTCCCTTTCCTGGGAAAGCTTTTCTATATCAACCGCCAGATTCAACATTTCAACAAAGGGAACTTCATCTCTCTGTTCGCGCATTTTTTTAATTTTTGATTCAAGGTTATGTACCTTATTGCCAAAAATATTCAATCCCAGAATAACCGCGTTGGATTTTATTGCGTGAACGGATTGATATACTTTTACCAGAGCCTCATGGCTTGAAAGGGAGTTGTCTTTGAGTATTTTATCAATGCTTCCGAATTCATGTTCCATGTCTTCCGAGAAATCAGTAAATACGTCCGGTTCAACATTGATCAACTCGAATACAGCCGCCATTTCTTCCTGCCGCTTGGCTTCTTCTTCCTGCAGGCGTTTTTGCAGTTCAACCCTGATTGTTATGTCGTAAACTGTTACCAGAATAAATACTTCCCCTTTTCCCCGTTCTACGGTGGCAAAGGCGCATTGAAATACTTTTCTGTCGCCGGTTTCGACATTAATATAATGCAGTTCGTTCAGAGGGTTAATATCATCCAGCATATCCTGATCAAAAGTGCGTTCGATGATCATGCCAAAGTAGTCTTTTATGGCTTCCAGTTCCGGGGGAGTAACCGAATCGGAAATTACATCCGTAAAAAGTTTCCCGAATAAACCGGTCTGCGAAAGCATTTCTTCCAGATAACGTGAGTAGTGATCCTGTATGACATAGTTCTGATCCATGAAGAAAATCCCGATTTTCAGGCTGTCTTTCATGGCAGCAATTTCGTCTCGTTCCGCAAGATAGGTCATATCGTACAAACTGATAAGAGCGCCGCTGTGCCCCGGCAGGCTGTGCGATGCCGCCTTAAAGTAACGTTTTTGCCCGTCATGCGAAAATTCCCAGTCTTCCGCATAATCGTATTTGTCTTTTAACAATTTTCCTGCGTATAGTTTCAGGGTTCTTCCGGGGAAAAGATCGATAAGCGGCCGCCCCTGTACCAGCGTCGGTTCTTCAACCTCCGCCAATTTGGACAGGGTTTTGCTGGCATAGACAACTTCATTTCGTTCATCCACCATGGCAAAGTAATTTTCAGTGGTGGCAAGAAGGTTAGTGAATGAATTCTGGTGTTCAACGGCTTTATTTAAAGCGACGGTAGCGGAACGGGTAAGCAAAAGCATAACTATACAAGCAAACACATAGATAGCCCAGCTGACTGATATTACCACAAGGGATGCGCCGTGCCCTACAATGGGAACGCCTCTGAAAACCAAAAAGCCAATTAAAATATTATGCGTGATGATATAACCGATACTTCTGTAGAAATTGGAATATATGCAGCTAATGCCGAAAATGGCAAGGCAGATCAGCAGAAAACGGGAAGAATTCCAGCCTCCCAGCATCATCAATGCCGCGTTAAAGATGAACAAAATAATTGGTATTGTAAATGCCAGATTAAACGGGTCGATTGTATATCTGCCCGCCGCAATTACAACTATCAGGCCGGCAAGCATGATCAATCCGGCGAGGCCGGTGTTGAATTCAAACCCTGATAACCGGGCCTCTACAATAAAAACAGCGCTTAAAAAAACGACCATCGCAATGGAACTTATGTTTGCGATTCTTTGATATCTTTTACTTCTGCTTTCTTTCACTTTCATTGTTTAAGACTTCCTTAAAAGAGCCGAAGTTTGCTTTTGGTAGGATAACTTTCCCGCCGCGACCATTTGCACTGCTTGAGGAACTACGCTTAAGCTGATATTTGTATCCTGAACATATTCATTGTCCAGCTGCATCCACATTTCCCTGTCTGATGTAATCTTTATATTCTTTCCCTGCAGGACTGTGCAAATTGAAGGAACCTTTCCACGGGAATATCTGCCCATTGACCACATGGTTTTCAGCGGGTCGGCTGACTTAATCAGCGCAATGTCCAGTAAACCGTCATTCGGCATAGCAGCCTTTACTCCCGCAATTTTTCCGCCATGAAAAGGACCGTTGGCGACATGTATCAAACTGTAGCTGCCGCTGAAATCCCGGTCATCAACGGTAATTGTGTAATGCTGGGCGGCGATCTCCTTGTCAAACGCAGTCAGTACATAGTTAAAGAAGGATGTAATTTTTGAAAAAAACATAAAGCTGCGCTTGCTCATTTTTGATTCCAATTCCTTTAACTTGATCGCTGTGGCGGAATTGAATCCTATGAAACATGAATTGAGGGCATAGTTTATGTCCCAGTTGATCATATCGGTGGGAACGGCTTCAGCCTGAACCATCGCCGGAATGTCCCTGAATAATTCCGTTTTCCCCGTTCCAAAGCAGTTCAAAAAATTATTTGTCTCCCCGTAAGGCATAAACGCAAGTTCCATGTTGGGAAGGTTGGCGATTCCGTTCAGGCAATCGAACAGAATTTCTTCCCCTCCGATTGCATAAATACGTACAATGTCGCCTTCTTTTGCTTTTTCTACTTCGCTTTGAATGATCCCAATCGCATTCCGCCGATAGCGGGAAAGCTGTATGGAAAAATCAGGCCTGTCCTGGGTTCTGAAAAACTGACCTATATGGTCAAGGATATTTTCCATCCTCCATTGCTGGTTGGTAAATGATTTGGGATCGAATACAAATACATGCTTCATGCAACCTCCTCAATCTATGAGGCGTCATTCTCCAGTTCAATCGCCACCAGTAGATGGAAAATGTCGTTTTCAAACGCTTTATGCGGAATGCACAGAATCCGCGTTTGTTTACTCGGCCATGCGATTGAATGTTCCTTGCCCTTGATGATCGTCGGAATGGAAATGACTATCTTGTCTCCGTTTGGCACTTTAGGCTTGATGTTTCCGGCTATAATGTTGTTTATTTCGCCGACCGCATCCACCACATCGGCGTCTATTTCCGTGTGTGCTGAGCCGGTAAGAATATCGGTCAGCTTTATTGCAAGATCAGCCTTCATGGAGACGATTACCGCTCCTCTGACCACGCCGGAAAGGCCGATTACCGCCGAAATATCCCATTCGAATTCCTTATCCGGATCAAGAAAATGAGGGTGCCTTGGGCTGACCTCAACGCCGACAAATTCAGTAAAGGTGTTGATAGTAACTTCTACAAACGGTTCGACATAATCTGTTAGTTGTTCCATATTTACATCCTGAATAAACGTAATTTTGCCAGCTTGCTCTTAAAAAGATCAAGTTTTATAGGCTTTGTTATATAATCAGTGGCTCCGTTTTTCAACGCTTCTATAACGTTAAATTTCGCGGCTTCACTGGTTACCATTATAATGGGCAGGTCCTTGTATTGGTCCATTGCCCTGACCTGTTTTAAGAAATCAATCCCTGATAATCGCGGCATATTCCAGTCAAGCAGTATCAGGTCGATGGTCTGTGTTTCAAGCAGAGCCAACGCTTCTTCCCCGTCTTTTGCCTCGACAAAGTTACATGCGGTTTCAATTCCTGTAAAAACGCCCTTTACTGTATTCCTCATAATGCGGGAATCATCGACAATCATGATTGTCACACCGGCAGGCATATTACCTCCTTAGCTTGTTATATCTAATAATGATAAATCATTCTGTTGAAAAAATAAAGCCCATTTTTTTCTTTTTTATCAAAAAAGAGCAGAAAATAGACATATATTCATTTTATATCCAGCCTCCATGAGATGGTCCAGTCCCATATTTCAGGAAAATCAGGAGAAGAGGCCTTTATACTCAGCCTTCCACGCTTAAAACGCGCTGCTGCGCTGAACGAACAGTCCCATTTATCGTCTTTTTCAGCATAAACTGTGTATCCCCATTTTGTTTTTAATTGAAAATTGGCCGGCGACAATGACAGTTCGCAGTTGGCGCCTCCGGTATCAAAATCATGGGATTCTGTAAAAGCAGGGTAGGGTGATGGAGTATCCTCTGATGCTGTGATGCCTTTTACAAAGCCTGAAAAGTTCACGGCAAGAAGGCTTTTTTTTGAATTTTGTGGTAAATTTACCGAAATTCCCAGGTTTCCGGTCAACCTGTCTGTTATCTTTTGTGGTTTTACCGCGTTTCTGTCTGCTGATAATGATATTCTTGTTAACCGGACGACAGGGCTGTCCTTCCCAGCGGCGGGGAAACGGTAATAAAGAGTTGAGTAACTCCGGTTAAATTCTTCCTCGTATCCAGGTCCGCGTACCATTGTGCTTGCCCGGAATAATGAGTTTCTTCCCCCCTTCAATTCGATTTTTCCCGCCGTTCTGAAGCCCGGTCCATGGTTGGCTCCGTCCCGGTAAACAAACCTCTCTCCTGCCCCGTCCACGGCAAAGGAAACAGACAGCGGTCTTGGAATTCTGCCCGAAGACAATAACGGAGTTACACGAATGCCCAAATTGGCATACATATCGCTGCCCCATGCAAAAGTTTCTGAATATGCAAAATCAGAACTGACAGAAACAAGAGGGTTGTTAAACAATATTCCCACGGCGTAGAGATCAAATTCGCGTTCAGGCAGCGGAGGCGGATTGGAAAACCATGTTTTGGGTTTGGTTTGCTCAAGCGTCGCACCGGTATAAAACCCTTCAAGCAAGAGGTGTGTCTTTTTGTTAAAAACAGCGTCCAGCCCTCCTGAAAAAGCGGGAGTATAATTTTCAACTTCTGTTTGAGCGGAGGCAAACCCCCTTACTTTTACATTCGGGAGAGGATTCATAAACGGAGTTGACAGGTATGCATATACTTCATCTTCTTTGGTTGCGGATGCGGCGGTTTTTAAGTCGGCGATAAGGGGCTTGTGGTTTTCAGCGTAGGGCGCAGAGCGTATCCACGGATTGCGGATTCTTGCCGAAAGCCCCCATTCGTCAAGAACGCCGTACAAAAACCGCGATCCGGTGGGTTTGTGATATAGCCCGCTAAGAAAATTGGTAATTATCTTATCGGGATCGCCCCATGGATCATCAAGCTCGAAATCCATTGTTCGCCTGTCCAGAACTTCTGCCCGGAACATCAGAGCAGGAGGGATGAAATTCAGCTTTATTTCACCGCGGTTATGAAGAGTTTTGCTTTCTTCCCATGAGCCGCTCCATAACAGACTCCAATCAAAAAAAGGCTCTGCCAACGGCGCTGCTGCCTCGTCTTTTTTTTTCGCCGCCATCGGCGCCGCCACCGGCGAAGAGTTTTCGGCAAAGACAATTGCGCCGCACAGAAGGGCGGCAGATAAGAGTAAATAAAATTTCATGCCTTTTATATGGCACGCAGATGCAGGGCGCTTTAGTAAGTTTAAGAAAAATTATGAATTAGAATATCTATTATCAAGTCTATCTTTTTAGTGCGAGGCAGCAGGGGGCTTGAGAAATGCGCTTGAGGAACCGCCTGCGAAGCCCGCGAACCATAGGTTCGGGTCTTCTACGGCGGGAATTCAAGAATGATTTCTCAGCCCCCTCTGCCACGCCCCCAAGAGATATATTTGTTTAGTGTAAATTAAATCAA
Source organism: Treponema sp. (assembly GCA_031256035.1). GTDB lineage: Bacteria > Spirochaetota > Spirochaetia > Treponematales > Breznakiellaceae > WQXQ01. Next base: position 3,157 of record JAIRRJ010000104.1, on the reverse strand, counting down.
GTTTTACTGTAAGTGGTGAAGATAATCCATCCACACATAAAACTTGCCTTGTAAAAGCCGGAAAATCCTTGTGGGCGGGCTGCATCAGACCCCTCAGTGAAGGTACGCTGCCCATACAAGTACTTGAGGGGTGGCAGAGGCAAAAGTGCCGCCCCTGTGCGGTGCTTTTAGCCTCTGACAGGCCCCCAAGTTTATTCATCAGGCTGCGTACCATCAGTATGCATCTGGACGCAGCCGCCTGTAGAGTTGTTACAGTATTTTATAGGTCAAGTTTATCTTACCGACTGACGTACCTGGCTTTCCCCGAAACCGTCAATTGTCTTTACGAGCGCGAGCCAGTAATTGGCTTCTTTTTCGGAAGTGTAAGGGCCGACACGCACACGGTAAAGAGTTTCGCCGTTTATTTCGCGGTTTTCGATTATCGAAGTGATGCCCTTGGAGGCGAGGGTTTCCTTTACTCCTTCGGCGCTGACTTTTGCGCGGAACGCTCCGGTTTGTACCCAGTAATCGTGAATTGTTTTGGCAGGCGTTGCGGGTTTCTGCACCGGTGCTGGTTTAGCAGCAGCAGCCGGTTTTGCCGCCGGCGTTGTTTTTGGCGCAGGTTGTGCTTTTGCTGCCGGTTTTGTTTCTACAGCGGAAGCTGCTGGTTTTTGCGCGGCGGGAGCCGAAGTTACCACAGGTTTCGCAGGCGCAATCGCCACGGTTGATGCTGCCGCCGGTGCAGCGGAAACATCGGGAACTGCGGCAGTGGTTGGCTTGGGAACAGTGATTGTAAGGCGTTCTCCGTCATTTCTATCAACGTTAATTGCCGGAGTAGATATTTCAGTGCCGTTTGTATAGCCGTTTTCCGGGACATTTATGACCGGAGTCGGCTGCGCCGGAATCACGGTTTCAGGAACGGCAGCCGGCTTCCCTACGGTGATTTGGCGCGATGCTGAAAACGCGGTTTCTTCCGTGTGAACTTTTGGCGTTATTATTACGATTGCGGCAGTTACCGAAACAAGCAAAAAAACGCCGACAGAGACTGCAACCAAAAGCAACTTTTTCATTTCTTTATCCATAATTAATTAATCCTCTCCAAAATTTTATCGAGCCGGCGCTCTAATTTATTGCTTAACCGCCGGGAGCCGGACAAACCCAGGTTCTCTACTTTATGAATTTCGGCATTTGCGGCTAAATATTGAGAGTTGAAAGCGCTCTGGCTGGCAAAACGGCGCAGCGCCGCCTGCCAGGACAGCCCGTCCCGCCTGTGCGCCCGCGCCAGCCGGGTAAAAAAAGGCGCGGTTACCAAAATAATGTGATCCAGTCTGTGAAATATTACAGACCAGTGCAGAAGGGCTGCGTTTATCACACAGCGCCCTTTTTGCGACGCCGCCCATTCATTGATCATGTTGTTTACCGGAGGGTGGACAATTGCTTCAAGGGCTGCAAGCTGCTCCGGTTTACCAAAGACCCGCTGACCCAGAAGCCGCCTGTCCACTGAACCGTCCGCTTTTTGCAGGTCTTTGCCGAAATGGGCAAAAATCGCCTCTTTTTCTGTTTCAAGCGCCTGATAGCCCAGCTTGTCAACATCAAGAACAGGCAGCCCCCGTTTTTCGAGCATGGCGGCGATGTGGTTTTTCCCTGCGCAATATTTTCCGGTTAGCCCGATGAGCATACTTATTTTTCGGCAGAAATACTGGAAATTCCTCGCTATTCGCTTTGACAAATTATAGTATATCCGTATACCATATAGGAGGAGTAGAAAATGGTTTATGTAAATAATTTACCCACAATAGGTGAAGTATTGGCTGCGGAATTCATGGAGCCTATGAACATCAGTCAAAGCGCCCTCGCCAGAGCGCTCGGTATACCTCAAAATCGTTTGAGCGACATCATCAACGGGAAAAGGGGTGTTTCAGCGGATACCGACTTGCGCCTCTGCAAATACTTTGGTTTGACTGACGGGTATTTTACCGGCATGCAGATGGATTTTGAAAGAATCGCAGCCAAGCGCAAGTTACAAAATGAATTAAAAAAAATAACCCCCCTGAAAGCAGCGGTGGTATCCGGTATCCATGATTCAAACATTTAAATGCAAGGAAACTGCCAAAATATTTGAGACAGGTTTTTCACGTAAATTTCCTGCCGGTATTTTGAAATCGGCAATAATCCGTCTTGCCATGCTCAACCGGTCAGGAAAGCTGGATGATCTAAGGGTGCCGCCTTCCAATCATCTCGAAAAGCTGTCAGGAGACAGGGAAGGCCAATATTCCATCCGCATAAATGACAGGTACAGGGTTTGTTTCAAATGGCAAAGAAATAACGCCTGTGATGTAGAAATTACTGATTACCATTAGCCCTGGTACCAGGCACCTACGCTATATGTAGCGACCCCATTTCCATATATAGTGTAGCGCACTGGTACCACGCCGACTTGCGCCGCTGTTTCGCTACGCTGTGGCTTCAGGCGTGGAGGCTTTTTTGTCTTTCTTTTCCGATACCAGAAAGTAAACGCCAAGTATCGTGATTATTATTGCCGGAATGCCCATAAGTAGAATAAGGTTCATTTTTCTTCTCCTTTTGTCAGAAAGATTATTCCCCAAATGATTAACACGATGGAACCGCCGAAACCTCCCAACCACGCTACCAATAGCGTATCATGTCGCGTAACGGCACTAGGCTGAAGCGGTGACAGGCACCATACGCGTCCGACCAAGGATATAAACGCGTTTGGGAACACAGACATATTTGCCATGTTGGAGGGCATATCCGAATCAAAACTACGCGGTGCGGTTTTGGCCAGCTCCCCGTTATGCAGGTTGATTTACGGGATAAGTCCGCACAGTTGCACGGGGGCAAGCCTAGGCTTTTTGTCCGACCTGATCGTAGGTTCAAAGATTAAGCCCGCAGAGGAGATATTGAAAAACGTTAAAAACAATTCGACGGGCGATTTCTCGGACAGGATGAATGCTGTGGTTGACACCGTGTTTGAAATGTCAATGGGCAGAACGGGCGCGAAGAAAGCCAATCTTAATCACAAGCAGACCATATTATTATTTGACTTTGTTTCCAAAATGAAAGCGGGGCCAACAAAAAGTTTGTTGACCCAGCGCCTTAAAGAACTTTGATTATGCCAATTCGGAAAGCAATTCCGGGCTGTTAAACAATCCGTTTT
>JAIRRJ010000086.1 GCA_031256035.1 Treponema sp. | reverse complement strand
CTTCCGTACAGGCGGAAGCGTGGCCGTTGATCGAGCGCGGCGAAAATGTCCTTGCCCTTGCGCCTACAGGCAGCGGGAAAACGCTTACTGCCTTTCTTTCGGCAATTTCGCGCTTTTGTACTGTGGGCGATGGATCGCCGCCTGCGTATCCGGCTGAAAAACTTTCGGTGCTGTATGTCTCTCCATTAAAAGCGTTAAACGAAGACATCAAGCGCAACCTGCTTGAGCCCCTTGCGGCAATTCGCGCCCGTTTTGAAAAAGAGGGGCTTTCTTTTCCGCCGGTGCGGGTGGAAACACGTTCAGGCGATACGCCGCAGTCTGAGCGTCGGCGTTTTTTCATTCGCCCTCCATCGATACTCGCCCTTACGCCGGAGAGCCTCGCGATACTTCTTTTGAATCCCAAGGGCAGGCAGGCGTTGTCAGATGTCAAATACCTCATCATTGACGAAATCCACGCGGTGCTTGGAAACAAGCGCGGCTCTTTTCTTTCATGCCAGATCGACAGGCTCAACCGGGTCGCCGGAGAATTTCAGCGGATAAGCCTTTCCGCCACCATCCGCAATCCGCAAATAGCCGCCGATTTTGTGGGCGGGATCGGGAGGCAGGTCAAAGTGGTCGCTCCTGTTTCCGAAAAGAAAATTGACCTAACAGTAGAATACCCCGATGTTGAAAGCGACATTACGCAAAATGCTTCGCCGGAAAACAAGGCCGCAGAGCGCATCGACAAATACGGAAAGCGCTATACGGGAGTAATAGATTATATTTTAAGCCGGATTGGACAGGGCGGCACGTTGCTCGTCTTTACCGATTCGCGGCGGAGGGCAGAACGGCTCTGCTACTACCTGAACATGGAAGGCGTTCCCGCGTTTACGCATCACGGTTCGCTTGCGAAGGAACTGAGGCGCAGCGTTGAGAAAGGTCTTGCTGAAGGGACACTTCCCTGCGTTGTCGCCACCGCGTCTCTTGAACTTGGCATCGACATCGGCAGCGTGGACGAAGTTGTACTTGCGGGGAGTACCGGCAACGTATCGCAGGCATTGCAGCGCGTAGGCCGTTCCGGTCATGGCGTTGGAAAGGTGAGCAAAGGAAAACTTTTCGCTTTTCACGGAATGGATCTGCTGCTTGCCGCCGCGCTGAAAGGTGCGGTTGATGAACGCGACATCGAAGAAATCCGCCCCATTGAAAATCCACTGGACATACTGGCGCAGATTATCCTTGCCCTCTGCTGTGAAAAGGACTGGAATGTTGATGACCTGTACGAAACGATCAGGGGATTTTATATTTTCAGAACCCTTAACAATGATTCTTTTGACCGCACTGTGCGTATGCTTGCGGGTCTTGGAGAAAAATCAAGATTGAGGGAAGTCAAGCCCCGTATTTGGCTGGATAAAATAGCGGGGACAGTTGGCGCACTTGCCGGAACCCTCGTAACACTTTACTCATCGGGCGGGGTGATTGCCAACCGTGGTATGTATTCGATTAGGCTGGCTGATGGTACGAAGATCGGTGAAGTTGATGAAGTTTTTGTCTGGGAGCGGCGCATCGGGGACTGTTTTGATTTCGGAGCGCAGGGATGGCGGATAACAAAAATCGGCGCGGAATCCATTGAGGTTTATCCTCTTGGAAAAAGAGCGGATTACATTCCGTTCTGGATTGGCGACACAATGTTCCGCAGCCCCGTTCTGACGGAAAGGGTAATCGTCATTCTGGAACAGTACAACAACACCGCAACTATCGAAAGTCACCTGTCAAAAGCCCCCTGCGATTCCTTAAAAGAATTTCTCGTCTCCCAACGCAGGGCGCAAAACGGAGCGCCGCTGCCTGACAGCAAAAACATCGTTGTTGAAATTATCGAAGGAACCGAACTTAACAGGGATTTTTGTACTGTTGTTTTTCACAGTTTCCGCGGAGGCACGATTAACTATCCCCTTTCACTTGCCCTGTCCCTGGAACTGGAAGAGATGCTCAATCTACGCGTGGAATATTTCTCCAATGACGACAGTATTCTGTTTCTACTGCCGCATTTAGGTCTTCAGGAGGCAGGGCAATCAACAGAAGAAATTATCCGCAGCGCATTGGCAGCCCTTGAAACGGGAGATTCAGTCGGTCTAACAAAGGGAGAGCGGCTTTTCAGAAACCGCCTTGAATCTTCGGGCGTATTCGGCGCGAATTTCCGCGAAGCTGCGGAGCGAAGCCTCCTGCTGCCAAAAGCGCCCTTCGGCAAACGCACGCCGCTATGGGTCATGCGCCAGCGTTCGCGGCGGCTCTTTGACGCTGTTGCCGGCGAAGACGGTTTTCCGGCAATTGCCGAAGCATGGCGGAGCTGCCTTGTCGATATGTTCGATATGAACGGCTTTCGCGAAACTATGACCGCGATTAACAATGGCAGCGTTACGCTCTCTTTTTTTCACAGCGGCGTTCCAAGTCCGTTTTCCAAAGACCTTGTCAGGGAAGAAACCAACACCCTCATATACGAGGATGACAGAAGAGGCGATCTGTCTAACCGCGCCGCCACGCTTTCGGACAAAGTTATCGAAGAAGCAATTGGCAATGTAGACCTCCGGCCAGTCCTGAAAGCGGAAACAGTGGATAGTTTTGTCTCACGGCTGCGAAGAGAAATTTCTGGCTGGGCACCGGAAGATGAGCTGTCATTGAACGAATGGGTCAAGGAGCGCATTGCCATCCCTCTTGATGAATGGAAAATCTTATGTTCTGTCATGCCGCAAGATTTGGTCAACAATATTGACAGTAGCCGCATCTTAACCGTTATGCGAAACGGTGCTTCAATCGCTTCGGTGGTTCACCGTGAATGGGAAGAAAGCTGGAACAATGAAGCATTAAGCCTGCTTGACCAGTGGCTGCGCTATGAGGGACCAATTTCCATTCAGCGGATATGCGAAGTTTTCGGCGTAAGCGCAGGCGAAGCGGAAGATGCGGTGAACGCCTTGGTCGAAGTTGATGAAGTCGTCTGCGATGTGAAGATAGCAGTTAGCGGTGAACAGAGCGTAAATCCTGCGAACAATAACACTGCTCACTGTTCACTTCTCACTGTTCAATCCCTGCTCTGCGACCGCGAAAATCTTGAGATGCTGCTCCGCCTTTCCCGCAAAAAAGAGCGTCCTGTTATCAAGGAGCGTCCCGCCTCACTATTGATACCCTTCCTTGCGCTTCGTCAGGGTCTGGCTGGAGAAAGTTCAACTGCTTTCAGGAAAAATCTGTACGCGTGGACAGCGCCGGCAAAACTCTGGGAAACGGAAATCCTGTACGCCAGAGACGCCGCGTACAACCCTGAAACCCTTGACCGTGAAATACGCGAGGCGAAACTTGTCTGGTACGGCGCGGGCAAGGAACGGATAGGCTTCTGCCGCCCTGAGGATTTGGATTTGGCATACGGCAGTCTGGCTGCCGAAGGTGCCGCTGAGAAGCAAGATACAGGCATGGAGCCGCTTTTAGCTTCGGCATTTTTCAACCGCCCCAGAGATTTTTGGGAAATAAAGAATGAGCTGGCTACTGACAGCCGTACTTGTATCGAAGCCCTTTGGCGCGAAGTTTGGCAGGGGCGCATAACGGCGGACTCGCTTGAACCTGTCAGAAGGGGGATTGCAGCCGGTTATGTTCCAAAAAACATTGATGTTCCCCAAATTACAGATAACGAGCATTCAAAGAACACGAGTTCCTTTAACGCAAATCCTTTTGGCCGCCAACCGCGCATCCCCGGTGCGCTAAAAAACCGCTGGCGAAGCGGAGCGCCGGTTCACGGAAACTGGTTCTCGCTCGTCATGGACGAAGAGCATAGCTCTGGAAATCCCCTTGAAGAGGATGCCATCAACCGCGACAGGGTGCGCCTTCTTCTGAACAGGTGGGGTGTTTTATGCCGCCCGCTGCTTGAACATGAAGCGCCTCAATTTTCGTGGTCAAAGTTGTTACCCGCCATGCGCCGCATGGAACTCGCAGGCGAACTAACTGCCGGACGTTTTTTCGCAGGGATCAATTCACTTCAATTCGCGTCTCCGTCCATCATCGCGGAACTTGAGCAGGCGGAAAGTTTCAGCGGGATTTACTGGATGAACGCTCAAGACCCGGCAAGCCCGGCGGGACTTGAAATTGAAGGGCTTGAGTATCCGTTATGTGCATCTTGCAACGGAGTTTCCCGCGCAAGGACAGCAGGCAGCAGGCTTTTTTTCCGGGGAGCGGCGCTCATCGCAATATCAGGCAAAAACGGCAAAGAACTGCAAATATTTATTGAAACCGGCGATCCCGACATTGAAAAATTGATCGAATTTTTCAAAAAACCGCGCACAAGAACAGTCCTTCCGGAAAATAAGATCGTAGTAGAAAAAATCAACAATGAAACTGCCGCACAGAGCGTTTATGCACAGTATTTCAAAAATCAAAAGTTTTTAAGCGACCGGGGAAAGCTCATCTTTTGGTAATTATCAATGCAATTGAGGCAGGCGTACTTGCACACCTTTAATCAACAGGGTATTCTGTAAAATAAGATGGCGGAAAACACACCAAAAGCGCTGGTTGTTCAAAGTGACAGAACCCTTCTTTTGGATGTCCATTGCGAATCCGCCGATAAAGTACGGCAGGCGATCATACCGTTTGCCGAACTGGAAAAATCGCCTGAGCACATTCACACTTATCGCATAACGCCTCTGTCCCTCTGGAACGCCGCCAGCGCGGGATTTACGCCGCAGGGCATCGTCAAGGTTCTTTGTGAATACAGCCGTTACGAAATACCGGCGGGAATTACAGAAGGATTTTCACTTCTTATGTCCCGTTACGGGAAAATCAGGATGGTACAGGATGAAGAAAATCCGGCGGATAAACTGGTGCTGATCATACAGGATAAATCAATCAGAGCTGAAATCGGCGCATTAAAGGCTGTTGAAAAATACATCGAAAAAAAAGATGACAGGTTTACACTGGCGCTGATCAACAGAGGAACAGTCAAAAGGGAACTGATACGGATTGGCTGGCCGGTACAGGACGAAGCGCCGCTGTCCAAAGGCGAGGATTTGGACATAAAACTGCGGACAACCTGCCTTTCAGGGGGGACATTCACTCTCAGAGATTATCAGATAACGGCAGCCAATTCGGTAACCGGATCGGGAGGAGAAGGCGCGGGTTACGGGGTTGTTGTGCTGCCCTGCGGCTCCGGCAAAACCATTGTCGGAATGTTGATAATGTCAATCCTCAAAACAAACACATTGATATTGACCGCCAATGTGGCGGCGGCTCACCAGTGGATACAGGAATTACTGGACAAAACCGAATTAACAAAGGATCAAATCGCAGAATATTCAGGCGATTCCAAATCAATCGCGCCCGTAACTGTTGCCACTTACCAGATAATTGCATGGAGACCGGATAAAAAAAGCGACTTCCCCCATTTCCGCCTGTTCCGCGAACGGTCATGGGGGCTTGTCATTTATGACGAAGTGCACCTGCTTCCCGCTCCCGTGTTTCGCGTAACGGCGGAACTTCAGGCGGTAAGGCGGCTTGGGCTTACGGCAACATTAATCCGCGAAGACGGAGAAGAAGACGCGGTATTCAGCCTTGTAGGACCAAAACGCTACGATGTGCCCTGGAAAGACCTGGAAAGCAAGGGCTGGATCGCCGAAGCCCTCTGCACTGAAATCAGGCTGGATCTGCCAGAAAATCTCAAAATACCCTATGCCGTAGCGCCGCCAAGAGAAAAATACCGCATAGCCAGCGAAAATCCGTTAAAAGAAAATATTGTACTGCAGTTGATTGAAAATCATGCGGATGATCAGATTCTTGTCATCGGCCAGTACCTGACACAATTAAATTTTTTGGCTAAAATACTTAATGCGCCGATTATCACGGGGAAAACGCCCAATGCAGAAAGGGAGCGTATCTACGGCAGTTTTAAGCGCGGAGAGGTTCAGGTTATTGTAGTGTCCAGAGTAGCGAATTTCGCCATTGACCTGCCCGATGCGAGTATGGCGGTACAGGTTTCAGGGTCTTTCGGTTCCAGGCAGGAAGAAGCTCAGCGGCTGGGACGCATCCTGAGACCCAAGGGGCGCAACGCATGGTTTTTTTCTCTGGTCTCCCGTTATACAGTGGAAGAAGAATTCGCTGCAAACCGCCAGAAATTTTTAACTGAACAGGGCTACAAATACTCAATACAGCATTGGATGGATTATAAATGAAAAAAAACGTTTTTCGACCGGTGGAATTCTGGAAGTCATCCGTAATGACCATGCCGGACAATTCATTTTTTGAACTTCTGCGGAGTGTGTTTGGAAAAATAAAAACACCGTTTAATAAACAGCAGCTTATAAACGATCTGGAAGCATTTCTGTTACGTGAAGATATCCAGAAAACAATAGCCGGTTACATCGATCAGAACGATGCCAAGATAATTGCAGCAGTTGCCCTTTATGGCGAGCCTTCGCCGGCGGAACTTACAGGATTTTTCTCCGGAGAATTGAGTTATGCGCATCTCCAGGATGTAATAGTAAATCTTGAAGAAAGATTTATTCTGTACCGTTTTAAGGAAGAACTTCCCAAAAGAATCAGAACACCCCACAGAAATCCTGCATCAAAAGAAATCCCAACCCGCCTTGCGTTAAATCCGGTTTTGGAACAGGCTCTCCTTCCCTTTGCCGCAGATATTTCTCCGCTGTTTCCCGCTGTTTCCGGCGCTGATGCAGCCATCGAAACCTCAATACCGGCGGCGGCGATCCTCAATGACCGGATTTTAGCTGGTATTCTGTCATTTGCTTCGCAGGGGGAGGTGTTTTTCAGGACAGAGGGAGTTATACGCAAAAAAATCATTGAGATAGGGAAACAGATTTTTCCCGGCATTGATTTGAAACTTATCCTCGGCGGTTTGCAGACACTTGGTTTGTTTTATGCTGACGGAGAAAAACTGGCTGCGGATGAAAAACGTTTCAGCGATTTTGGCGGTCTTTCGGTGCGGGAACGAATGGAATACTGCGCTGCAAGCATGATGGTTTTCGGCGGCACAACATCCTCTGTCAGTATTTTACCGCAGCTCTTCCGAAACAGAATCCGGGAAATAGTCAGCTTCATTCACTGTTTATTGGATTCCATAAAACCGGAACTTCTGTATCCTGAAAAAACATTAAAAAGATTGATCGAAATTCTAAAAGCCGAACTGCTGGATCCCAGTATCATCAATGACAAGCTGCAGGATGTTCTGGAAAAAACCGGGCTTCTTTCAACGGTATCGCCTGAGGCAAAACGGCTCGGCCCGAACATTCAAAACAGAGCGGACGAAAAACACGACGGGCATGTCATTACAATTGATTCAGGGTCATCCGTTCTGGTTTATCCTGAAATTAGTTTCACGGATGCAATCTCGCTGGCTTCTGTTATGAGTATCCGGGAAGCCGGACCTGTTGTGCGTTTTGCGGTGGACAGGGATTCTGCGGTTCGGGCGTTTGATAAGGGCATCAGCGCTGATGAGATTGTCGAACTGTTAAAGCGGCTTTCGGGAGGCAGAGTCGATGACAATCTAATCTGGACGTTCAAAGACTGGGAAAAACGCCACAAAGAAGTTTCATTAAAAAAAGGCGTGGTTTTGTTTCTTTCGGAAGAAAAGCGCTACCTCACAGAAACGAGGGCATTGGCATCTCTGATCACGGAAACCCTCGCGCCGGGACTGTACCTGCTGCCGGAAGGCGCAATGGATGACGCCGCTGCCGCGCTGACATCCGCCGGAGTTGACATAATCGCGCGCCGCCAGGCCAAAACACAATCCCGCGAATTTATATATAATAATTTTACTCCTCTGTCTTCCGGCAGTTTTTCCGGCACAATCCAGTCCGCAGATATGAATGTCGTTGCTATGCAGGAAAATTCCATCGCTGTTCAAATTGAAAACTTTCAAGCCCTGCTGGAAAAAATGTCTCTGGGCAAGGTTGAGAAGGCGGAACTTTCCGCAAGAATTAACCGGCGGCTAATTTTATGCGAAATGCAGTTAAAGGATGCCGTTATCCGTTACGAGAAACTTGAAGCCAAACTTCTGGATTATATGGGAAAGCAAAGCATCGCAAGGCAGGCAATAGCGCAGCCATCTCCTGTCGAAATCGTCTGGCCGGGCGGCGGAAAAAACGGAGAACATATTTTTGGAATTCCAAAGTCGCTGGACAAGGATGGAAATGACCTTGTTCTGGTCATCGTTCCCTCGGACAAAGAAGAAGAATTGCGGATACCGTTGGGTAAAATCAGCCTTTTGCGCCGGATTAAGAAATCGATATTTGAGAACAATTAGCCGCACCCGCAGAAAGGGTGTAGTAGAATGTGTTACTCTTGGAATGTAAAAGCGACTTAAACAAAGGAGCAAACGATGAAAAACATTATTTGCAGAATAATTCTTTATGCGTTATTTGTTTGTATAATTTTTTTCGGGCAGCAGCTGGATGCCATCACTGTTCCATCTCCGTGGGAAGAGTTCAACCGCGAACCGGTTACGGAAAACAACTACACAGGGGTCGTTTTAAGGGATGAAGACAACAAAGGCACGGTTACGATTACCGGCTACCGGAGCGAATTAATAATCCCTGCGGAGATAAACGGAATGCCGGTTACCGGTATAGGAGCATGGGCGTTCAACTCAAATGACATTTACGCCGTTATCATGCCAAACAGCGTTACCGGAATCGGTCCCGGCGCGTTTGACGGTAACCATCTCACCAAAATTATTATACCGGACAGCGTTACCTTTATCGGAAGCGGCGCCTTTAGAAACAACCGGCTTACCGGTCTTGTTATTCCCGGAAGCGTTACGTTCATAGGGTATCAGGCATTTAGCGGTAACAGGATGACCGCCGTTATCATACCCGAAAACGTTACCACCATCGAACCTGCTGCATTTAGCCATAACCGGAATCTCACGGAGATATATACCGCCCCCGGTAATCCAAACTACCGTAGCTCGGACGGAGTTTTGTACAATAAAGACGGCACTGTTTTACTTCAATGGCCCGCCGGAAAATTCGACATTGTTACCATACCTGTCAAAGTACCTCATAGACCTCCGGAAGGAGATACCGACACTCTCCGAATGGTTACCATACCGGACGGTGTAACAGCAATCGGAGACGGCGCATTTGCGGGTAACGATCTGACTCGTGTTGTCATACCGGACAGTGTTACCAGCATCGGAGAAAGTGCATTTGAAGGCAACCGGCTCACCGGAATTACCATACCAAACCGTGTTAACAGCATCGGGCGTTACGCGTTTTGGGGCTACAACCTGACCGAAATTATCATACCGGACAGCGTTACCGTTATTGGGGAACGGGCATTTAACAGCCAAAAAATAACCTCCATTACCATTGGGAAAAATGTAACATTGGAAGAATCTCAGGGAATGGGCATATTTGGCGACAGAAGTTTTGAGACGGTGTATGCAGATAACAACAGGCAGGCGGGAACCTACACCCGCCCTAATTCCCAAAGTCAGGAGTGGACAATTCAACAATGAAAATAACATATTTAGCAGTGGTTTTATTATTGGTGGTATCGTTGCTATCGTATGCCCAGACCAGCGATGAGGTGGTATCGCTACTGTATGACATTGATGAGAATCGCACAAAATATGGAGAGCGGGTTGTATCCATAGAAGAATTTAATTTCGGCATACCCGGAGGGAAAAACTGGCTGGTTGTGTGGGAGGACAAGGATAGTAGATTCCCATTTATATATGTCGTTGACATTGAGGCCGGAGAAATAAAGTTCCGTGATTTTATTATTGGGTCATTTAGCAAAGACACTGTTTACATTCTCTCGCGTTTTGAGGGTCTTCCCGGACATATCATAGGCAACGGATTCTGTCAAATCGGCGATTTTAACGGCGAAGGTTATGACATGATATTGAAATTTTTTGAGGGAGCAGGTGGTCCCAGGCTTGATATTTTAGGCTTTCATCCGCAGGCGGGCAAGATAATACAGTACTTCAATAAAACCTTCGATAGCGAATCCTATCAGCCCCCTGTCAGGTTTATATTATACAAAGGAATGCAGGGGTTCATGATGCGTAGGGGTACTGGGTATGAAGTGCCCGGAGGCCCCGGCTGGGTTCCTGACCCGCCCCCCTCATGGGCTGGAAGATGGTTTTTCTACACATGGGATAAGGAACAGCAAAAATTTGTTGAGATAGAAGAGGTGGAGGAAGACGGCATAGAATCAGACTGGCATCCAGTATCCGATCCAGTCGCGCCGCCGAAGCAGGCGGTTGCCGCCGAAGTTGCGCCTGTTGCCAGGCCCTTGCCGCCAGCAGTTTTAGCATTAGCTATGACAGAAACCGCAGATTATCGCCCTGAAAGCCCGATGATGCCGCTGTGGGCATGGCTTGCGATTATCGGCGGGGCGGCGGTTTTGGTTGTTGTAGTAATTTTGCTTGTAGTAAAGCGGAAGAAGTAGACACTATGAAGTGGCACTGATTTTGAGCAATTGAAAATAATAAAATATACAGGCATAATGGCAATAGGAGGCATCATCATGCCCTTACTGCCATTCGCGCATTTTTCAACGCAGGAAAGTCAGCCGGCTGAATCAAATCAGGCAAAGCTGGCTGTCCTGATAGACGCCGACAACACACAACCCGCAATTATCGAGGGGCTTTTGAATGAAGTCGCCAAATACGGAATTGCCAGCGTAAAGCGGATTTACGGCGACTGGACCAGCAACAACCTGCGCTCGTGGAAAGAAAAACTGCTGGATTACGCCATTCAGCCGATTCAACAATTTTCGTATACAACGGGAAAGAACGCGACCGATTCTGCAATGCTTATTGACGCTATGGATTTATTGTACACTGAAAGGCTGGACGGCTTTTGCATCGTGTCAAGCGATTCGGATTTTACCCGCCTTGCGGCGCGGCTGCGCGAAAGCGGACGCATGGTCTACGGTTTTGGAGAAAAGAAAACACCCAGGGCATTTGTATCTGTCTGCGATAAATTTGTCTACACGGAAATATTAAGAGACAATCAGGAAGAGTACGAAGATAACCGCCCCTCAGTAAAACCAAAAAAAGAATTCAAGGTTGACCGGAAACTGCTCAAACTGTTACACGATGCGGTGGAGGATACAGCCGAAGAATCCGGCTGGGCATATCTTGGCGGCGTCGGGCAAAAAATCAGCAACCGCGCCACCGATTTTGATCCGCGCAACTACGGTTTCAAAAAACTGGGCGATATGTTCCGCGCCATCCCGCAGTTTGAAATTGAAGAACGCCCCCGCGCCAATTCAAGCGGTAGGCAGTTGTATATACGCTGGAAAAAGAAGAGATAAGAAGGAGACGCTCATGCCAGAACTGCCGGATTTACACATTTTCTCCCACAATCTCAAGAAGAAGATTTTGAATAAAAACATCACATCGGTAACGGTGTTCGATACACGGAAAATCGACACGCCGAATATTTTCAGCGAAAAGCTCACGGGGACAAATATCCGGGACATTGTCCGCGAAGGGAAAGAACTGCATTTTTTAATGGCGAATAACAACAGTTTCGGCGTTCATCTTATGCTGAACGGAAAACTTTCCATTGCAAGCAAGGATGAGGCGGGAAAAATCAATTCAAAAATATTGGGGGTTTGCTTTGAAGATACAGAATCTCTGATCGTCAGCGATTTTCAGGGGCTATGCAAGGTAACATTGAATCCGAAACCTTCCGGTGTGCCGGACGCTTTATCAGATACATTTACATTTGAATATTTTTCGGGGCAGATAAAAAAGAAAGCAAGGGAAAATATAAAAGCTTTTCTGATAAATCAGCAGATTGTAAGAGGCATCGGAAACGCCTATGTCGATGAGATTCTGTGGAAGGCGGATATTTCGCCTGAATCCGCTGCCGGAAAAATCCCGGAAGAAAAATTAAAGGATTTATACGAGGCCATCCCGTTTATCATGAATGACGCCATACAAAACATTGAAAGAATATCGCCGGACATAATAAGCGGGGAAGAAAGAAGTTTCCTGAAAGTCCACAACCCTCGCAAAAAATGTACAGACGAAGGCGATAAAATTATCGTAAAAACAGTGGCTACAAAGAAAACATACTTTACGGAAAAGCAGCAGTTATTTAAATGAACCTCCCTGCGGCAAGTGCGCATCAAAAATACGAAGGTATCTTTAAGCGTTGTCTGATTTGAAGGGAGGTTCGTTCGGGAGGAAATTTATTATAAAGTCTGGTTTAATACCAAATGCTTCCGTATGTTAATTACATTTAGCCATGAGGTATTAAACCAGCCTTTCGAATAACCTAAACTTTCCGTATTTGTGCAGCTTGCCGCTTGAGCGTTTGTTTCCCTCATCAATATGCTTAAACAAAAAAGAGGCAAAGCCCGCTTCGTTTCCCGCGTTGGAACCGGAAAAACCCAGAGTTATATACGGCTCAACGTGGGCGGACGCCAGCAGGCTTTGGGTAAAAGCGCGGAATGAGGCAAGTGACGAAGGACCGAGAAGGTCTGACGCTTCGTCTCTGGCTGCCGTTCCGGTGTCGGAATAAACAAGGGCGAGCGTCCCCCGGCTGCGGCTTCTGAAAACAGCCGCCAGTTCCTTTACCAGAAAAAACCAGCCTTTAATGTGATCGTTAATCATTATTTCAACATCGGCGAGCGGAAGTTCCGCAGCGGAACAGCGGATTGAAGGAGGGGCGCAGATGAGGATCGCGTCATCAATTTTCTCCAGCCGGTTCTCCGCAGCAAGCACCAGTGTCCGGGCGGAAATGGGGCTGCCCGGATTCCAGTCAAGAGGCAGGCGCGCTTTTTCAGTTTGGGCGGTGTTCATCGGGGACGCGGATGCCCCCGCAAGCCTGTTCGGAATAAACGCGGCGGCAAAATGTTCCACCCTGTTAACCGCCTCTGTTTCAACGGCGCGGCTGAGGGCGGACTCATTTCCCGCGATGAAAATTCCCCTTGTCATGGATACAGTGTACAGGCTGCGGACATTTGTGGCAACCGGCTTCAACTGCCAGCCTCAACAGAAATACTTGCAAAACTTCATTCTTGAAAAAAAACCGGTAATATGAGATATATCAATCATGAAGCTGGTACGA
Organism: Treponema sp.; assembly: GCA_031256035.1. Classification (GTDB taxonomy): domain Bacteria; phylum Spirochaetota; class Spirochaetia; order Treponematales; family Breznakiellaceae; genus WQXQ01. Next base: position 83,949 of record JAIRRJ010000086.1, on the reverse strand, counting down.
GCCGCAATGATCGGCGATATAGTCGGCAGGCCGGGGCTGGAAGTTCTTGAAGCCAAGCTGCCTGCGTTAATCAAGGATCATAAAATAGATTTTGTTACGGTGAACGGCGAAAATGCGGCAGACGGCTTCGGTATGACGGAAAAGGATTATAAACAGATTATCGCGGCAGGCGCGGATGTGGTTACATCGGGAAACCATGTCTGGGAAAAACGCGAATTCTGGCCTGTTCTGGAAAGCAAAGAACCCATGCTGCGTCCGGCAAATTATCCCAGCGGCGCTCCCGGTACAGGTTACATTCACATTCAGAAAAACAACATAAACTGGATCGTAATTAATCTTCAGGGACGTGAATTAATGAGCGCGATTGACTGCCCGTTCCGATGTTTCGATCATCTTGTAAACATCCATGAAGGCAGAGTAACGGACATTCATCCGCTTTTGACAGCCGCCGGCTCTCCCCACCCCTCAGCTTCACCGGTGATACTGGTAGATTTCCACGCGGAATCAAGCCGTGAAAAAGAGAGCCTCGCCTACCATCTCGACGGCCGCGCTACGGTGATCGCAGGAACTCATACCCATGTGCAAACCGCGGATGAACGCATATTGCCCAAAGGCAGCGCGTACATCACCGACCTTGGCATGACCGGCGTCAGCGACAGCATAATCGGCTTTGACGCAAAAATCTGCCTTGACCGTGTTCGCAGCCAGGTAATGTACCGCATGGAAACAGCCGCCGGCAATAACACGGGACGGATGCAAGGCATCATCGCCGAGATAGATGCCGACACCGGGACAGCAGTATCAATAAAAAGGATTTGAAGAGCCGCCTTTCACAAAGCCTGTCTATCCAACGGACTTCCGATCCAGATACCTTCTCCGAGGTAATCCACCCTTCTCCCTTCAATCAATATCTGCACATCTTTTACGGTGGGAAATTCGGTAGCCGTCCAGATGATCTGCCGGAGTTGGGCGGCATAGCCTTCAACGCCGAAAGTATTAAACTGAAAATCTTCGCTGAAATTGAGATAGGCGGTAGTTCCCCGCACAATCGCCGAAATGAGCCGCGTTTTCTGCGGGATAAAACTGATGATACCGCGGTTGAGTTCATCGGCGCTTGGACCTGCAAGCATGACATTCAGGGCATCCTGCAAGGGGGAGCTGGAAACGGCAATTTTGCGGTTTACCTTTGAGCGGAGTATCTGCCCGTCCCTGTCAATCTGCGTAAAGTAAATGTTTCTATCCCTTGTTTGTGCAGATGTCGGCTGCTTGTCCTGAACCGGCGTCTTTGCAGGTTCAGACGTTGTTGTTTGAGGCTGAGACACAGGCGGCGTTGCGGGCTGCGGAGTTGTTGGCGGTGTAACAGGCTGCGCCGTTGGCGGAACAACAACAGGCTGAATGACAATCTCAGGCTCAGGGTCTGTGATTACCGGCGGCGGATTAAATCGATCTGGAGAAGTAGTGATGCGCGTCTTCAGAAGATCGAAGTTTTCAAAGATGGTATTTCTGTTCGCAAGGAAGATGCTGACAATGACAATGAAAAATACAAGCCAAAAAATTACTACTGCCTGAGGGACGCCGGAGTTGTTCTGCTTCTTGTTGTTTGACCTTCGTACAGCCACAAAAATATTTTATGCCAATGCTAAAAAGAGATCAATGCTAAGGCAAAGACACACTGCCTGATGTTTTTTCTTGGGGGGCCTGACGGAGGCCAAAAGCACCGTGGCGGGGCACGGCACTTTTACCTAAGGAAGCCGCTTTCGCGGCATCCAAAAACCCCGTAGAAAATAATATGGGCAGTGTGCCTTCACAAGAGTGGATGCAGCCGCCCATAGACACTTTTCTGTGTTATGCAAGGCAACATATCCTCACGGGGGGAATATACTCCCCATTATAATTAACCTTGCCCTGCTATTGACAAATATGTCTCTTGGGTGCATGGCAGAGGGGGCTGAGAAATCATTCTTGAATTCCCGCCGGAGAAGACCTCAGGCTTCGCAGGCGATTCCTCAAGCGCATTTCTCAAGCCCCCTGCTGCCACGCACCCGAAAGGTGTAATTGTTCATGACAGGGCAAGTTAGTCCTTTTCTTTTAACAGCGCGTCGTTGTTCAGCGCCTTAAACGAAACAGCCTTGGGGGACAAAGCATCGCGCACCACGATTCCCTCCTTGTCCAAGCCGCTTGGGTATTTGCCTCTTGCTTTTTCTAGGAGTTGTTCCAGTGAATAGCCGAAACTCTCTCCGCGCTCCTCAAGCGGAACAACGGAAAGCCCAAGTCCGGCGCACACTTTACAAGCTTCATCGTAGGAAAGGTATCTTCCGGCGTCCCAGTCCTTTACATCGAACACGTACCACTCAATGGCGGGAAGGCGCAGTTTGTTTCGTTGTATCCCCGGTCCGCATATTTCACCGGTCAGCACAATGTTTTTCCCAAGAGAAGCAAGCTTTTCTTTCAATCCGTATTTGTAAACCGGAGTCCAGTACAGGGCGGCCTCTTCATCTTTGATTTCCTTGTTCCTACTGCAACACCCGATTTTTCCGTCAATGTAATACACAATGCCGGATGTGCCGTCCATTTTTGTGGTAATGTAGTACGGCTTTCCGTTGAGCTGATCCAAGAGTTCAAGGGCTGACTGAATTCGAATTTCATCGGAGGCAGGAATCCCGTAGGGGCGTTCTCCTATGATTGTCCCGCCCGCATTTGAGGTTTCCGGGATATACCATTTCTTCACATTGAGTTTTTCGGTAACGTCCGCGCCTTCGCTTAAGCCTTCCAGTTCGGGAAATGTTTCAAGCGGAAGCAGCAGCCCTTGCGACAACTGTCCGCGCATCTTTGCCGTGCGGATACGGAACCCTTTGCCGTTGTCAACATTTTCGCGGTATGAAGAATTGCGCAAGAATTCATAACGTTCATCCAGCGGTAAAAAACTGTCAACCTCATAATACACGCCAAGGTCGCCCGCCTTAAACTCGCCTTTTTTAGCCACGCATTGCCAGCCCATAACATGGGCAAGTTCGAGAAAATCAGAATCCGCAATGGGGCTGATTTGCTTTACCTTTTGAATCGTAACCAACGCGCGCATATTTCCCTCCTGAAAAGTAGATTATACTACACCATTAGCGATATAATTGAAGAGATGGGCAATTATATTTCACAAAGGCTGGAAGTAGTCGGCAAATATTTTGTTTTTCTGGGCGAATTGCTCAAATGTACGGTGAAAAGGCCGTTTCACCTGAACCAATACCTCAATGAAATAGAACATCTGGGGATAAATTCCCTTTTTGTAATTATCCTTTCATCCGGCTCAATGGGAATGATTTTTGCCCTGCAAATAGTGGCTATTCTTCAGGATTTTCAGGCTGAAATAGGAGCCGGAGCAATGGTCGCGGTGGCAATGGGCAGGGAAATTGCGCCTGTAATCACCGCCCTCATGCTAATCGCAAAAAACGGCTCCGCCATGGCGGCGGAACTCGGAACCATGAAAGTTACCGAGCAAATTGACGCTCTGGAAGCAATGTCCATCAGCGCGGAACATTACCTCGTCCTTCCAAAAGTAGCGGCTGCCATGGTGGTCTTCCCCATTCTGACCGTATTGGCGAATTTAATAGGAAGCGTCGGATCGTTTGTGGTTTCGGTTGGTCTATACGGCATTGAAAGCGGCGGGTACATCAATTACCTTTTTGACTTCTTAAGCCCCAGAGATATTTTTATGGGATTGATAAAAGCCTTTGTCTTTGGGTTTATTGTATCAACTATCTGCTGTTTCTACGGGCTTAATGTTTCTCAGGGCGCCAAGGGGGTCGGAGATGGCGCCACAAAAGCGGTAGTTGCGTCTTCGGTAGCTGTTCTTGTAGCTGACTACCTTTTAACCACCATTATATTGAGGTTTATTTATCAGTGAACGCTATCATCCGAACGGAAAATCTGTGTAAAGCCTTCGGCGCAAACAAGGTTTTGGACCGTGTCAGTCTGGAACTGCCCGAAAAAAAAGTAAGCGCCATCATTGGTCAGAGCGGTACGGGCAAAAGCGTCCTCATTAAAACCATCATCGGTATGCTAAAGCCGGACAGGGGGCGAACATGGTTCCGTAACATTGAGTTAAGTTCCCTAAAACCCAGTGAAATGATTGCAATAAGGCGTCATTTCGGGTATTCTTTTCAAAATGCGGCTCTCTTTGATTCAATGACGGTCGGCGAAAATCTGGCTTTCCCGCTCAGGGAACTGCTGCAGATCAAAGACCGTGCTGAGATAAAAGAGCGCATTGCGCAGATGCTTGAATGGATTGAGCTAAAGGGCATTGAATCCAAAAGACCCGATGAATTGTCGGGCGGGATGAGAAAGCGTGTGGGCGTCGCCCGCGCGTTGATCTCGCAGCCTCAGGTGCTTTTCTTTGATGAGCCGACAACAGGGCTTGATCCGGTACTTTCTGAGACCATCAACGACCTTGTGGTCAGGGTTAACAGGGAGTTGCAGCTTACGTGTGTGATGATCACGCATGACATACCGGCGGCTTTCAGAATTGCGGATAAAATCGCGTTTCTGGATCGCGGGGCAATCATAGCAGACGGAAGCCCCGATGAAATTGCGGTGTCGGAACATCCGATGGTAAAGGATTTTTTACGGATTTCGTTTTGTGAGTTAAAGAGCGGAAAATGAATATATCAAACTATACAAAAATTGCACTTTTCTTTATCACTCTCGGAGTCGGCGGAGGCGCGTACATTATTACTGCCTCAAATGGCTTGAGCGATTTCAGCACGAGAGAATATGAAACAGTAATTTCAGATGCAACCGGCCTTTCAACAAGATCAAAAATCTATCAGGCGGGCGTTGTTGTCGGCAGGGTTAAAGGGATAACGCTTTCCGAAAACGAAGCTGTTCTGCGTCTTGCGCTCATGAAAGATGTGCAGGTTCGTGAGGGCGCAATGATTTCCAGAAAATCTTCCTCGATACTCGGTACATCCATACTTGCATTGGATCCGGGCAGCGGTTTTTCGCCGGTTATTTCTCCCGGCGGCAGGCTGAAGTCTTCCAAAGACGCAGGGGACATGAGTCAGGTCATGGGTACAATAGGGGACTTGGGCGGACAGATTTCCCAGCTCCTTACGGATTTCCAGCAGAATCAACTCGCCCTGCTTTCGGTCTCCCTTGAAACCTTTAATTCGATTGCCTCAAAAGTCAACGAGCAGGCAGACGGAGAGCTGGAACGGGTTTCGCGAATTCTGGAAGCAGTCGCGCTGATCACCGAGCGGATGGAGCGGATACTGGCGCGGGGTGAAGATCAGGGGACAGGGCCGGCAGCGGACATATACGGCACTCTGGAAAATATCCGCATTATTACCGATGAGATCAGCCGGGGACGCGGCAACATCGGTCAAACGATCTTTGATGACCAGCTTTACGACAGCCTGCTGTCAACTGTGCAGCGGATTGAAGTTGCGGTAGTAAAACTCCAGACCGCGCTGGATACGATAAACACGGTTGCGGAAAGCGCAGGAACAGTGATCGACAATGCGGGCATCATTGTTGAGAAGGCGGTTGGTCTTGGCGTTCAGGTTGACGCTACGGGCAGTTACATGACGCAGGCCAATCAGGTTCAGGCAGGCGCTTCAATCAGGCTTATCCCACAGTCAAATGATCGCTGGTACCGGATCGGAGTTTCATCGGCGCCGGACGGCTACAGCACCCGCACCGTTACGGAAACTACCGGCACCAATACAATACGGGAAGACACCACCGAAACCAAATATCAGGTTGTTACGATAGACGCGGAGCTTGCCCGCCGTTTCGGCCTGTTAACAATCCGCGGCGGTCTTTTGGAAAACACAGGCGGTTTCGGAATGGACATACAGCCGCTCCGCTGGATGAGCCTGTCCGGCGAACTTTTTAACTTCAGAACCGGCGAGCCGCCCAACCTGCGCGGAACCGTAACTGTTTTTCCTTTCTTTGATCCGGATTCGGACAAACCCTGGAACTGGATATACATTAAGGGCGGCATTAACGACAGCCTTGCCGATTCAAGGGACTTCTTCATCGGCGGCGGCATACGCTTCGCCGACCGCGAGATCAAAGGCCTTGTGGGGCTTGTTCCTGCATTAAATAATTAGGAGCGTTTTTTTTGGGTTTGCCAGAAATATTTGAGCATACCCCGCGATGACCGCGGCGCGTACGCCCGCCTAAAGGCGTGCTACAAAGTGGTCTTGATGACTTTTCCGGCGCCGGAACGTATTGATTTTTGGTCAGCCACACCCTGCGGGCGCTGTTTCTTGTTCCCTGCGTTGAATAATTAAGGAATTCTACAATGCCGCCTGCTCCATTGACATGAAAAGCCACTTCATTTGCATTGGTTGAATCAATACCGACAACGGCAAGGTGTGAATATATATTACATCCTTACTGAGGTAAAACTTATTACGTGAGCGGTTTGTGTATCAATTAACCGTAAACGCAATCTGCGATGAGTTCCTTCTCCATCCAGCCTTCCGGTTACAACAAAATCTGCTCCCGCATATATTCCAATTGAAACGGCAGATTTATCATCAACTTCACCACTCAATTGAAATTTCAGTTCTTCTCTTACTCTGCGTAACTCACTTCTGTCGATTATGACGTATTGGGCATTCGTCCAGATATGTTCAAGTTCCCCCGTAATAAAATCAGTGATGTCTTTATTTGGAGTAGTTATAAAGATAATGGCAATCCTGTAATGTTGCGGCACATCCTTGACAAGTTCCCGTGCAGCATTTTTCAATGCCTCCTCAATATCAGGTTGTTGTTGATTGGGTTCAGTTCCAGAGATCGGAGATGGTCGTGTCCGAGCCGGAATATAAAGTTGAACCTCGTCATTTGGTTTCAAGTCCAATAAACGCCAGACATCGGAAGACAAATCTGCAATTCTGTTTGCTGATGCGGGGATTCTACTAATTATGGTGACTTCCACTTCTTTACCGCTTACAACATTGACTACTCTTGCCTTTGAATTTATAGGTAGGGAAGGATGTGTGGCGACAAGTCCGTGCTCCTGTAACTCCTGTGTGGCTTTCCCCATTTGATTGAAATTGCCAACAACACCACCGGTGTTGGCGGGAATAATTCTAAGCAGAATCTCATCTTTTGATTTCAATTCCAAAAAACGCCAGACATCGGGAGATAAATTCGCAATACTGCTTGCTGATGCGGGGCTTCTGCCAATTATGATAACTTCCACTTCTTTACCGTTGTTAGGATTGGTTATTAATACCTTTGACTGTATGGGGAGAGAAGGATGAGCGGCGACAAGTCCGTCCCCATGTGACTCCAGTGTTGCAGACCCGCTTTCCCAGAACCATGCGATTTCGCCGGTGGAGAAGTTTATACCCGCTCCGCTTGTTGGGGAGGTATTTATATCCGCTCCGTTTACGGGGGTGGAGTTTATGTCTGCTCCGCTTGCGTGGGAGGTGTCTATACCAGCTTGGTCGGCGGGACTGGTCGTATCTATGGGACCAACGGCGTTAGATGCACATCCAATTACGCTGATGGCAAACACAATTATAGAAAAAAGTAAAACATAGACATTATTTTTCATAAAATTCTTTCCATGTATGTGAAAATATTGAGCAGAAAATAACCTTTTCACAATGTATCCTCCAAAGAAACATTTATTTATCAATGTTTTAGATCATTATACAGTTATTTATAACTGTTGTCTATAAGTTTTCAATGAAATATCACTATTTTTATAGTATGGGCAAATTCAGGGAAAATTTGCGAAATGAACTGGATTTTCAGGATATTAAAGTCAAGGAATTAAGCGCCAAAAGCGGTGTTCCCAAAGCAACTTTAGAGTGCTATCTGCGAACACAATCTACCGAACCTTCCGCCGAAAATGCCGTTAAAATAGCCCAGGCTTTACAGGTTTCGGTTGAATACCTTGTCATTGGAGAAACAACAGGCGGCGGAAAACCGAAAGTGCCACTGAGCCGGGAAGCGATGGAAATTGTCCGCCGGATCGAAAATCTGAACCTTGAACAGTGCAAGGCTGTTCTTCATGTAATGATGGCTTTTGACCCTACCTGATATTCAAACTCCACACACGCCCGGCGGAAAGACCCCAGCGCTGGTTTACATAAACTGAAAACGCTTCCGCTTCTGCGGTAAAAGCGGAGGCAAGGGAAGGCCATGTGCCGGAAGCGTTTTTGGGGGGAAGATGAGCTTGACGCCAGGTAGAGTCAAGGCGCGAAGGCAGGTTGCGTCCAAAGTAATCGCCAGCCTGAGAGACTGTCTGCTGCAAAACGTGCGCCATAAATTCGTTTACGAGCAGGTACTCGTCCTTTGTGTCGTACTGTTGAAAATCAAAAAAAGAAACGATAAATCGTTTTGCGGGCGCGGATAATTGTTCCCACCTGCGGCGGCTGAAATCGCGGAAGTCTTCGTCAATAAAGAAAAGGCCGTGAAACCCTTCGTGAACCATAAACCGGTAGCGAAGGTAATCAGGAGATTCCCTTGTTATCGAAATAATCGCACCTGCGCCTGCGGTGATGCCGCCTGAGCTTTCGCGGATAATGCCTTCGTTTAACAAAATCATTTCAAGTTCCAGTTCTTCATCCGACAGGGGAAAAACGGTTTTGCGGGCGGCATCAAAAAAGCGGGCAAGGTCTTCGGCGCGGTAATCGTGAGCGTTCCAGCCGTGAAGCGCGGCAATCTCGGCATCCCGCGCAAGGCGGCCCCGGAAACCGGCTTTTTCGACAAAAAAGGCAAGGCGTTTCAACATCCTGTCCTGCACGGCATAATCCGCATAGTCAAAAATTAATACCGAAGGAAATGTTTCCCAGCGGAAAATCTCATAGGCACTGTTGCGCCAGTTTTCTTTCGGCCATTCGATGACAAGCGCGGGATCGGCGCTTATGGGTTCGGGAAAAGGAGCGGGAATCTGATGTACATTCAGCCAAAAGGAGTGTATTTTATCGCCGGAAAGGATCGCCGGCTCTGCAGGATATACGGGGGGAATGTAAATTCTTTCAGTACCCGGTAAAGTTTCAAATCTGCGGCCTGCGAATTCAAGCAAATTGCGCCCGGAAGAAAAAACAGCTTCAATTTCAGCAAGCGGCTTTTCCGGCATGAATGAAGCGGGGACATCTATCACATAACTGCCGTTGTCGTTCCGGTAAACAAAAGGAGTGTAGCGGGGATAAGTATCGCTATCTGAAGAAAATCCGAAACATTGTTCATAAAACCCGATGGAATGTATTTGAAAAATTACCGGCTCATCATCAATTTTTTTCGATTTGCCGGCAGAGTTGAGGGCGATGCTGAAATGCCCCTCAAAGTCATCGTCAACGGGTATTGAATACAGAATGCCGTGAATGTCCATCGGCAGTTCCCATGAAACAGCCCCGGTATTCAAAACAAGCGAGTATTTTTCTCTTTTTTGCTGAGAAGGCAGAACACTAAAATGATATTCAATTTCGAGTGATGAATTGGGCGGGACATAAAATGTATCGTCAAAACGGTATTCCAGTTTTTGGGGCTTTGAAAGATTCAGCCTTCCTTCCTGCGCCGCGCGGCTTTGGGCAAACAGGATCGCATCTGTCCCCATAACGGAAAAATGTACCGGGTTTTCTTTTGCGCAGGATAATGAAAAAATACTCAAAAAAAAGAGTAAAAACCTGAGCAAAGAAAAACTAATCATTTTCACAGTAAGACAATTTTGTGCGCAATAAGTTTGGCGACATAAAACCTTGAGGTAAGTTCAGCGCCGGTATTGTTTGACAGGAAGGTTTCAAATTGGGCAGCAAACGATTCGGGCAGCACCGGCAGTTCGCTTACCTGTTTGTAATAGGCGCGGTGAGACGGCTCAAAACGCCTGTTGATGCAAAACAGGGTGAGGCACGCGTTTTTTATAAATCCCGCCGAAGCGATTTGATAATGAAACATATCGCCCTGAAAACAGGCGGCTCCCAAATCCGACAAAAAGTGTTCCATCTTTGACTGGACAGTGTTTCGCATCTCTGTCCAGAATTGAGTCCCGATATTGGCAAGCCGTTTCCTTACATTGTGTATCCAGTCGGAACGAGAAAAGATTATATCGCAGTTTTCCAGCCGGTAAAAACCATAGGTTCCCGAATCTTTAATGAGCCACAGGGAATCCTGCCTGGTATCGGCGATATTCACCAGTTCTTCTATTTTTCCGGTTTTCTTGTATTCAAGCCGGACAGGAATGTCCCCGATTAAAAAGCGGTCTTTTTCATTCTGACCGGAACTTTCAAATGCCGCTACATCATCGCCGTACTGCCGGCACCGCTCATCCGCATCGGGAATGGAAGCGGAACAAAATACATCCAGGATGAGCGCAAAATACGGGTCGAGAATATCCGGCAGAGCGGCTTCATTCAGCGTAATACATTCCACTCCCGGCCATGATGAGAGGATTTCCGTAAACCGATCAACCAGCAATTTAGTCTTATATTTCATGTTGATTCCCCATATAATAGGATAACACGGGATCGTGGTTTTGAAAACTCAAAAACAACACACTGATATGTTTCTCGTTCTTGTCCCACACCGCGATGCCCGGCTTATGATGAGAAAATACTCAGATGCCCTGTTCAAAGCCGGCTTTTCCGGCGCTTACTGCTTTCCCTGGGTTACACCTTTGGCAGCCGCTTCACGCCCCCTGACTGCTGACGAACTGAAAAACTGCGCCCGCGCCCTGAGGGATGCAAGCCTCGCTTCCGGAGGGAAAATCACAGCCGGTGAAATATCCGCCGTCTCATTTCACGGCGAGGCTCTTTTCGGTCCGCGCCTGGACATTTCGCCCAATGCCTTTGACTGTAAAAAAATAGCCTCTATCTTTTCGCCGCTTGTAATCGGCGCCTGCCTGATGCCCGATGCCACAACGCTTCCTCCGCCTCCAAAACTATCCTTTCGCGCTGCGGCTGTCGCCAATATGCAATGGCGGCCTGTGCAGACAGAAAATGACAGCAGGGTGATCGGCTATAAATGGAAAATCGGAAAACTCTGCTGGCTTCCCGCGGTGAGAAAAAAGTGATGCCCTATGGCTGTGCTTTACTGATTATGAAGCTGCGATCTCTTGCCGGTATAGAGCCGTAAAGGAACGGATTCTACTTCTTGTTCTCTCTCAACCAAAATTTGATAAAAGTACCGTTACCGCCAAGCGCTATATATTCATCATAGAACGGCTGTCTGGATTCTCTGGGGATAGTTTTATCAATAATAATTTGCGCAAGAAAAAATAATCTATCCTTCTTTTTCTGACTTAGGAATTGTATAACAGAAAACAGAGAACCAAAGAGTCCTAATCCAATACCTAACATAATTCCAACTGTTTCAAGCATAGTATTTCCCCTACATCATGCCGCGGCGTTGCACAGCAACGAAGCGGCAAATCCAATCGTCGTATCCTATAGATACGCCGCCACCGTAGATGGCAATTCCTCCTGCCAACACATAAAACATAGCACGAAAAACAGGGGAAAAGCAAGTTTTCCCCTTATAGATCAAACAATACAAGCCTTCCCGCATACGCGGTGCCAGGCACTCTGCTGTACTGGCTTTCAATCCTCTAAGGTACTGAATCCAGTATTAGGAAGGTACTGCTTGCAGTTGTTAAATTTGCCCTGCAATGTACAGCTCGCGGTATATCCCGGCTTCCTCAATCAGCGTTTCGTGGTTTCCCCGCTGGATGATCTTCCCCTCTTTCAGAACAAGGATCATATCGGCGCTGCGGATCGTTGAAAGGCGGTGGGCGATGGCGATAATTGTCCGGTTGCCCTGTAATTTCCTGATAGCGGCCTGTATCTGCGCCTCGGTCTGCATGTCCACCGAAGCTGTGGCTTCATCAAGGATCAGCACCGGGGAATCACGCAGAACCGCACGCGCAATTGAGATGCGCTGTTTCTGCCCGCCGGAAAGCCGTATCCCGCGCTCGCCGGTTTCCGTATCGAATTTCGCCGGCATATCCATGATGTCCTCATAGACTCCCGCGGTTTTTGCGGCTTCTTCAATTTCGTTCATGGAAGCGGACGGTCTTGCGTAGGCGATGTTCTCGGCAATCGTACCGTTAAAAAGAAAGGTGTCCTGCAGAACCAGAGACATCTGATTTCTCAGGCTGTTTTGGGTTACGTCCCGCAGATCGTTTCCGTCAATTGTAATCCGCCCTGCCTTGGGATCGTAAAAGCGGGCTGCAAGCTGAATGATCGTAGTCTTGCCCACTCCGGTAGGTCCCACAAGAGCGATGGTTTGTCCGGGCATGACTTCGAAACTGATGTCCTCAATAACCGGCGATTCATCAATGTAGCGAAAGCTCACGTTTTCAAAACGGATATGCCCCTGCACAGGCTTTAACTCCGACGCGCCCGGCTTGTCGCATACCTCCGAAGCGGAGTCGAATATTTCCAGAACCCGCTCCGCACCGGCAAGTGAAAGCTGTGCGTTTTCGAGAAGCTGTGCAAAGCCTGTGATGGGTGCGTAGAACAGTGAAAGGTACAACAGGAAAGCAACCACTTCCTCAGCATCAAGCCGGGCATGGTAGGCAAGGAATCCTCCGAAGCCGACTACGATTACTGTCCCCAGAGCCGTAAGAAATTCAACTGACGGATGAAAAATAGCGTTAATCTTCAGCGCCGAAAGAATAGCTTTTGTAAACTCCCCTGCCTTTTCTTCGACACGGCCGCTTTCCCTGATCTGCTGGCCGAACGCCTGAATCTCCCTGATGCCTGAAATATTGTCCTGCAGCTGGGAATTGAGTTCACCCTGGAATTTCTGCATACGGCGAAACATGGGGCGCACCTTTTTAATCAGTATCCATGCTGAAATGAGAATCAATGGAATGGGGATACAGGTCATGAAAGCGAGGCGCGGGTTAATGGAAAAAAGAATTATCATAACGCCGGTGAGGGTTACGGCATTGGTAAGGGTTTCGGGAATGACGTGCGCATAGAGTTGTTCAAAGGTCGCCGTGTCATTGACCACGCGACTCATCAGGTCTCCGGTTTGCCGTTTGTGAAAGAACGACAGGGAAAAACTCTGGATGTGATTATATACTTTCATCCTGAGATCCTTGACCAGATTCCACGCCGCTTTGTGGGGCAGGTAACTGCTCATGAATCGGAACAATACCCTCAGCAGATAGAGCGCAAGGAGAACAAGAGCGAGACATAAAATCTCACGAAGGTCTTCGCTTTGCATACCTCCGGTACGAATGTTCGATGACCCCCGCTGGACAATTCCCACCATGCGGGCAAGGAGCCTGGGCGCAATGAGGTTAACAAAGGTCAGGAACAACGCCGCAAGACCGCCCAGTAACAGGAGGAGGCGGTATTTACGCGCTTCTCTGGCAATTCTCCATAGAAGTTTCATAGAACGACTATAAAGGGAAATAAAGGGGATGGCAAGGCGGGCAAAAAAGGGGAAACCAACATGGCTTCCCCTTTTCAATTTTTATTCACAAGCAGGTTTAACCTTTACAAAGCCACATTCAAGAGATTAGTAAATTTGTTGATGTACCCCAAGATAAAGGCAAGCGCGATTATTGCCGGAAGAATATACTTAACGTATATTATTATCTTTTTAGGCCACTTTAAACCTTCTCCCGCATTGACTTCCGCCAGGAAGTTTTCGTAGCCCCAGCCTTTTTTAGTCATGCAAAACAGAATGTAAATTGCGCTTCCAAGCGGAAGGATATTCTGGGCGATTAAGAAATCTTCAAAATCAATAACCGCCGATCCCTCACCCAGCCATGAGAGCAGCGGTGTGAAAAAGCCTTCCAATACGTTAAAACCTAGCGCGCACGGCAGGGCAAGGATGAGAATAGCAGCAGCATTTATTGCGACAGCTTTTTTGCGGGACCAGTTTTTCAGATCCATCCCGAAGGCTACGATGTTTTCGAATACTGCCACAACCGTGCTGAGAGCGGCAAAGCACATAAACAGGAAGAACAGTATGCCAAAGATATACCCGCCGGGCATATTGTTAAAAATATTTGGGATGGTAATAAAGATGAGACCGGCGCCCTGACCGGGCTCAATCCCAAACGCGAAACAGGCAGGGAAAATGATTAAACCGGCGCCAAGTGCGGCAATCGAATCCAATAAAATGACATTGCGGCTTTCACCCAAGAGGCTTTTTTCTTTTCCAAGATAACTGCCGAATATTGCCATGGAGCCCATGCCAAGGGAAAGCGTAAAGAAAGCCTGCCCCATTGCCGCGTAGATGATAGTCCAAATACCATGCTGCTTAATTGGTTCCAAACTTGGAACAAGGTAGAATTTAAGCCCCGCTCCCGCTCCGGGCAAGGTAACGGCGCGTACAACCAGGATAAGCAGAATGATGAACAGACAGGACATCATGATTTTGGTGATTTTTTCCACGCCCGATTGCAGACCTATGATGCAAATAATAAAACCAATAACACAAACCGCGATCATCCAGCCGACGTTTGCGCCCGGACTTCCCAGCATCTGCAGAAAAACATTGCCAACTTGCCCTGGTTCCATACCGGGCTGCATTCCCCGGAATTCACCTTTGATCATTTTGAACAGGTAAAAAAGACACCAGCCTGAAACTACGGTATAGAACATCATCAGCAGGTAGTTACCTGCCATTGCAAAATAGCTGAATATATGCCATTTTGTCCCCTTGGGCTGCAACACCTGAAATGACCTCGCCACAGACTGTTTACTGCCTCTTCCGACAGCAAACTCCGCCGTCATAACCGGCAAACCAAGAATGACAAGGAAGACCAGATAAATCAGTACAAAAAGCCCGCCGCCGTAGTTACCCGCCATCCACGGAAACCGCCAGATGTTTCCAAGGCCAATTGCACAACCGGCCGCAACAAGTAAAAATCCCATTCTTGTTGCAAAATTTTCTCTTTCTTTCATAGTTAACCTCTCCTTTAGCCGCGCCGTTACGCAGTAACGAAGCGGCACATTAATCGAAGCTGAACTTTGTTCAGCATTTCTCCAATGGTTATTATACATTGAAACATATTAATTCGCAAGCGGCACAACAATCACTAAATTTACGTTATCTGAATAAATTGACCAAAAAAGTTGTAAGCCATGGCAAATACGTTACCAAAAGCACAATCACCAGCCGTACAAGCAAAAAGGGAAATACATGGCGGCAAATGTCAACAAACGGTTTTTGAAACCGGTAAGACGCCAAAAAGAGGTTCAGGCCGACAGGCGGTGTAATAAAACCGGCTTCAAGATTGACAAGGAAAATTATCCCCAGATGCACGGGATCGATGCCGTATGCCTGGCCCATCGGAACAATTAGGGGAAGGACAATCAGGATTGCCGAAAAAATATCCATGAGGCAGCCGACAACAATCAAGGCAAGATTGAGGAGCAGGAGGAATATATACTTTGATGAAAAAGCGTTCTGCAGCCATGAAGCAATATTGGCGGGCGCCTGAGTGTCTACAATGTAATACGACACCGCCTTTGAAAGTGCGAGAATCGAAAGCACTCCGCCGATTATGGGTATCGCCTTGTTAAAAACATTTTTTATGTCAGATAACTTTATGTCTTTGTAGATAAAAACTTCGACAATGAAAATATAAAGTACGGCGACAGCTCCGATCTCTACCAGTGAAAAAAAACCGGTAAAGTAACCGGCAATTAAAAATACAGGCAGTAGAATCTCAAGGCTTGAGCCTTTCAGGGAGTATAATGCCTTTCTCCCGTCAAATTTTTCCGGCGGAATTTTAATCTTGAGCGAGGCGGCAATGCCGAAAATAATCATCGCCGCTACCAGAATGACTCCGGGTATTATGCCGCCCAGAAAAAGATGGACAATGTTGGTCTGTGAAATAGTCCCGACCAGAATCAAAGGAAGGCTGGGCGGAAAAAGCAGTCCTATGCTCCCAACCGAAGTCAACAGCCCGATAGAAAACTTTTGAGGGTATTCAAAATGCTCGCTCAATACTGCATACAGAATGCCGCCAAGAGCCAGAATTGTAACTCCCGACGCTCCGGTGAACGATGTAAAAAAGGCGCAGATTATTACCGATGCAAAAATTATCCCTCCCGGAAGCCAGCTAAAAAAACAGCGGAAGGTATTTACAAGTCTGGCTCCCGCCCTGCTCTCGGACAAAATAAAACCAGCTACTGTAAACAAAGGGATTGCAATTATATTCGTATTAGTAAGAGCCGCATAAATATCTGCCGCAACAGAATCCATTTCTCCGCCGGAGGCTTGCAGCAGCAGCAGGGCAAGCCCGCCCATAACTACAAAAAGCGGAGTCCCCCCAAGAGCCGCCATGATAAGGAAAATAACAAAAGGTATTTTGCTGTACCATGCCAGCAAATAAAATTTATCGCAAATATCAAAAACAGCATCGGGCATATCAAAGCCCCAAATAATTTTCGCAATTAACGGAAAAGAAGCGGCTGTTCCCAGTACAAATGAAAGCGCCGGGAAAATCATTTTCCAACCGCCAAGATTGGCTGCGTGGGCAAACCTTACGGCGATTATACAGAAAGAAACCGGAATTATCGCGGCAAAGACACGGACGGGGATAAAGCCAATCATCTTTGTTTCAAGGCCGATTTTTATAAACGATACTGAACTCCAGGCAATGACCACCGCAACAAATACGGAAACAAGCGAGGAAACAATTTTAAGCTTTTGCCTTAACGACTCTCCCGTGTACTGCACAATCGTAATGGACAAATGCCCGTCATTTCTGGTACAGATCATTCCCGCAAGAAGCCCTGAAAACAACAATAACTGCGGTATAAACCCCGTAGAAGCCGGTATGCCGGTTTTGAATAAAATGCGTGCGATTGATTCCGTTACCGGAAGCAGCGCCATAAATACCAAAGCACCAATGCAGAGAATTTCTTCCGTTAAATGAAGAACAGATTTTATTTGCGCAGATTTATGAGCTTCCAGAATGTCAACGTCCCCTTCGATATTCAGTTAATATTGTATTTATTTTTTGATAATATTCGCGGTTAAAGATATTGCCGGAAATGACAAGGCTGTTTTCATATTTGGCGGTATCATCATACCATTCCTGCAGCTGCCGGGCATCAGGCTGGTTAATGGTAAGGCCGTATTTTACCATCGTTGAAATGGCTTCGGCTTCCAGATTGGAAATTGATGTTTCTATTTCCCTTTCCAGCCGGTTATTGATTGCGATAAGCTGGGGTTTGTACTTATCGGGAATTCTGCGCCATGCAGTGTTGTTCATTAAAATTCCTCCCATAAAAGGAGAGACATTAATGCCTGTCATGTTTTTTGCAACGCCGAAAACCTGATTTCCTGCCGCAAAAATGGGGCTTAAATAAATCGAGTCTATCATTCCGCCGTTCAGGAAAACCATAATTTCGGGAAGATTAATCGGGACCATTTGATAGCCCATAGCCCTGAAAGCCTGAAGCATCTGCAAATCATCAGAAGCCGTGCCCATCTTTATTTTCCGCAGATCATTCGGAACAAAAACCGGCGTCTTTGAAAAAATCCTGATCCAGCCTGCCCTCGCCCAGGACAGGGTAACAAAACCATTCTGCTGAATTTTGTTGTCCAGTTCCGGTTTGATTTTGCTCATGACTGCGTCAAGTTCAGCGTTATCCCTGATCAGGAACGGATAACTTAAAGCCATCACTTCGGGCATTATCGAATTAAGCCCAAGGCTGGTAAAAACAGCCGCCTGCAGTTGATTAAGCCTTAACTTCCGCAGCACCTCAGGCTCGTCTCCGGCAGCCCCGTTGTGGTATACGATCACTTCTACTTCACCGTTGGTCGCTTTATCCCATTCTGCTGCCATGCGGTTTATTGCCGCACCCCACGGAGTATTTTCAGGAACAAGCGAGGCGAGTTTTATTGTTATCTTTCTTTGGGCAAATAACGGGCTGGCTGAAAACAGCAATAGCAAAGCAACCGCTATACAAGAATACTTTCGACTGATCATACAACACTCCTTACAATACTCATCTTAATCATGAAGGGTATAAATACCCGCGTACCTTTGGTACGACTTTTCCTCACTCGCTCAGGTCTCTGTCTGTGCAAGCACAGCCGCGACTTCGAACCAAAGGTTCGCCGCTTCGTTCGTCAATCCCAATCATCATCGGTGTCAAAATCGACAAAAAACAAAGCTGCCGAATCCAAAAGGTAACGCGCCTTCCGCTTGGACAATACATTTATCAAACGGTTAGCGGGATCTTTTTCCGGGTCTATGGACAACGCAGTATCAAGTAATTCCTTGAACTTTGCATAATCCTGAGCGGGGATCAAAACCGACTGAGCATAGGAAACATAAGGGCCTGCCAAAAGCCCCTTTGATTTTTCCAGCGCTTTTTGATAGTGAATTTCTACTTTAGATTTATCGCCGCCCATCGCCTGAGGAATCGACGCGTGGAAGATAAAGAAAAACTCATCCAGTGCGCCGGAATTAAAATCAGGGTACAGTTCATACGCCCTCTGTACCAGAGCGAAAAATTCAGGAACACGGACGCCCAGTTCCAGATCAAAAGGATTAAGAGAAAAAGCTGAAAGCCCCCCTGCCGCTGACCAATAAAGGGCAGGCACATCGTTTTTATTCATTTTTGACAAAAAGGTTTGCAGGCTGCCATTATGAAAAGCCTCCTTAAAGCCAGGATATTTCAGTTCCAGCCCCCGGTAGAGAATATCAAAACCTCTGAGATACAGTTTTTTGGCGCGTTCCATTGCTTCCTGCCTTTCGGCGTATCTGGAACGCGGAAGCTGTTCCGCAGGACCCTGGACAAACGCATTGGCGTACATGACAAAAAGAGAGCCTGTGGTATTTATCAACCCCTGATGATTGGGGTTTATGGACAAAAGGGATTCGTACATTTTTATGGCAAACGGCAGGGCTTCTCCAACCAGTTCAGGATCAGAATCCCCGGTAAAAACAGCAGAACTGCCCTCACCCGTGAGCGCATCGGAAACAGCTTTAACCGCCATTTCATTTATGGAGCAGGCGTAGAGGACAAATCCAAAAACTGTCGAAAACAACACCTGTAGAAATCGCATTTTCATTGCATCACCCGGACTCATTATAGCACAAATTTGTAAAAAATGTTAGCCTTTATTCATTACATATGTAATGTTATTATTATTTTTAAGGAGACAAAAATGAAAAATATGATGTTTTTAGGGCTTCTTTTTGGCATTATGACCGCTGGCGGCTGTAAATCACAAAGCCAACCCAGCGTCCAGCCCAGTGTACCGCTACACACCTACAGCGGGAACGAGAGCGAAGGCGTCTTTTCCTGTAAAATGGGGCTGTTTGAAGTTTATATGCTGGTCGAAGCCCAGCGAGACGGAAATACCGGAATATTGGTGGGGGCGGACGAAGCTGTCCTGAAACGCTATATCCTGGAAGAAGGTTTTAAACATTCGACCAATGCCTTTCTCGTCAAAATGCCGGGGCAGAATATCCTTGTGGACACAGGAACAGGCGGCGGCGGAGTGCTGCTTGAAAAAGTAAAAAAACTGGGTATTGAGCCAGAACAGGTTGACGCTGTATTTATCACCCACCTGCACGGAGATCACTTCGGAAGCCTTCAAAAAGACGGAGCCGCTGTTTTCCCGAAAGCGAAAATTTATCTTTCAGCAAAAGAACTTGAACACTTTACCAAAATCAATGTTAATCAGGGAGCGGTCGCCGCCCTTGCTCCGTACAGTTCGCAGACAGTAACTTTTGAACCGGGCGAGGCTGGCAAAGAGTTAAAGGAAATCCTTCCGGGAATTACCCCCATTGCCGCTTACGGACACACGCCGGGACATACGGTTTACCTGATCGAAAACGGCGGTGCAAAGTTCCTCATCATCGGAGACCTTCTGCACATTGCCCTGGTGCAGTTCCCGGTTCCTGAAATCAGCGCCACTTACGATATCGATCCCGTTGCCGCAGCTTCCACACGCAGGCAAATCCTGGACTATGCTGCAAAAAACAAAATCCCCTTAGGGGGCATGCACATTGTGTATCCGGGAATTGGAACGGTTGAAGCGGACGGCGAAGGTTTTAAGCTTACGCCCACGAAATAGAGCAGGCCGCCAAACTATGCAAAAGGAGTTATTAATGAAAAAAAATTGTTTGGCGGCAGGTCTGTTTCTTTTGGCAGCTGTGTTGCTTGCGCAACATGCGTATGCGCAGAATGTCAGCGATTTCGAGATCATCGGCAATGACGACGGGTCAATGACCATAATAAATTACAAGGGTATGGCAAAGGACATTGTCATACCCGACAGAATTTTTAACATGCCGGTAACCCGCATAAGGGGAGGCGCTTTTTCAAAAAAAGGTTTAACAAGCGTTACAATTCCGAAAACTGTATCATACATCGGAGACAGGGCTTTTTCCGAAAATCAGCTTGCCTCCGTTGTCATTCCTGAACCGGTCGAATACATCGGCAATGACGCTTTCAATTCAAATAAACTTTCAGAAATAACAATCCCTAAAAACGTGCTGACAATAGGGTACGGCGCTTTCCGCAACAACAATTTAACATCGGCAGTCATTCCCGACAGCGTAACATATATCGGGAATCACGCTTTTGCCAACAACAACATTACACGAGCAGTTGTCGGGAACGGAGTTGTTTTTATCGGCTCAAATTCTTTTTGCGGAGATTCATACGAAGAAAATAAGATAACGGAAATAACCCTTGGCGCGGGGATTAAGTATATTGGTCCCAATGCTTTCCGGTTCCATTATGCGACATCCGTTGTCATACCAAAGAATGTTGCCTTCATCGGCTATAACGCGTTCAGGCCGGAGAATGAGAATTCTCTGGTGAACATTACAATCGGGAAATATGTGATGTTCGGCGTCAACAATGACGAAGGCGCTTTCCATAACAACGCGGATTTTGACACCATTTATCAAAACAATGATAAAAAAGCGGGAAAATATACTTACGCCGACGGCAGTTGGAGTTATAAAGAGTAGTTATAGCCTTCTGTAAATATTTGAGCATTCATCTACAACCTTCGGTTGCGTTTACTAGTCCCCAATTACCGCGCGAATATCCTTCTTGATTGCGTCCAGCTTGCGGACAGCTTCGACTTTGGCGGCATCCAGCCCTCCTGAGCCGGCTTGGGCGCAGCAGCTTGCGTAGAATTTAATTTTCGGTTCGGTGCCGCTTGGACGCGCGCTTACCACCGTGCCGTCCGACAGGAAAAACTGAAGCACATCGCTGGGCGGAAGGCCGTCTGCGCCGTTTTCAATATCGCGGACTTTGGAAATCTCAATGCCGCCGAGGGTCTTTGGAGGGTTCTTGCGGTACTCTTCCATTATGCCCTTCATGATCGAAGGTCCCTGCGGCCCCTGGAAGTATTTTGAGATTCCCAGCTCCTGCCAGTAACCGCAGATCGAATAAAGATCGTCCAGCCGGTCAAGAAGGCTCTTGCCCTTGCTTCGCCAGTAGAGAGTCATTTCAGCGGTAAGAGCCGCCGCAGAAACACCGTCCTTGTCGCGAACTTCGGTTTCCACAAGATAGCCGTAACTTTCTTCGGTGCCGTAGACAAAGCTTTTGTCTCCCGCCTGTCCGAGTTCCCATTTGCGCATAACATCAGCAATCCATTTGAAGCCGGTAAGGCACTCGACACATTCGCCGCCGTAATATTCGGCTACTTTTTTCTGCATTCCGGTTGTAACAATTGAATTAACCATGGCGGCGTTTTTCGGCAGTTTACCGAATTCCTTAAGTGAAAGGAAAATGTAGTCCGCAAGCAAAACTCCCATTTGGTTTCCGGTAACCAGTGTGAAGCTGCCGGATGAATTCGGAACCGCAACGCCGAAACGGTCGGCATCGGGATCGGTCGCCATGACGACATCGGCTTTTTCTTTGGTCCCCAGCTTGATCGCCATGTCCAGAGCGGCGGCTTCTTCGGGATTGGGGAATGACACAGTTGGGAAGTTTCCGTCTCCTTCGCGCTGTTCGGGAACGGTAATCACTTTAAGCCCCAGATCGCCCAGCACTTTTTCAACGTGCATTGCGCCTGTTCCATGAAGCGGAGTGTAGACGATCTTTACTTCTCCGGCTTTTTCCTTGATCAGTTCGGGCCTATAAAGTTTAGACTTTACCATCGCCTGATACGGCTCATCGATTTCCTTGTCAATGATTTTGAGGAGACCCTTGTCCAGCGCCTCCTGCCGTGAAATTTCCTTGATGACTTTGACGGCGTTCACTTCGTCAATGATGCCGGTATCATGCGGAGATATTACCTGCGAGCCGTCATTCCAGTACGCCTTGTAGCCGTTGTACTGCGGCGGGTTGTGGCTTGCTGTAACGACAATACCCGTGTCGCAGCCAAGCCGCCTGATGGCAAAGGACAGCTCCGGCGTAGGCCGCAGCGATGAAAACAGAAAGGCCTTGATGCCGTTACCTGCAAATATCAGCGCAGCGGCTTCGGCAAAATCCGCCGAATAGCGACGGCTGTCGAAGGCAATTACAGCGGAGAGTTTGCCGGCTTTTTCGGGGAAAGCCTTGATTATGTAAGTGGCAAGCCCCTGAGTGGCGCTTTTTACCACAAGGGTATTCATGCGGTTGTAGCCGCCGCCGATTACACCCCTTAAACCGCCTGTCCCGAATTCCAGGTCCCGATAGAAACGATCTTCAAGTTCCTTCCAATCCTCGGCAGCCAGAAGTTTTTCCACTTCAGCGCGAAAGCCGGAATCCTTTTCCTTTGCGATGTAATCCTTCGCCCGTTCCGCAATAGCGTTTTTTTCCATTGTTTTCCTCCTTCTGCATGATGTATAAACAGTTGATGCTATAGTATAATATATTTGACAAATTCTGTACATAAACAATATGGAGGTTTACTGTGTCTGTATCATTATTCGGGCGTTACCTGCTTACATGGCTGGATTATTCGGCAGAAGAAATCCGCTATTTGCTGGATTTATCCAAAAAAGTCAAGGCTGAAAGCAAAAGCGGCGCTGTTTTACGGCGTTTTGAAGGAAAGACCCTTGCCCTGTTATTTGAGAAACGTTCCACCCGCACCAGATGCGCTTTTGAAACAGCTTTTGGCGAAGAGGGCGGCCATCCGGTATTTCTTTCAACCGCGGACATTCATTTGGGCGTGAAGGAATCCATTGAGGATACCGCCCGCGTGCTGGGGAGAATGTTCAGCGCCATTCAATTCAGAGGTTTCAAGCAATCCACGGCGGAAACCCTGGCGAAATATTCCGGCGTTCCCGTATACAATGGCCTTACCGATGATTTTCATCCAACTCAGGCTCTTGCGGATATTTTGACACTGGAAGAAAGTTTCGGATCATCCGCGGGTAAAAAACTCTGCTATGTCGGAGACGGCAGGAACAATGTGGTTCGTTCTCTGATTGTTATCTGTTCCAAATTGGGAATAAATTTGTCGATCATCGCACCGGAAACACTCAAGCCCGACCAAATTTTCATGGACAGATGCGCACCGCTTGCTGCAGAATCCGGCGCGAAAATCCGCGTTAGCCCAAACATTGATGATGTTGAAGGGGCAGACGCAGTCTATACCGATGTATGGACATCCATGGGCGAAGAAGACAAAAAAGATGAGCGCAAAAAGCTGCTGTCGCCCTATCAGGTAAACCGGGCGCTGATGAACAAAACAGGCAAGCCGGGCACAATTTTCCTGCACTGTCTGCCGGCGGTAAAGGGCGAAGAAGTAACCGAAGATGTGATAGACGGTCAGCAAAGCCGCGCCTGGGATCAGGCGGAAAACCGCAAGCACACCATCAAGGCGATAATGCTGGCAACCTTGTGCAAATGAAGGATCAGAGATGGGGATTTGGGATCGGTTTACTAATGTAGTTAACAGTTACATTAACGATATAGGCGGGAGAAAAAGGGAATGGAAAAATTCTAACTCCTACAGTGGAGACCCTGATCTGGACGCTGCCTATGAAGAATTGGACGATTACCTTAACGGCAAAGAGCAAAACAAAAACACCCGGCATGCGAATGTAAAACTGCCGCCGGAAGAACTGCGTCCCGATTTTGAATATTTGGGGCTTCCCTTCGGCGCGGACGCAGAAGAATGTAAAGCTGCATACAAAAGGCTTCTTAAGATTCATCATCCCGACCGCCATGCCGGACATGAAGGCAACATGAAAAAGGCAACTGAAAAATCGGCGAAAATAAACGCCGCATGGGAACGAATTGAAAAATGGAGGAAAGGAGCAAGCTAATGGAAGCATCACTTAAGATTTACACAGACGGCGGCTGCTCCGGCAACCCCGGGCCGGGCGGATGGGCTTACATAATGGTACAGGAAACATTCCAGGGCGAGAAAATAATCGCCAGCAATCTGGGCGGGGAAAAAGAAACGACTAACAACAGAATGGAACTTACCGCGGTCATAGAATCGCTGCGAGCGCTCAAAATAATGGACAACGTTCCCCAGCAGGCGGCAGTATGTACCGATTCCCAGTATGTGCAAAAAGGCATTACCGAGTGGATAGTAACATGGAAACGCAATTCATGGAGAACCAGCGACAAGAAGCCGGTGAAAAACAAAGACCTGTGGGTAGAACTCGATTCCATTGCCGGTGAACTCATGCTAAAGCATGAGCTTAAGTGGGAGTGGGTACGCGGCCATTCGGGGAATGAATACAACGAACGGTGCGACAGCATGACCCAGGATGCTATCGCATCGGTTTTGGGATGATTCTTAACTCCTGTTTAGATTATCCCAATTATGTAAAAAAAACAAATACCATATTGACATTATTATTTAAATACAGGATAATCTGTAATAGGAGTTTAGATTATCCCAAATGGCAAAAAATACGGATTTTATTGACGAACGGAGTGAGCGCCGTGCCCGTGCCTTGCATGGCCGAGCGAGTGAGGAAACGAAGGGTATACCCTTTATTAAACGGCACGCGGAAAAAGCGCTTGCCGAACTTGTCCTCTCCTTTCCCGTTATTCTGGTAACAGGTCCCCGGCAGATCGGAAAATCAACTCTGCTGCAAAATACCCCCAGAACAGGAAAAATACCGTATATCACTTTTGATGATACAAGCGAAATTGCCGCTGTAAAAAATGACGCAAAAACATTCCTTTCCCTGCACAGCCCTCCGGTTGTTTTTGACGAAATTCAATATGTGCCGGAATTGTTCCCCCTTATAAAATTAAAAGTTGATAAAAACAAAAAAAAAGCTATGTATTTTCTCACAGGCAGCCAGCATGGTCTCGGTTTCGAGACCCGCCATTTAATGAAAAACATAAGCGAAAGCCTTGCAGGAAGAATTGGCATATTGCAGCTGATGGGATTATCCGTGCGTGAAACCGGCGGCGATACATTCAATAAACCATTCATTCCCACGATGAAATATTTTACAGCCAGAAAAAAAGATGTAAAAAATTACAGCGCTTTTGATATATGGAAGATGATCCACACCGGCTCTTTTCCGGCGGTGGTTTCCGGCTTTTCACGGCAGAAAGCGTTTTATGATTCGTATATCAGGACTTATATTGAGCGGGATGTCCGCGCCCTTTCCAATGTCGGTAATGAACTGCAGTTTATGCAATTTATAACCGTTGCCGCAAACCGCACGGGGCAGATGGTGAATTTCTGCGATATGGCGCGTGATGTGCAAATCAGCGAACCTACGGCAAAAAAATGGCTTTCGATTTTGGTAACATCCGGCCTTGTATACCTCCTGCCGCCTTTTTCCATGAATGTGGAAAAGCGTGTTGTCAAAACGCCGAAACTTTATTTTCTGGATACAGGTCTTGCGGCATATCTTACCAAATGGACAAATCCCGATGTGCTGCGGCAGGGCGCTGCAGCAGGGGCGTTCTTTGAAACATTTGTTGTCGCCGAAATCCTAAAAAGTTATTACAACGCCGGTATGGAGCCTTCACTGTATTATTACCGGGACAAAGATAAAAAAGAAATCGACCTTTTGATAATGGAAAACGGCACATTGTACCCTCTGGAAATAAAAATGACAGCCACCCCGAAAGAAAGTGATGCCGCCGCGTTCAAAGTGTTAAAAGCAGTGAAAGGCCTTAATATCGGAAGCGGCGGTCTTATCTGCACAACCGACTCTCTTGGAATCATCGGTAAGGATCGGTACAGTATTCCGGCATTTTGGCTGTAATACTTTATTCCTATTCGGCGTTAGTAAAATCAGCCCATGCCACAGTTGCACTGCCGCCTTATTGTTTCACAATAGTTGTATTATTGTTAGCTTTATGTGTTAACAAGTAATTTCCTGATGAACTGATGTACTCAGACGTGGAGTAGGTTCCCACACCAGGCAATCTATATCTGAAAAAGTAAGTACCTTCTTCTGGAATGGAAAAAGTAAATTTTTCCGAAGTTTGGCCTGTTCCGATGCTCAGATCAGTTCTCTCAAACAATGGCTCACTGCCGCTCCCTGTATCAACTTTTATTTCGGCGATTTCGTCAGTGTTTTCATTCTTTATCGTCAGACCAATTGTATAAGGACCGCTATCATCACCATTGCCATCGCCGTCACCTTCATCGCAAGCTGCCATTGAAAACCCGATTACTGTTGCCAGAACAATAATCCCTAAAAACTTAATTGTGTTTTTCATAAGAAAAACCTCCTTAATGAATTAACCACCCTCAAGGGCGGTTTATCCGAAATTCTAGGGTTTATAATTCAGGCTGTCATGAGTAATTTACGCACAAGTTTTCGCCGCTGCTACAGTTCAAACAACTCTTCCCGTGAGCCGGCGTCTGTTTTAATGTAAATGTGCGCAAGATGATTTTCAACTGTGCGGGCACTGATCCCTAAGCGTTTGGCGATTTGCCGGTTACTGAGCGATTGCTTTACGAGCGATACGATTTCATTCTCACGGCGGGTCAGAATGGACGAGGCGTGTTTTTTTGACTGTAATTCATATTTGGGGTTGACGTATGTATTCCCCGCGAGGATTACGTCAATGGCGGCGATAATTTCCCCGGCTTCTGCTGATTTGGAGACGTAAGCTGCCGCGCCCGAATCCATTGCCCGCTGTATCAGGAAAGGGTCTTCGTACATTGAGCATACCAGTATGCTTGGCATCACAACGGTTCTCTTTGCGCAAATTTCCTTCAACACCGGGACAAATTCAAGCCCGTCCTCTGTTCCGAGCGAAACGTCAAGGATGACGATTTCCGGCAGGCTTTCGAGCCGCTCCAAAAGGCTTTGGGCTTCCGCCAATGTTCCCGCAGTACCGGCAATTGAAAACCGTCCGGTGCCGCAGAGCCACGCGCCTATTCCGTTGATCGCCAGAGGGTGATCGTCAATGAGTACGATTGAGATCATTGTCCACCCCTCGTAGTTAGCAACGGAATGCGCAGAGTAATTGTTGTTCCTTCACCGGTTTCGCTGTCCAGTGTCAGCGTTCCGCCCAGCAAAGAGGCGCGCTCGTATATATTCCACAGACCAAAATGCCCTTCATCCCGCAGCCGCATGAAGTAATCTGCATCCATGGCGGACGAGTCAGGCGCGGGAAATCCTTTGCCGTTATCTGAAACGCACATCAGCAGCTCGCTCGAACTGAAGTTCGCCGGACTTAAGTTCGCATCTTTCCGGCGGACAATTACCGACACTTCCGTTGCCTCTGAATGTTTTTCGATATTCGCAAGGCACTCCTGCACAATGCGAAAGCATTGGAGCTGGACATCGCTGCCGAGGGATTCGATTCCGGAACCTCCGGTTCCATCGCCCTGAATCGTGAGCTGTAATTCAATGCTGGTGCGCTGTTCAAATTGATAACACAGGTTCCGCAGCGCGTCTCCAAGAAGCCGGTGCTGAAAATCAGGAGGGACAAGGTTGTCGCAGATGTTTCTTATCCGCCGCATGAGTTCCTTCTGTTCTATGACAACTGCGGCGCACAAGCGGCTTCGTTCTGCGGCATCCGCCGTTTTGTCAATTATGTCTGTCTGAAAAGAAAGCCGCCATAGGTCCTGCGCAACCGTATCGTGCAGTTCACGGGCAATCCGCGAACGTTCCTGTTCCTGCGCCATCATAGTTTCCCGCGAAAAGATACGGCTTTGCTGTTCCCTGTTTTCCGCTTTTTCAAGCCTTGTGTACAGTACCCTCAAGGTAAGAATGATGACAATCACTAACAGCGAAAAGAAAAAGAAAAGCTGAAAGTAGTGCAGCTGGCTGGTATTCGAGAGGCTTGCGTCAATGCGCCGCAATGTTTCAAGCCGTGAATCTATTTCGAGGATAATGGGAAAGACCTCGCATCCAATGGACGCATCCGCGAACTGCGGACTAAAGTCCGGCTGTTCGAGCACAGCGATTTTTAGCAGGTCAATCTCTGTAACAACACCGGTAATGGATTTCATTTCACCGGGACGGCGGATGCGGTACAGGGAGCCGACCGGGGAGTCGAAAAAACGGTTCAGGGTAAGTTGAAATTCTTCGATTTGAATTTGAAGGTTTTCAGGCGCGCTTGAATCCATTAAGTTTGTTTTAACCGTAAGCCATTCTTCGGAAACGGAAGAAACAGACGGATAGCTGTCTTTGCCGCAGCCTGCCATGGACAGCATTGCGGCGAATATGAGTAGTATTCTCAAAAAGAATTGCTGTGCGCTCTTAAATATCACCCGAATAAATTGTACAATACGCTGTATATGAAAGGCAAACAATATGTAATGGTACTTGCCCTGTGCATACTGTCCGCGTTTGGCAATGCGGCTCTCAGTTATGTGGTCAATGGTTTGGCAGGAGTTCCCCTGTACGCGGATACAATTTTTACCATTGCAATGTGTTTCTGCGCGGGTCTTACATTCGGCATTCTGACCGGCCTGCTTTCTTCCGCGCTTTTTTCTTTGGTGTATATATGGCTGCGGGGCTTTCCGGTAGAGACAGTCTGGACGGTGAATATGTTTGCCATCTGCGTCATTTTAGAGGTGCTGTTGGTCTGCTTTTTTTACAAAAAAATAAAACCGTCTGAAACCGTTTTCTTAAAAAAACCTTCACTGTATTCATTCACCGGCGTGGCTGCCCAGCTTTTGGTACTGTTTGTCCTTGCCTGCATCGTTGTCAGCGTTTCAGGCGGGCTCATTGATTTTTCATTCAATCTGTTTCGGGTTGAGCGTCCGTATTGCCCGGAAGACACTTTCAAGCTCGGCCTCTTGCGGAACAATGTGCCGCTTCTGGCTACGGCAATTTTTTCCCGCATTCCAATCGACATTGTTGACCGGTTTATCGCGATTTTCGGCGGTTACGGAATTTCACTGTTGTATAGAAAATGGATTGCCTAAACCGGGCAGGCAGCCTCTGCAAAACCCCACGTCTTGCGCAGGGACAGAGCCGCTTTTTCCGCCTGCGTCTTTTCCGTAAAAACCCCGAAACAGGTGGAACCGGCACCTGACAGGCCGGCGAATGCCGCCCCCAGATCGCGCAGTTGGGAAATCATTTCGCGGTAGACGGAATGTTCCCTGTTTTCAAAAACAGGCAAAAAATCGTTCCTGAAAGGCCATCCCGCGGGATCGCTTTTTAATGCCGCCAGAAGCGTCTGTTCGAAACAGCCGTTATCATCCATTGTCAAACCGGCGCGGTATTCATCCAAAAGCCGGAAAGCGGCGGCGGTCTCGCTGGGGAAACCCGGATTTACTAACACAAAAAAACAACGGGGGGCGGCAACAGGCTTGATATTTTCGCCCCTGCCGGTTACCCACGCCGCGCCTGCCCTGCGGACAAAAAAAGGCACATCGCTGCCCATGGATGCCGCTGTTTCCAGTAGAGAATCCTCATCAAGAAGGCTTCCCGACAATGTATTTAAGGCCAAAAGCGTTGAAGCTGCGTCCGAAGAACCGCCTCCCAGTCCTCCGCCCAAAGGAATGCGTTTTTCTACTGTTATTTTCAAGCCCTGAGAGTAGCCGGTCTTGCCCCTGAACAGGGACAGAGCTGCAAAAACAATGTTTTTTTCCATAGGCAAAAATCCCTTCATATCTATTTCCACGGCATTTTCCGCAGGCAACGGCTCAAAATGAAGGGTATCCGCAAAATCAAGGGCGAGAAAGACACTTTCCAGATTGTGAAAACCATCAGGCCGCTTGTCCTTTACCGCCAGATGAAGGTTTATTTTTGCGGGTGCGGCAATGGTCAAAAATTCACTGGATTTCGGCATTATAATTCTAAGACTAACATATAAAGCCAAAAAAAGAGCTTTGAAAACCAGGGTAAACCTCAGGAAAAAAGTTCAAAAACCTGTTGACAATTATCTTATACCTCCCTTATGTTTCTAGGGAGAGGCTTTTTATGGCTTCGCCGAAAAATTAGGTTCAGGGAAAACCAATTTCAAGGGAGAGCATTATGGTTCTGAACGATACTATGGATCAAGAAGAGCTGGCGCTGATGCCTGTAGGCAGTTTGGAAACTGTTTCCGGGCCGGGCGGCAACCTACCACCGTTTTTCATCTTTAGCGATGATGACGACGACTTCGAGGACGAAGATGACGGCTTCGAGGACGAAGACGACGACTATGAGGACGAAGACGACTATGAGGACGAAGACGAGTTGGATGAAGACGATGATGATGATGAGGAAGATGACGACTTTGATGATGAGGAAGATGACTTCGACGATGATGGAGACTACGACGACTTGGACGAGTGAAATGTTTGTTCCGGCATCTCGCTGCGAGACGCCGGAATAGGCGCCCAAAGTTTCTCCAATTCATAAAAATCCCGCGCTGTGCCGCTCATCAAATGGATGATGACAAAACCAAGATCAATCAGCCGCCATTCGTCGTAACCGGTGTCATTCTTTCTGGATACGCCGCCAATTGTTATTCCTTTTTTATGGCAGAATTCCTTTATGTGCCGTTCAAGACCGTCCATGTGTGCGCCGCTTGTTACGGTGGCAATAACGAAGAAGTCCGTCCAGTCGCTTATCCCGCGAAGATCCAACACGGAAACATCACGCCCATTATGTTCGTGCAAAAGTTCGCCTACGGCGGCGCCGATGGCAGCGCTTACAGCGGTGGCCTGTCCGTTAATTTCCAACAACATATCTGCCATTAAAATTCCTTCCGATAATCAGGGTGATATCGGATTTATATTCAACATTTTGAATACTGTGTTCTTCATGCAATTCTTCCGGTAAATATTCACGGCGTACATTATTACAGCGGATAATATCCGCAAATGCTTGTACCATGTTTTCCTCTCCTGAACGGTGGATTATTACGGTACGTTCATAATCGTTCCTGTCGGCGTTTCCCGTTGAAATTACATCGTAACCGAAACTCCGCAGCATTTCAGCGGTTCTTCCCGCAAGACCGCTGACAGCAGTTCCGTTCAACACTTCTACTGTATGGGTTCTCTCGCTTAAAGAATCTTCACTTTGGCGGGTAAGAGATCCAAGAGTCTGCTTGACTACTTCTTTCACCAAATTCCCGTCCCAGTGCGGGATAATCAGCATCTCGCCGGACACTTCCCTAAGATTGCCTCCCACGGACTGAACATTGGTGCGATCCGTGTCAATGTAAGACAATTCATCATAAAGCCGCATTAAAGTGCGCTGGCTCATGTCTGTTTTAAAAAAGGAATGATACAATTTGCCTATAACAGGTTTTTTTAGTTCATCGTTCATTTTTATCTGCCGGTTGAGGAATCCCAGAAAGAACCGCTGTCTTCGAAACTCTTCTGTTTCACGGTCTTCATCGGGGATTGAGTATGTCGCGTAAACGCAGGCTTTGTCACCGTCCAGAACGGTCATGCCCGAAGGAAAGAGAACAAGCTGCGAATCATCTCTGAATGATACCGGAGTGGGAATAAAAACCTCAACGCCTTCCAGAAGATCAACAAGATACCTTAAATTATCAATAGTTATTACAACGGAAAAATCAGGAGCAATTCCCAGCAATTTTCCGATTTCTGTTTCATAACTGCCTGTTTTCCCCGGGTCATATAAAGAATCGATTCGGCTGACACGGTTTAACCTTGTAAGCAGCAGCCCCAAATTGCCGGGAATATCAAAAATTGCCGCACGTTTGGTAGCCGGATAATACATAAGCACATAGGTACTGAGCGGCTTTTTATTTTCTTCGATGACAAAAAGGACATTAATCACTCTGTTTCCAGAAAGCGCCTCTTCAACAGGATTACTGCGCAGGGTATATACCGCAAGCGCAACCCCCATAATCGTCAGAAGGAATATCGCGGCAAGCAGCAGGCGGGAAGCGTCAAATTTTACTTCTTTCAATGATGTACTCCTTTGATTTAGTCAGACCCCATTGTGGTCAGACTATTCCAATCGGAATTCCCTGACAATCTCAAATTGTCAGGGAAGATTTTCCTTTCATTTTTTCCAAAAGACGAATTGTTTCATCCGATAAATCCAGATTTTTGGATTTTAGCTTGTTTACAGTTTTATTCAAAATTGCGTAAAAAATACTGTCCAGCTCCTTTTCTTCATAACACATTTTCCTGAAGGCAGGATCGATATTTCTGGAAACTTCGGTTTTATCGGCGATATAGATCACTTTTGCCAAGTCTCCCATATTTTCTCTGCCCGATGTATGAAACGCCACCGCTTCAAACACATCGTCATTATGAATATTAAAACGCTCCTTGAGCAATACCGCCCCTGCCCTGCCGTGCAGAAGATTGGGATGTTTCTTTTCAAGTGCGGAAATTTCCATCCCGTCTGTTTCCGCAAGTTTCAGCATGAGCTTGTTGTCAATTTGTTTTCCAAGGTCGTGGGCTATTCCCGCAAGGTATCCTGTTTCCGCCTCAATGCCGAAACGCCGGCACATATCAAAAGCAAGCAGGGCGGTATTTCTGGAGTGCAGGAAACGTTCGGTATTAAGGGCTTCGCGCGCAGCTTCTTCAACGCGCAAAACAAGCGGCAGGGGGCAGCCTTTATTAATTTCTGCTCCGCCTCTAAAGCCATAAAGCTTTTTGCCCTCAATAACGGCTCTCACGGCGGAAGGTACAAGAGACCTCCAGTTTTTCTTCTCAGTAATTTTCCGCCTGACCATGTGCGAAGAAATATTAATCACTTCATTGTCAATAAATGTACAGGGGAATGGATACTGACATTCGCATGAATTGACTCTGCGCCCGATAATTATATCCGCCATTTCCAGTATTTCACCGCTGTTATGCCATTTGGGAAAATCAGAGGCTAAATCGTCTCCTATAATAAGAGCCGGTTTTTCGTCAGGCACATAGCGGGTGATAATATCCCGCAGGGTGTCCACGGTATAGGAAATCCCACCGCGCCTGATCTCACAGTCGTCAATGGCAAGCCGCGGATCGCCTGCAACAGCGGCGGCAAGCATTTCCAGCCGATCACCGGCGCTGTTTTCCATTCCTTCAGCCTGAAGTTTGAAAGGAGAACGGTATGCCGGCACCAGCACCACCCTGTCATAATTAAGGCAGGAAAGCGCCGCATCAGCCAAAAAAAGGTGCCCCAGATGAACCGGATTAAAACTGCCGCCTAAAATAGCCAGTTTCACTCTTCATCTCCTTCAAAGTCTGTTGGTTCGTCATCGAATGCTTCTTCGTCTGTCTCTTCGAGAGACATTTCGTTTGGAGCATCTGTCAACCGCAAAAAAGCCTGCGACAGTTCTTTTATACCTTCGCCTGAAAAAACCGAAATCCCGTAAACTTCTTCCGAAGGATATTTTGCAGCAAGTTCCTGAACGCGCCCCGAGGTTTCAGGTAAATCGGTTTTCGTTCCCGCTAGAATCCGTTTTTTTGCGGTTAAGGCGCCGGAAAAAGCTTCAAGCTCTTTCAGCAAAATGTCAAAGGCTTCAAGGTAATTGTCGCCCGAAAGATCGATAAGAAAGACAAGAGCCGATGTCCGCGAAATATGTTTAAGGAAACGGATGCCCAACCCCGCACCCTGCGATGCGCCTTCGATGAGGCCGGGAATGTCAGCGATGATGACGTCCCTTTCACCTGCGGTGAGCACTCCCAGATTGGGAATTTTGGTCGTAAAAGGATAGGCGGCTATCTTGGGCCTTGCGTTGGTAAAGCGGTCAAGGAGGCTTGATTTCCCCGCGTTTGGAAAACCCACAAGGCCAATATCGGCTATTATCTGCAATTCTACTTTTAACTTTGCGGTCAAACCGGGTTTTCCGGGAAGCGCCTTGCGCGGCGCACGGTTCACAGAAGACTTAAAATGGATATTACCCCAGCCGCCGTTTCCGCCTTTGAGAAAAACAAAATCTTCCCGGCTGCGGGAAAAATCCCGTATCAGCGCGCCTGACTCCGCATCCCGGACAATAGCGCCCGGCGGCAGTGGAATAACAACATTCCCGCCGTTATGCCCATAACGTCCCCAGTTTTCTCCATCATGGCCGTTTTCCGCCTTAAAGCTGTGTTTGAAACGCAGATGGGCAAGGGTGCGCAGATTATGCCGGACAGTGAAAACAACATCCCCTCCCCTGCCGCCGTCTCCGCCTGAAGGACCGCCCATTGGCACATACTTTTCCCGCCTGAAAGCAACGCAGCCGTTCCCTCCCGCCCCTGAGGAAACTTCGATTATCGCCTCATCGGCAAATTTTTCCATGCGTGTGAATCCTAGAAATGAATAGGCTCAACGTGAATGGTCGCCATTATCTCGAACTTTTCCAATATTTTCTTTTCAATTTCGTTTGTAATATCATGAGCCTTTTCAATGCTCATCTTGTTGTCAAGCCGTAAATGAAAAGTCAGTTCCTGATGAAGGATATAGTTGTGCATGTGAAAATGATGAAGCTGCATATTGCTTGGATACACCTTTTTTGCTTCGGCGGTAATCTCTTCGATTAATTTTCCAGACGGCTCTTCGCCCAATAACTTGGTGATTGCCTCTTTGATAATTGCAAACGCCGCATAGAACAACATGAGTGCAATTACCGCGCCAAGAGCGCTGTCAATCCACCAGAACCGTTTCGCGAACAGGATACCGGCAAGGACTACAACCGAAGAAAGCGCGTCTGAACGGTGATGCCAGGCATCCGCTTTGACGCTCATGTTTCCGCTCTTTCTGGCAATGGAAAATGCGTACTGCGCCAGAGCCTCTTTTACCACAATTGAAACTGCGGTTACCACAATGGCAAGCAGCCCGTACTGCACTGCTTCCCTGTTTCTGAATTGAGCAATTGAGTTCATTAAAAAACTGTAGGCGATTATACCAAGAATAAAAGCAATAAAAATTGAGGCTATCTGTTCCCAGCGTCCGTGTCCGAAAGGATGTTCCTTGTCCGCTTTTTTGGAGGAAAGTTTTGCCGCGACAACAACGACTACGGAACTGATTGAATCCGAAAGGGTATGCCATGCATCGGCGGTAAGCGCGATTGAGCCGGTAACAATACCAGCCCACATTTTCGCCGCAAACAAAACGGTATTGACGATTATAGAGACAACACCTTCTGTATATCCTGATTTGGTTTTATCCAAGAGGTATTATTTACCGCCTTCCTCGATCACCGAAGCCAGCTTGCGGCCCCGGCGTTGATGGAAATTTACCTTTCCATCCGCAAGGGCGAAAAGGGTATAATCCCCTCCGCAGCCAACAGTGGCTCCGGGATGAATTTTTGTCCCCCGCTGACGGGCAATAACCGTGCCAGCTTTTACAACCGCGCCCGCCGAAGCCTTTATTCCAAGGTATTTGGGATTTGAATCCCGTCCGTTTTTTGCGCCGCTTCCGCCGCGTTTCCGTGCCATACTAAATCCTCCGTAAAGTTCGAATAATTACCCTGCAATTTTCGGGGTATTCCTGCGCTACAGACTTCAGTCCTTCAAGCAGAAAAACACCGGTGGCGGAAAGGAACTCCCGCGAATGCAACGCATTCGAACCTTCCGCAGTATAATCGGCCTCCATCCAAAGAGAGCCGGGTTCCGGTGCTCCGCCCCTGACAACAACCCCTTCCCTGCCGGAAAGAACCCCCAGAGCCGTCCGCATTAAAACCGAAACCGCGGCGCAGACAATGTCAGTACCTTTTTTACCTGCCCCGGCATGGCCGGAGGCTTTGCAGGCTCTTAAAACCCCGTCATCGTCCAGAACCGCTTCTATCTCAATCAGGCGGAAATATCCCCGATTTTGATGATCGAATACTGCTGCCGATGCCCCTGTTTGCGGCGGTAGTCTTTTTTCGGCTTGTACTTAAAAACGACGATTTTATCGTCTTTTCCGTGGGATTCCACCGTGGCGGACACTTTTGCGCCCTGTACATAGGGGCTGCCTACTTTAACCGTTTCTCCTGATACTAAAAGTACCGTATCAATACTGATGGCTGCTCCCGGCTCTGCGTCGATTTTATCAACCTTGAGCGAAGCGCCTTTCTCGGCCTTGTACTGTTTGCCTTTAAATTCTACCAGCGCGTACATCTTTTTCTCCGTAACCTTTGAAATAGTAATATCTTATATCCCGAAAAGGGAAAATAGTCAAGGTCAAATACCGACAAGCTGCCGGGTGATGTCAACAAGTTCGGGCATTTGGGTATAAACCGGAGGTTCGCCCCTTGAGCCGCCTTTATCCAAATCTACCAGTGTTGCATATAATTCATTTATAAGTTCCGCAAAAACCTGCAGATTGTGGACAAAATTATTCGCCGCCATATCTCTAAGAACCTTTTCCTGACCGACGGCAGGGGCGTTCATTTTGCTTTTCAGGACGGGTATTATTCCGTGACGGGCGACACTCACAAAATGGGCGCCGGCGGCTATTTGATGATATAAATCATCAAAATGAAAGCCCTGATAACGGAACAGTTCAATTTTTTCTGTAAGAACCTCTATCTGATCCCATGTGTTTTTGTCAAGCTGGAGCTGCAGTATGGCAGGACGCAAAAAACGATTCGAGATATTTGTCCTGTAGTGTTCGCCGATACGCTCTATCAGCCTTATAACCTGAGCGTCCTTAATCCTTTCCAAAATATACCCCAAGTAATGTTATCATCCAACGGGCTGATTGACAAGCACATAAGGGCAAAATAGGATTGTTCATGCGCTTCATAAAAGGTTTTGTTGTTTTGCTGACAGCATTTTCGTTTTCAAGCTGCGGAAATAAAACCGCGCAAATTTGGACAGATCGCCCCGAATTTGCCATGTACGGAGAGTTTTTTAACACCGCCCAAAATCAATATAAAGTCACTGTAAAATACTATGATTATCCCGCCGCGGAACTGGAAAAAACCAAGAATTGTCCTGACATAATCGTGGGAAGCTGGTTGAAAAACGCCTCCACCGGCGCGAATTTCAAATCCCTTGATAACTTTTTTGGAGCCAAAAAACTTTCCAGAAATGTTTTTTATCAGCGCCTTCTGGCTGTAGGCAGGATAGAACGCAACCAATACATATTGCCGGTTTCGTTTAATGTACCTGCGTTAATTTTCAGCAGGAACAAGGAAGAAAATTTTTCCAATCCTTTTACCATTGATTTTGACGAAATAAAAAGTTTAAGCAAAAATTTCAATATTGAAAGAAGCGGCGACTATACGCGCATGGGCTTTTCCCCTCTGTGGAATGATGATTTTCTCTTTACCGCTGCCAAACTATTCGGCGCATCTTTTACAGAAGCAGCTCCGCTTGCCTGGGACAATGCTGCCCTGGATCGTTCAATGAATTTTGTATATGACTGGACACATGAGATAAACACCAACAATCAGGCGGAAGAAGACTTTACTTTCAAGTATTTTTTTGAACCTCCGGCAAAGTTAATTCAGTCAGGGCGCATTCTTTTTTCGTACATGGAAAGCAATGTCATTTTTACCTTGCCTGAGGAAAGTAAAAACAATCTGGATTTCCGGTGGATTGCCGAACAGAATAGAATACCCATTACAGAAGACGCGGTCTTTCTGGGCGTTCCGAAAAACGCAAAATCAACGAAAGCTGCAGAAGCCTTTGTCTTGTGGTTTTTCAAGGTTGATACCCAGCGCAGAATTATGGAAGAGTGCAAAACCAACAGGATGAATGAATCTGTTTTTGGCATCTGCGGCGGTTTTTCTGCCATTAACTCCGTAACCGAACAAATTTTCCCGAAATTCTATCCCGATCTTCTTGGCAGAA
Organism: Treponema sp.; assembly: GCA_031256035.1. GTDB lineage: Bacteria > Spirochaetota > Spirochaetia > Treponematales > Breznakiellaceae > WQXQ01. Next base: position 45,996 of record JAIRRJ010000086.1, on the reverse strand, counting down.
TGCCCACTTCCGAGTTCCTTACTTATCCCAGCATCCTCCCAGCCAATTGGATTACCCTTAAAGAGCGGGTCGTTCTCCCTTACCTTCACGACCGCGCGCGCAAACGGAATGAAACCAATACCCTTGAAAAACGCATAGTTGACTGGCTGCGGATGAACAAGTAGAAGAAGCTGGCAGTCAGTGATGTTTTTGGAACACTAACTGCCAACTACACTAAGTGTTAAATTTATTCACCATTTGAGTCGGCTGATGGGTAGCGTCCAACGTGTCCCTCCACAGGCTACTCTCAGGGTCTACCTTGTTGCGGTGGGTGATAACCGACCTGATGGGCAGATGGACAAATTCATTGTTCACAAGGCCGATGATCAGTTTTGTTTTTCCAGCCATTGCCGCGTGAGCCGCCGCGTTCCCAAGACGCTCACAGTAAATCGAGTCGTTGGGATTTGCCGGAGCGGAACGGATCGCATAACTGGGATCGATGTACTTAAGGTTGATCTCTATTTTCTTTTCTTCAAAGTAGCTGATGATCCTGTTGCGGAGGTATGTCCCCACATCGACCATTTTGATATTGCCGCCCGCGTCTTTCTTTTTCTCCTTATCAAGCATGTCCTGCATGGCCCCTTCGGCGACAACAACCACCGCGTGTTTGCGTTTTTTTAAGCGTTCTTCAAGATGGTACAGGAAACCGTTATAACCTTCCAGGTTAAATGGCACTTCCGGGATCAACACAAAATTTACCTCATGGCTTGCAAGAGCCGTACATGCGGCGATGTAGCCAGAGTCCCTGCCCATAACCTTCACAAGGCCGATGCCGTTGATTGCCGATACAGCTTCCATGTGGGCCGCCGTAACAACTTCCACCGCCTTGTCCACGGCGGTGTTAAATCCAAAGGAACGGTCTATCAAGACATAATCGTTGTCAACAGTTTTGGGAATTCCGACAAGAGCGATTTTTAAGCGTCTCTTGTCAACTTCTTCGGCAATATCCAGTGTGCCGCGCTGAGTGCCGTCTCCGCCGATTGTAAAAAGCATATTGAGGTTGAGCTTTTCCAGAGTATCTACGATTTTGATCACTTCCCTGCCGCCGCCGCGGGCGCTTCCCAAAAAGGTGCCGCCCAATTTATGAATGTCATCTACAATGTCGGGATCAAGCGGCTTCAGCGGAAACTGGTTTTCCGGTAAAAAACCCTGGTAGCCGTACTGGACACCCGAAATCCGGGTAACTCCGTAGCGGTACCACAGGCAGCGTACAACGGCCCGGATAACATCGTTGATCCCGGGACACAGACCGCCGCAGCTTACAATCCCCGCATGCACATGGGCGGGAGTAAAGTAAATATTCTCGCGCGGCCCCGCACATTCCAGTGCTTGAGTCTTTTTGACAGGATGCTGCGGTCCGGGTACAACCTTCGTACTCAGCCGCATGTACTGATCATCGGTAACATAATTGGCAATTCCGTCCCCCAGCGTCTTTGACATTGCTATCGGCGATTTGAGCGAAGGCTTGCCAAGTTCCTCTATGGTAAAATCCATATTATCATCTATCATTATAAAATCCCCCTTATTACTGTATTATATAGCCGGATTTCCCATTTTACAAGTTAGTAAAAGAAAAACACAGCACACACGGCTGCCCCTTCCCTTATTCTCGATAGGGCTGTATAATCTGTGTTACGGAGGGCTAGATGGTGAACTTTACTCCGCCTAAAATGGGCAGATTTACCCCGGCAAAGTTCGGGGTTGTCATTTTGATAATATTGGCGATTATTTTTTTGGGGACTACCGTTTTTATCGTGGATCAGGCCGAACAGGCGGTGATTACGCGGTTCGGGAAGTTCCATGCCATCAGGGAACCGGGGCTTCAATTCAAACTGCCTTTCGGCATTGACCGGAACTACACGGTGAATGTTAAAGCGGTACAAACCGCGCAGTTCGGTTTCAGCACCTTAAAAAGCGGCATTTCATCAACTTACGCAAGCAAAACAAGGGAATCTACCATGCTGACGGGCGACCTCAACATTGTTGATGTTGAATGGATCATCCAATACAGGATTGTGGATTCAAAGGCTTGGGTTTTTAATGTCATGGAAAAGGAAAAAACCATCAGCGACGTATCGCGCTCGGCTATAAATATGCTGGTGGGCGACCGTGCGATTATGGACATTATGAGTCCTGAACGGAGCGCCATTGAAATTGCCGGCGCAGACATAATGAACGAAACTTTCAGAAGTTACGGTCTTGGGATCAACGTGATTGCGGTAAAACTTCAAAATATCGATCCGCCGGCCGGAGTACAGGAAGCTTTTGACGATGTGAACAAGGCTATTCAGGACATGAACCGCCTGATCAACGAAGGTCAGCAGGTTTACAATGAAGAGATACCCAAGGCAAGAGGAGAGGCGGAGAGGATGGTACAGGTTGCCCAGGGGTATAAATCGGAAAGGGTAAACCGGGCAAACGGCGACGTAGCCAGGTTTATTTCTGTATACGATGAATACCGCCGCTCTCCCGATGTAACAAGGCAGCGGCTGTACTACGAAATGATTGAAGAAGTATTTAAAGACGCCCAGGGCGTAACTATCATCGACCGCAGACTGACAAATTTCCTGCCCATGATGAATCTTGGCGGCGCAGTGCGGACACAGCAGGGAGGGTCCAGATAATGAAAAGACCAGTAACTTTTGTTGTAGTCATCATCGTAGTTTTTATCGGCATATTGGTTGCCGGACCTCTTTACGTTATTGAAGAAGGCCAGCAGGCTGTAATTGTACAGTTCGGGCGGATTGTGCGGGTTGTTAAAAACGCGGGGCTGTATGTAAAGACGCCGTTTATTGATGAAGTCGTCCGTTATCCGAAACGGATCATGGCTTGGGACGGAGAACAGAAAAGCATCCCCACCAAGGAAAAGCAGTACATTTGGGTAGACGTAACAGCCCGCTGGCGTATTGCCGACCCGCAGAAATTCTACGAATCCATTTTCAGCATTGAAAGCGCATACTCCAAACTTGCCGAAGTAATCGACTCGGAAGTAAAAACCGTTACAGCGGAAAATTACTTCCGTGAATCGGTGCGGAATTCAAACCTTATCATGGAGCGTATCGGAGTAGTGGAAGACCTTGGAATCGGGGACGATGTTGATCCCAGCATCATTCAGTCTTCAATCAGGCCTGATACCAGCTATGAACCAATTGATAAGGGACGGCGCAGAATTGCGGAAGAGATTCTTGACCGCTCCCGGCGCATGGTTCCCGAATACGGCATTGAACTTATTGATGTTGTAACACGCCAGATACGTTACTCCGATGATCTTACACCCAGCGTATATGCGCGTATGATAAAAGAACGCAATCAGATTGCGCAGGCTATCCGCAGTGAAGGCGAAGGTAGGAAGGCGGCTCTGCTCGGAAAGATGGATAACGAGAGAATGTCCATCCGTTCAGCGGCGTACAACCTTTCCGAAGGCATCCGCGGAGAAGGCGATGCGGAGGCTGCGCGGATTTACGCCGAAGCCTACAACCGGGACAGGAATTTCTTTGATTTCTGGCGCGCGATTGAATCATACAAACAGACCATGCCGAAATTTGACAAAACCCTGACTACGGACATGGATTACTTCCGATACCTTTATACGCCAAGATGACGCCAAAAATCCTCATTTCCGAAGCGGAAGGTCAAACAGCTGTTTGTTTTGACACCGGGCTTGTGCCGCGCGCATTTGCCCGGACAAAACTTTCCCAGTGTTTCAATGATCCGGGAACTATCATTTGCCCTGACGGCTCAAAGAAAACTTGGATAGCGTCCGGCGTAACGGAACTGGACGGCTTCATGAGGGTCTGGGGGCCGTTGTTCAACGGCGAAAGGCTTGATCTGCTCATTGAGGAAGAACAGGATAAGGCTCTGCAGGCGGTCATTCATTGGATTCACGGTAAACTGCTTTTGGGTGAAACTCAAACCTCGATTGATCCCGGCGCTGCATTTGTCGTGTGTGGAGATAACACCGAAACAAAGGGAAGCGTTCTTTTCTTTCCTGAACATTTGTCGCACCGCTGCCTTATTGCCGAAGAAAAAGAACACAGCCCCTATTTATGCCCCGACTTAGACGATATGGAAGCTGCGGCTTTTTGCGCCGGCGCCATGCTCTACAGAATCCTGGCGGCAACCGCTCCGTATTTTGACCCGATTGATTTTTTCCAGGATATGAGGGAAGGCGTTTTTACACCACTCAATTTTGCCGCGACCGGCATTGATGAAAAAATCAGCGAGCTGGTTAACGCCGCGCTCTTGCTTCCTGTCGAAAGGAAAAGACCAATTGAAAGCGGAACAGTTATTCTTGACAGCCTTTTGAAATACCTGCTGGAAAAAGGCGGCAAGACACCGGCTGTTTCGTCTTTTTTCCGGCCTCTGTCCCCGGAAGAAGCAAAGACACTTGCCGCGGAAAAAGAACGTTTTCAAAAAAGAAATAATTTTAAGGTAAAAACAAAACGTTTTGCCATGCGAAACAGAAAGGTACTGTACGCAATCGGGGCTGCTGTGATTTTTATGTTATTTGTTTTCTGGAACGTGATGGCAAACAGGATGGGGCTTCCCACAACAAAAGGTCTTGACGCATACTCGGTGGTTTACAGTTATTACGATGCTTTCAGCGCATTGAATCATATTTACATGGAAGCATGTATCAAGGGAGCTGACAAAAGCGACGTTGAGATTGTGCTGAATTACTACATTATAGACAAGGCAAGACAGGCGCATGAAATGAGAATCTCACCTTCAATTATTCAGGCTCAAGTTTGGAAGGAAAGAGGAGGAGAACTCCCTGCTCCCAATGTTTTTGGAATAACGGATATGAATCTTGTGCAGGTTTCAGGCAATGAACAGGATAATCAGGTGCAATACCGCGCGCAGTATATGCTGTGGTTTCCCAACGATCAGGCTTTCAGCAGCCGTACTGATAATCTGACATTAACCCGCAGACGCGGAAATTGGCAGATAACAAATATCAACCGCATTGAGAAACTAGAGTACCGTTAAGCCATTGGCCTATGAGAAAGCGGGAAAGCGATCCTTCTCCCGGCAGCTCAGGCAGATTGTCCTTTGTAAACCACCGGGCGTCTTCTATTTCAACTCCGTCAACGCGAATGTCTCCTGACAGATAACGTGCGCTGAAGCCAAGCATCAATGAATTGGGAAAAGGCCAGGGCTGCGATCTTAAGTACCTTAAATCCTGAACTTCGATATTAACTTCTTCGCGGATTTCCCGTATTGCCGTTGTTTCCAATGTTTCTCCCGCTTCGTTAAACCCGGAAATGTGGCTGTACACTCCGGCTTTGAATTTTTTGTTATGCGCAAGAAGGATTCTGTCGTCATCATCGATAATAACGATGATAACAGCCGGTGAAATCCTGGGAAACTCATGCCTGCCGCATACAGGGCAGAGCCGCTGCGGCTCTCCGCAGACATCTTTATTTTTTGCGCCGCAGCTTCCGCAGAAGCGGGAATTACGCCGCCACTGGGCAATGTGAAAAGCGCGAAGAAGCCTTCCAAGACCTCCCCTGCCCTCCGCCATTCCGCTGCTCAGCATGGCTAGAACCTGCCTGACCGGAATCGCTTTCCACCCGGCGGGAAGCGCAACCCCGGAGGAAACAGACACACCGGTAATTGCACAAGATGGAATCTCTATCGCCTGTATTTCAAATGTGTCGGGTTCATCATCATTAAAGTCATTTGCCAGTTCACGGGAAATTCCCATGTCCATTTGAGAATCGGGAAAATCTTCCGGCAAGAGCAGTTTGTCATCCTGAAAGAAAAATGCCCGATTATCCATTAAATACTCCGTATCATTTATCGTAACTGCAAATTTGTTGTTTAGCAACAATGACTCATATATACTTTATGAATATGCCCTCTCCTCTTTTTATTACAGAAACGGACGATGTCCGGTGCTATCTTTGTCCCAACAACTGCAAAATAGAAAGCGGCAGATTCGGCGCTTGCGGCGTCAGGGGCAATAAGGGCGGCAAAGCAATTATTCCCTTTAACGGATTTATTACCAGCCTCGCCCTTGACCCGGTTGAGAAAAAGCCGCTCTATCATTACAAGCCCGGCTCGCAGATACTCTCCCTTGGTTTTACAGGCTGCAACCTCCGCTGTCCATTCTGCCAGAATTGGCATATCTCTCAAAATACCGACGCCCCGGGAAAATTTATGAAGTGCGGGGAAATTGTATCCGCCGCATTAAGGAATGAAGCGCCATCCATCGCGTACACCTATTCAGAGCCGCTGGTTCATGCGGAGTATCTCCTTGACTGCATGACCCTCGCTCGCAGGCACGGCATCGCCAATGTTCTTGTAACAAACGGATGCGTTAACGCCGAAGCGGCCGCCGAAATCCTGAAATTCACCGATGCCGCCAACATCGACCTGAAATCATTTTCCGGTGAAACATATTCGAAAATTCTTGGAGGCGATCACAATGCGGTTCTTGAATTTATCAAACTTGCACATAACATGGGAGTTCATGTTGAAATCACAACGTTGATCGTGCCGGGGCTTAATGATTCCGAAGATGAGCTGGACGCCGCTTCGGATTTTATCGCCGCTCTTAACAGCGGCATACCCTGGCATTTGTCAGCCTATCATCCCGATTACCGCTGGAACGCGCCGCCCACGGATGCTGATTTTGTTCTGCGTGCCGCCAAAGAAGCGCAGAAAAAACTGCGCTATGTCTACACAGGCAACATCGCCATGAATAATGACACCCGCTGTGATTGCGGCGAATTCCTTGTACGGCGGCGCGGGTATCAAGTGAACATTTCAGGACTTGCGGCGGAAGAGAAATATTATAAATGCGCCAAATGCGGGAAACCAGCGCAGATTATCCGCTAGACGAAACATCCGGATTCATATTTTGCATTTTACGCTCTTAAATACTTGCGCAGTTTTTCAAGCACATCGTCTATATCAAGCGGCTTGCCAAGATGCCCGTCCATGCCTGCAGCAAGGCAGGCGTCAATGTCAGACTGAAAAACATTGGCGGTCATCGCTATAATCGGCAGCTTCTCACGCTGATGTCCGGGGAGGGCACGAATGCATCGTGTGGCTTCCAATCCGTCCATTTGAGGCATTTGCATGTCCATGAACACTATGTCATACTTGCTTTGGTTCGCCTCTATAAGGCCTAAGGCTTCTTTGCCGTTTTCGGCGCAGTCGATAACCAACCCGGTGTTTTCCAAAAGCGAAATAAGTATTTCGCGGTTGATTTCAATATCTTCGGCAACAAGCAATCTTTTTCCCTTGAATTCTCCTTCCCTATCCGCCACATCTTCATCTTTACTTTGTCCCATGCCACACTCATTTCCGTGCCCGGCTTTTACAGTAAAGATAAATTTCGTTCCTTTACCAAGTTCAGATTCAAGGCGGATATTGCCGTCCATAAGCTCTATAATGCGTTTCGTTATAACAAGTCCCAGTCCTGTCCCTCCGTAATTACGGCTCGTTCCGCTTTCTGCCTGCTCAAACGCCTGAAATACTTTATCGTGCTGTTCGGGGGATATACCGATTCCAGTGTCGGTCACTTCGACACGCAGTTCGCAGATTCCGTTGATCTCCCCGGATAGAAATGCTTCAAGGCGAATATCGCCTTCTTCAGGCGTGAATTTCACCGCGTTAGCCAACAAGTTGGTAATAACCTGCGCCAGACGCTGGTCATCCCCTATGACAAAGCGCGGTATATTATTGTCTATGTTTACGGAAAGACGCTGACGCTTTTCGTCCACGCGGAAACCAATGACCGTCACCACCTTTTGCAGCATTTTCTCAAAATTATACTCAACAGACGACAGTTCCAGTTTGTCCGCTTCGATCTTCGCCATATCAAGCACATCGTTTATGACGCCGAGCAGATGCGATGAAGCGTCCCCGATCTTATTCAGGGCATGGTTTTTCTGTTCTATGTCTTTGGCGTTTTTGCCGATTGCCGTCATGCCGATGATCGCGTTCATGGGGGTGCGCATTTCGTGGCTCATGTTGGCCAGAAAATTACTCTTCGCTTTGCTGGCTCGTTCAGCTTCTTCCATTGCGTTTTTAGTTTCCATTCTAAGCATATCTGTAACTCTGTTACGTGTAGATGCTACCAGTTCGGAACGGAATATTCGCTTTTCCAGAATGGCAATAACGCGGTTCAGCTTTTTGATTTCCAGCCGTAAACTTTTCTCGGTTTCTGTTTCTGCAATTCCGCTATTATCATCGTTCATGAGTTACTGTTCCATCTCCTGCTACAGTATGCACACAACCAAAGAATAATTTTGCAAATGATTTGCGACTTTACCGCCGGGAAGCCGCTGCGGGTATATTTCCCCTCCGGCGCTGGCATAATAAAAGGACTGTGAATTTCCCATAATCTTGCATATTGTTTCGGCTTCAAGTTCTCTGTTTCTGGGACCCAGGAATTCAAGGCGTGCCATACAGGAATATAAAATCAGATTTTTGCCGTCCAATATCTTCACCGCTTCCCCTGCTATTTCACTGCTTGTGGATATAATGTCCGATAATTCCATTATTGAAAATCCGATTTTGGCTCCTTCCGGTACGTGCCCGCCCATAACAGCTCCGCCTTGCCCGTCTCCGCCGATACAAACGCGTATGACCTTTGAGCCGTCATCTAGTTTTGCTATCATCGGTGTTGTATACAATTTATCCAAATCACCTTTTTTTTCAATGAGTCCTTTTGATATTGCATAATCTTCCACCGACATTCCGTTTATGGTATTTAAAATATTGCCTGTTGATTTTGTAACCGTTGCTAATTCATGAAGTATATTTTTTTCAGGAATCGCTATCGTCAAAAACGACGGTTGAACATTGCCGGTAATTGCGGCAATCACTCCTGCATTTGCATAGCTTTCTCCGTTATAAAGAGTGTAAGTTTCGCTGAAGTCTATTTCTTCGGAAAAAGCAAACGCACCGAATACAGGAATATTTGCAAACCGGCTGCTTATCCTTTCTACAAATTCATCGCCGTTTATGTTTAAAATATGCATAAAAGGGCCGTATGCCATGAACATTCGAACCTTTGGTTCGTGAACCGAAGGTTCGGCGGAGGTGGCATCTTCTTTCAGTTTTGCTGAAATTCCGTCGCATAACTTTTCCATTACCTGCGCAAGATTACCGCCGCCGTTATCAATGGGTTCGGAAAGACCTGTGATAAAATTTGCATCATTGCTGGTAAGTATATTAAGCATGAGCCCCATTGAACTTGATTTATTCGGTAAACAGACATAAGGCGTAGTGATGCCGATGATATCAAAAGGCATTTTTTCGGACAGAGCTTTAATGACCCCGCTGTCTATGAATTCGTGAAAACAGTGTAAAATACCCAATGTGTTTTTCATCAAAGGTTTGTTTTCAAAGTCTAATTGTTCCAAAATCCCGGAGATTGCTGCATCGACATTGTCAATTTCTTCTGTAAATGCAGAAAACATTTTAATCATAATAGTTATCCCCCTGGAACTATCCTGAATTTTGCAGATTAGGCGCATTTTTTATGTTAAAAATCACTCAATTACACTCTACAATACCTGACGTTAGTCTATATGTCAAGGTATCGCCGCATGGATATTACCTTATCAAAATAAAATTGTAGTAGTTTTTATATTTTTGGATAATTGTAAACCGTCTTCAAAAAATATTTGGAATATAAATTCTAATTTGCTTCCATTTTCTGCGGCAGGCCATTCTTCTATTTTTTGATTATCCGGTTAATTTTTGCATTGTGCAATGCGTTGTTTGATTTCATCAAAAATTCTATACCGGGCAGCGAATTCCAATGCAGTTTCACCGTCTTTGTCTGAAACGTTAATATCGACACCGTTATCAATCAGCAAAAAAGCCATTTCTTTGCTTTCGGTGATGGCATGAATTATTGCCGGGCGGCCACCCCTGTCTTTGGCGTTAATATTTGCTCCTGCATCAAGCAGGGCTTTTACAATCTCCTTATTTTTTCGTTTGATGGCATGTATCAGGGCGGTTTTGCCGTATCTGTCGATAATATCAAGATTTGCGTTGTATTCGATCAACAGAGGAGCTATCTCCCAGTGTTTTTCGTAAATAGAATTAAGCGCATACGATAATGCATTGCAACCTTCTTTATCCACCACATCAGTGTTCGCTCCCGCATCCAGCAGAACCTTTGCGATCTCCTTATCTCCTTTTATCGTTGCTCGAATAAGGGCGGTTTGTCTTGCTTCGTTTGTTGCGTCTAACGGCGCGCCGATTTCAATCAACCATTTCACTACATCTATGTGTTGCTTGTACGCCGACTGGGTAAGGGCGGTATTCGCAAGCATAACAAATCCAAGGTCGATGATGTCTTTGTTTTCGTTCCATGTTTTTTTTGCTTCCGCGAGTTTGTTATCAGCACAAAAATAAAAAAACTGTTGATTACAGATGGTTTGCGGATCACTTTGCGGTCTGTTATCAGCGGGTTTTGTTTTTTTTACCGGCGCATCTTTTACCAAATATGTGTTACCGCAGATTGTACACTTTGCGGTCTTACTATCTAATATTTCAAGCTGCCCGCCGCAGGTTTCGCAGACGGTTTTCTCCAACACCATGAACTTAAATTACTTTCTTTTTGCAGGTGGGGCAGAAGATGTCCCGCTCGGTGATTTCACCATCGCAGTGTGCGCATTTCCCCTTGTTTTCTCTTTTGATAATGACAACCGTATCTTCAGGGATTTTCTTCGCTCGTTCCACGGTTGCTTCAGCTTCCGCCTTTGTCATTATATCTTCCCTGTCCATTTCACGAAGCTCTTTGTAACTTACGCCCTTTGCGTCGTATTCCATTTTTTCAATGTCCGACTTCAGCCCAGCTTCCATTTTTGCAAGGGTAACCTGATGTTCAGCCTTGTTGATGTCCATTTTCATTCCCTGCGCTTCCACTTCTTCCTGCTTTTTCATTACATCAATTTTGCGGTCGGCATCACGCATGGCGTTGTTGTGTTTTTCAGCTTCAGCCGCAAGTTCATTGGCTCTGTCTTTGAGTTCTTCCGGTTTTACAAACTGCATGATGATAAATTCTTCGATGCAAACACCGTATTTTTTCAAACCGGAATCGATTTTGGGCACCAATTGCGAGCTGATTTCTTTCAGTTTACTGTCAAGCTGGCTGTAGGTTAAATTGCCATCCTGAATAACCGAAAGCAGATGATCATAAAATTCAATAAAAACTTTTGGAAGCATTTCTTCGGTTAAATTTTGCGAGGTATATTTACCGCGGTTTCCCAAAACTTTTTCCAAAAACAGGACGCTGTTAAGAATTTGAAAGCTGATAACGCCGTTTGCGCCGATTGAAACAATTCTGCCTGAATCCGCATCTTTGTATTCAAGTCTTCGGCTGGTGCCCCAGTTTGTTTGGCAGGGTTTTTTCACATTGACAAAGTAGTATTTGTCGCTGCTGTTCATTGAATATTTATGCGCAATTTTTTGGCTTGTGTACGAAGCGGCTATTGCGCCGTCTTTTACATGGACAACTTCATTGGGCACAGATGCAACCAAAATTAAATTTCGGTCATTACTGGCATCGTAGAGCCACACTAAATCGTCACTGTCACCGCCAAAGGTGATCATTTTCTTCTTAAAAAACAGCATTTTTTCTCCTTTGTATTATTTGCTATTATTGAATACGATATAATTTTTTTTGGTTTTTGTCAATATGCGGTTTTTGGATAAAAATAAATCAATGCATTCATTTCATCATTTTCCTTTGCCACTATTTGATTTAAATAGTTTGATAATTTGTTACAAAAATCATCACAAAAATTGCTCTTTTCATATTTTCCTTCAATATCCAGCATTATAAACATATTAAAATCATCTTCATAATCATAATTATTTAATGCAATGCTCATCGTAATCTTCCGGTTTATTTTTCCACGATAATACTGATCATTTATATAGGCAGAATTATCGTGTTCATAAAACTTTTTTACTCCCACTAATGTAAATAATTCTTTTGCAATATCATATAATTCTTTTTCTGTTTTTATAAAAATGGCTTCTTCTTTCATAATTATTCCCCCCCATGTTATGTAAAATTGGCGCATTCATAATTATTACTGCAATTTATTTCCATTGCTTTTATACCACTTATTTTAGAATCATTTGACCATAAACTTATCTCAAAATTAATACTCCCCGTTATTATCCATTGGTATCCAAAATCTTGTGCAAAATCAATTATTTTATAAACACAATATTCCCATGTTGATATATTCTCCAATTCTACTATTATTATATTGCCTTCAATTTGATTTATCTTATATTCTTCTTCAATTATTTTTTTTACTTTATTCATAAGTTTTATTTTGGTGTGTTCTTTTTTTGTCTCAAAGTGTAAAATTACATATATTGAATAATTCATAGTACATTCCCCTGAAAAATGCAAAATAATATTTTCATTCTGGTGAATTATTAGTTTTGTCTCTATCTTCTTCTGCAACCCAATTTAAGAAAGAAATATCCCCTCCGCCTATTTTAACAATTTTGTCCTTAAGCATCATAATTCCCAGTCCATGTTCATCATCCCACGTGCAATCAAAATCATATCCAATATAGGGGAAGTCATCACTATAAACGGATAAAATATGAATGCGTTTTGGCATTATCAAATTTGCAAAATCGTTTATAGTAGAAATATTAGGCATAATATCTTTTTCATCATCCTCGTCATAACCATATTTTTCCTGCCATTTAGGATAATGCTTTAACACTTCTAATAGTATCGTTGTCAAAATTTTTGTTTGATTTGTTTTTATATAATCTACGCCAGACTTATGATTTTCATTCATTTTTTCAACAATTGTTTCTCCGCCTAAACGGAAACAAAATTTGTCCAAGCTGGTGTTAAAAAAACTTTCCCATTCTTTTAATTCTATAAGTGCAAAAAATGAATCAGACACAAAAATCCCCCTCAAATTATTCAAAAATGAAGCATTATTTTCTCCAATTTTACCCAATGCTATATTTTTGTCAATCCGTTTTAAACAAGTCTATCATCTTTTTATACTCATTTATACAAAATTTTAAAGGATCAATTTTATCAAACCATTCTACATTTTGGCCTATAAGTTCGTATTCATATTTACGCAAATCTTTATTCCATACATCTGTTTTGTTTAATCCAATTTTATTCCATGAGATTATTTCATCATTTTTATTTTCTATTTCTACAATTATTATGGTGCAGGAAAAATCAGCGTCATCGGGGCACATTAGTATTGGGCAGAATTCTTTCCCATACAATTCTATTTTCTTCATCGTTTTCCATTGATAATAATGTGGGAATAAGCCCCCGGTAATTATTTTCAGGATATTTTTCATCAAGTATTTCATCGAGAAATTTATTATCTATTTGGATATTCAAAAAATCGTTATAGATTGGATAATCACTTTTATCCATTACTGCACTTATCTCATTCATATATCCATCCTATCGTATTTATTTTTTCTGTACACCGCTCAGGATATTCACTTAATTCATATTCTAATTTTTCTGCATAATTCTTTAACTGAGTATTATTTGCGGTTAATTCAATATCACACTCAGTTCCCTTTTTTAATGGACTAAATTCCATTCTAAAATTGATTTTTATCCTTTTTATGTCTGAACCAAACTCATTCATTAATTGAAATGATATATTTGGTTCTGTAAAGTTCATGTTTCTATTTTTGATTATTTTATTCTCCGAAATATTTTTAAGCCAATAAATGAGGCTTCTTAATTCAAATGTTGTTATTGCAGGATCGGTTACATTCCAATATTTTTTTATTGATTTTACGTTAATATACACATTTAACCAATTACTGTCCCATTCATCATCTAATATTTCCGGGAATTGGTAGCCAATGATTTTTAGTTCTACAAATTGATTATTTATACAATCAAATTTCATTTTTTCATTATCCTCCAATTTCTGGTTTTTCCAATTCAAAATGCTTATCATACATTATCTTATCTCTTTTTTTCATTGTTTCAGGATTCATAAAATAAAACCAAGGTAAACCTGCAGTTTCTAAAAATGGTTCGCATGGTTCATACCAATCTTTAGCATCATTGTATCCTTGATTATTCCTATCCCTTATGCATTTTCCAAAAGAATTTCCGCAAAAAGACTTAAAAACAGGGGATTTTGCCGCAAATGCTTCGTTTAAGTTATCATAAAGACCAGATGCAAAATATGAATCTTTTTCTTCCCACATAAAACAAAATTCTTCCGGGCAAATATCTAATGAGGGAGTTTTATGTGCATCCCAATTTTTTTTGGCATTATCCATTTTCATCTGTTTATTATCCATACTATCATTCCCAACCAAGTGTACCAATAAATCCATATTTACTATTAAATACTGCTGAAAAACAATTATCTGTAATGCTTCCAAGTGTACCATTATGTTTATTAGTTAATGCCTCATAATCATATATTGCATATTCAATAATATTTATTTTATTATCTTTAGGTAAATTATTAATATCTTCATATCTCTCAGGTATTAAATATTGATAACTACTTATTTGTATTTCATGTAGTATTTCAAATACTGTCTTTTCACAAGAATAAATGCAATAGTAATATTCATTAATATTTACATTCAAATTTCTTATTTGAATAATTTTTACGATAGTATCATATTTTTCTTTATCGTCTGTTTCTAATGAACATAATGGTTTTAGTTTTCCATTTTCAATTCGTCTTTTATTATAATCTGATATTTCATTTGGATTTTCAACAAGATAGTAATTTTTCGATCTTCTTCCGGAAATAAATTCCCGCAAATGTTCTTCCGGGCTTATTGAAGAAGATGCAAACAAAAATGTTTTATCACTACTAATAATTACTCTTCCTCCTCCTCTTATTGGATTCCCTACACGAATCGCATCCAATTCTTGTAATACTTCATAGTTTTCCAAAGCTACATCAATTGATATTTTTAAAATATTTGAAGCGATTTTAATAAGTTCTTCTTTGTTCATCATAACATCATTTCCTTTTTGAGCGAAGGTTGATATACACAATATCAGGCAAAGCACCAATACTGCTAATTTTTTACCCGTTTTTTGTTTCATAATACTATAATATCAGTTTTGAGGATTATTTGTCAAATAATAGCCTTTTTCTATTTCACTTTTATCAATTCCTTTAAGTAATATTCCCGCATTTACTCCTTCTTCCATTATTCCCATTATTTTATCACTCACATTAAATCCAATAATGGTTGCTTTCTTTTCAAAACTATCTCCTGTTATTTTTATGATTTCATTTAATTTTAGTGAACCATTTTGAATTTTTCCTGTTACCACAACCCCACGGTTTTGAATGGTAAAAACTTCTTCAATTATCATGAAACTCAATTATTTATCTCCCTGAATACTTCTCCCGGTATTCTTCGGGTGTTACCCATCTTTCATTTTCGTCGCATTTCCATGTTTCAAAATCATGGTTTGAATCAATGTCGCCATCAACATCTGTTGGACCTTTTGATAATGTTCCCGACACAAAATGATCTCCCGGAGAATTATCGTCATTGAAGATAAAATGAAAATCTTCGCCGTACATTTCTCTAAACTTTTTTTCTTCTATATCTATTGCAATCAATGAAAACAAATTCATTGAAAATTTTTTGCCGTTACTTGTATAGTATTCATCATTTTTGTAGCGATCAATAAGAAATTCAAGCATAATTTTTTTCCAATGTTCTGCATTAGCGCATAATTCCCTCAGAATTAACAGGCTTTTTTTGTTTGCCTCTTCTGTTTCATTATCAAAAGACAAGCGAACAAGCGAACCCGAAAATTGATGCCTCTTGTAGAACGTACTGAAATTCCTAAGTTTATTTTCAAACAATGCAAATCCGCCTAATACTTCATCGTGTAATACAATGGGGATTATGTCTTGTTTGCTTTCCTGTCCGGGGATTTCAATATCACTTGCTGCATTTCCAGTTTGCATTTGATATTCTTTTTGTATGTTTTCCGAATCTCTGCCAATTCTTGTCAGCTTTAAACCGAGTATGCCCCTTCGAAGTATGCTTTCTGCCACCGCCAGATTGATGATGAGGTAATTTTTTCCCGGGAAATTTACCGTAAATGCTAAATGCAATTTATTATCTGAAAACGAGATATTTGTTATGGCTTCGTTTTCGAAATTAACCGTGCAGCTTTCACAAGTCGGCAAATGCAGCTTCCAAAAAACAATATTATTTTTTACCACTTGCTTGTATTCAAGTTTTGGCAAATACTGCTCAAATAGATTTTTCAGCCTATCGCTTACCAAGTATTCATCAGCATAAAAATCTATGGCGCCCATGTTTTCTTCATCTGGCAGCTGCTCCATTACAAAATAGTAATTCATTTTTCTATGTCTCCTTTGTTCTTATGAAATACCGCATTGTGTAAGTTTGCGTTCCTTAATAGGGTTCCTGATAAATCTGCATCGAGAAAAACAGCGTCTTCCAAATTAGCACTGGAAAAATTGACCGCAGATAATTTCGCGCCGGTAAAATTTGCCCCTGAAAAATCCGCATTCGATAAATCTGCTCCCGACAAATCGGCGCCGGAAAAATCGGAATCCGAAAAATCACCGTATCGTAAATAGCTATTTTTCATTTGGGCATTCTTAAAATTTGCCCGGTGAAAATCAGCATTATTAAAGTTTGCTTTGGTCAAAACGGCATTTTCAAAATTAACCGGGAAAAAACCTACATGCCGCCATTTATTGCGGGGATGCGGTAATCTTGCTGCTGCCCGAACACAGATAAAGCTTGCGTTTTTGAGTATCGCATTTGCAAAACTAGCTTCGTGAACCTCGCTATAATCAAGATCACAATCGGTCATTTGGGCATTAGTAAAATCCGCTCCGGTAAGCGTTGATTCTTTTAAATTTACATTATTTAAAATTGACTTCCGAAAATTTGAGTATGTTGCTTTTATATTGCACAAATCTTTGTTTGAAAAATCTAAAGTTGAATAATCCCTGCAGTTATGTGCTGATTTTTTCCTTTGGTGAAAATCTTCAAAAATGAGCGCGGCATCCTTACCCTCCGTTTCGCAATATACAAACGTTGTTTGTGCCATATAATCGCCGACGCAAAATCGAAAAGTGTCGCCCTTAACTTTTTCAATATCCTTGAACTGCGGTGTGTCAACACATTCACGAAGTCCAAACCTGATAATGTTGGTAAGGTAGGAATAAAAATCCGGTATCGCTTCTAAAATAAATTGAGTTATTTCCTGGCTAGATACTTTTTCTTCAACGAAATTGTTCCATGCAATTAAATCATTCCATAATTGATCATAATAGATAAGAAAATACGAAATATCATACCCGCCGATATGCTGCTGCTTCTTATCGAAAAACCGGTTTTTATTATAAGCGCAAATTTCAGCTACATAACGCCGGTTAATAAAATGGGTATTCAGACATATATACTCTAAATAAGAAATGGAATAACCCATATTCTTACCTTTGATTTTCTCGCAAATTTCCAAAAAATGTTTTTGAAAATCGGCAAACCATGTATGTGCATTAGCTACAAATAATGCTTCGGTTTTAAGGAGGTACTCGTTTTTTAGATTTTCTACCTGCGATAAAATTTCTTTCATACTGGTTTTTCGGCCTGACCTTTTATCGCGTTCCATAATCTGGCGCCAAAAATTACTTAAACTGGAAAAATTATACGCTGATGGAGTTTCTTTTTTTGTCTCTTCGGGCTCCGGCGGAGACGAGTGAGACTGTTCCTTGATTTCATCATTCTGCATTTCTGCCTGTTTTTCCGGCGCTGATGCAGCTTTTATTGCAGCTTTGTACGCATCTTTTAACTGCGCAAATCCCTGAGGATCGTCTTCCGGGTGAACAATTTTTACCTTTTCCGAATACGCATTGCGTATTACCGTAATGTCATTGGTTTTTTTTATTCCAAGAATTGCCCAAATATTCATTTTTTATTCCTCATATTCATCTTGATAATCTATTTCACCCGTAAATAACAAATTGTTTAACAGTAAATCCAAATGATCAAAATATATACTTGTTTTTTCATAGAGCTTTGCAATTTGTAAGCTGTGCCCATGCAGAAGTGCATGTTCAAACTCTAACAGGGAATTTTCTATGCGCTGTTGAAAAGGCCCGGTATATTCTTCATATAAGCGCTGACCGCGTGCAATCAACAATTTATTTTCTTCCAGCTCACGCGGATTTAATTTCAATTTGCTCAATGCGTCAAGCCGTTTTTGTAATTCCTCTTCCGTTAGTTGATTATCGCTGATAATCAGTTTTTGAAATTTTTCTCCGCTTTGCCAGACATGAAATTCGATATCAAGTATTCCGTTAATGTCGTACGTAAAGCGTACCTTAACCGCTGCTTCGCCGGCAGGCAGCGGAGGCACCGGTATTTCACATTCTCCCAGCAACAAATTCTGGGAGGCTTCAAGCGATTCTCCCTGATAAATACGAAAATATATTTCAGTTTGAAAGTCCGCAATGGTGCTGTAATGTTCAACACGGCTTGTCGGGAGTGCGCTGTTACGCGGTATTATCGGCGAAAATCTATTGTTCAGTTCCCCTTTCCGAACCGATACCCCCAATGAAAACGGACAAATATCCATTAAAACCATGTCGCGTATATTTTCATCGCGTTCCTTAATACCTGCTGCGACTCCTAAACCGCTTACTACCGCTAAATCCGGGTCAACTTCAAAAAGCGGCGGTTTTTGGGTGATGGTTTGCAAATACTCTTTAACAATCGGCATTCGGCACGAACCGCCCACCAGAATAAAATTATCAATACGAGGCAGTGTTTTTTCAGCATTTTGCAAAGCCCGTTTAACCGCATTATTGAATTTCAACAGTGTCGGTGAACAAATATCAGTTAGTTTTTCATTGTTTAGCATCATTTTATATTCTTTACCGTTATGCGAAAAAATCATAAAAACTTGAGGATTATCCGTCAGCGCCATTTTGCAGTTTTCTGCTGTTTTAATGAGCATATTGAACTGTTCTTTAGGCAGTTTTTCATCTTCCCATAACTTTCCCAATTCGGTATGTTCTTCAAAAAATGCGCTTACTATCGCTTTATCAATGTCGCTGCCGCCAAGATGATTATCACCGGCAACCGCAAGTATATCGACAATATTGCCAAAAGAATCTAAAACTGATACATCCAAAGTGCCGCCGCCAAAATCGAACACCACACTTGTTCCATCGTGTATGCCGTGCTGCCGGTACGCAAGAGCTGCTGCCGACGGCTCGTTGAGGATGCGATCAACTTTTAACCCAGCTAACATTCCCGCTGTTCTTGTTGCGGTACGTTGGCGGTCGTTAAAATAAGCAGGCACACTGATAATCGCTTCGGTAATTGTTTCTTTCAAAAATGCTTCTGCATCGTTTTTTAAACTGCGCAAAATAAATGACGATAAATCTTCCGGAGTAAATTCTTTTTCGTCCAATGAAAATGTTTTGGATGTTCCCATCCATTGCTTGAACACCGAGGCGGTTTTACCGGGATGAGAAACGAGTCTTTGTTTGGCAATTTCTCCGGTTATCACCGTGCCGTTATCATCGATGCTTACCACCGATGGTGTTAAAATTTTACCAAGCGCATTTGGTATCAACACACTTTTTCCATTTTGCCATGCAGCACAAAGACTGTTAGTTGTACCTAAATCTATTCCAATTATTGCCATTTTTTATTCCCAAGCCCGTACATTAATTAGACCTTATCATCCGGGCCTTTAAGTGCATTTCACCGCCATTGTCAATCATAAAAGAAGCGCCGCAAGCGCTTGTTTCCACCCCATCTCCTGCTTCCTCTATCAGTTTTTTGCCAGATTCCAGACGCAGATTCTTTTTGGCCTTTATGGTAATGTCCGCATCGGCGCTCATGTCAATGTTACCTTTGCTTTGCACAGTTACCGATTTTTGGGCAGTGATTTCAATTCCTGTTTCAGTGATTTTTATGACCGATTGGCCATCCTTTAGCTTAATTACCATTTCTTTTTCGTCACTCATAATTACATTCCCCCAAGCTTCTAACACCACTTGTTTTCCTTCTTCATTACTGTTTTTTACATCTCCATCGCTGTTACTAGACGATGCCTCCTGAGAATGATTTGCTGATTCCGCCTCATCATTCTGATCGGGTTCTGTACTTTCTGCATCATCCTTTGCATCTTCTTCTGCGAATAAACTCAATGCATAAATATATCGTTCATCGCCATATTCTTTATCCATATTTTTCCTCTTAAAGCGTATCTTGCCCGCTGTTGACAACTGAAATCATGCCTCCGCCGGATGTGCAAAGTGCTTCATCTTTATCCATTAAAGCTGCGTTTCCCGAAATAAGCAAATCTTTTTTACCGCCGCTCCAACCGGAACATTCCGGCGTGCACGTTTTGGAATCTTTGTTTGTACATTCACCAAAAGGCAGGAATGCGCAATCCTGAACGGTTGCACAGAGCTTGTCACTCATCCAAACCGTATTTTGTGATGTTACAACCAATTTACTGTTCTTTGTGCCGTTTGTGCATTGCAGCACCGCACCTTCAACAAGATAATACGCCAAAATAGTTCCTTTTGTGATACTATACAATATTTTCAGAAAAACAATGTAGTAAAATCCAGAAAAAACCAGCAGCCGATATAATTGTATTAATTTCAAGCCTGCTCTCAACACAAGTATTCCTTTGCTCCCAGTTCCCTATTGTTCTTGCAGCTCCGTTTTTGGTACAATGCGTCATGGCTCTTAATTGCGGCATATTGGGGCTTCCCAATGTGGGAAAGTCCACTATCTTTTCGGCATTATGCTCTACTCCGGCGGAAGCGGCAAATTATCCGTTCAGCACCGTCAAGGCAAATGTAGGGATTATTGATGTTCCCGATCTGCGGCTGGATAAACTGTCGGCAATTTTTGTTCCCGAGCGCACCATTCCGGCGACCGTGGAATTTGTCGATATTGCGGGGCTGGTGAAGGGCGCGGCAAGGGGGGAAGGTCTGGGCAACCAGTTTCTCACCCATATTCGCGACACAGCCGTTTACGCGCATGTCGTCCGCTGTTTTGAAGACAGCGATGTCGTTCATGTAAACAATAAAATCGATCCTGTTTCGGACATGGAAACAATCGACATCGAACTGGCGCTGGCTGATTTACAGACTCTTGCCAAACGGCGGGAGCGTGCGGAAAAACAGTTAAAAAATCAGGCTGAAAAGAAAACCTCTGAACTTGTTCTTTCCGTCCTGGACAGGATTTATCCCGCGCTGGAAAATTCAAAGCCTGTGCGCTCGGTTGAATTAACCGCAGAGGAAAAAGCCGCGATTTACGACTGCCATTTCATTACCGCAAAGCCGCAGCTTTATGTGTGCAATGTCGATGAAAAGGGCATCCGCGCAGGCAATGCCTATGTCGAAGCTGTAAAAAAGCGCGCTCAAAGCGAAGGAACGGAAGCGATCTGCATCTGCGGCAAATTTGAAGCGGAACTTTGCGGCATAGATAACCCCGAAGAAAAAAAAGCCTTCCTTGAAGAACTTGGCCTTGAAGAAACGGGGCTTTCCGTTCTTATCCGCAGCGTATACAAACTGCTCGGCCTGCGGACATTTTTTACCTCCGGGGAAGACGAATGCCGCGCATGGACAATCCGCGCCGGAGATACCGCGCCAAAAGCCGCCGGTGTTATTCACACGGATTTTGAGAAGGGGTTTATCAAGGCCGATGTTTATACTTGCGACGATATTTTCAAATACGGAACCGAGGCGAAAATCAAGGAAGCGGGCAAGTACCGTATTGAGGGCAAAGACTATGTCGTTCAGGACGGAGATGTGATTTTTTTCAAGTTTAATGTATGATGCCCGGCTGCCGCGGCTACTGTAGCCGAAGCTACTTGACATTGACACTCTCTTCAATATATCGTTAACAGCATGGAAAGGCGCCGTACCCAAGTGGTAAGGGAGTGGTCTGCAAAACCATTATTCATCAGTTCGATTCTGATCGGCGCCTCAAAATAATATGCATCATTCCCGTTCGTATTATATCAGTATAATTGCCGTTCTGGTAATTCTCCTGTCTCTTTCCGCTTTTTTTGCCGCCTGTGAGATGTCTTTTTCTTCCGTAAACCGCATAAGGCTGAAAAATCTTGCCACCAAAAGCAAACGCGCAGCTCTTGCTTTGAGGCTGCTTGAAATATACGATGAACTTCTTTCTACCGTGCTTATCGGGAATAATATTGTCAACATCGCGGCTTCCGCGCTTGCAACCCTGCTCTCTGTCCAGCTTTTCGGGCCAAAGGGGGTAAGCGTAGCGGCAGCCATCATGACGGTGCTGATTGTACTGTTCACGGATATTTCTCCCAAGGCTTTGGCGAAAGAATCGCCTGAGCGCACCGCCATCAATGTTTCGCCGTTACTGCGTTTCTTTGTCTTTATTTTCACGCCCTTTAACTATTTGTCCGCTCACTGGAAAAGATTTATCACAAGGGTTTTTCCGGCGAAACAGGAACGCGGAGTAACTGAGGATGAGCTTCTGACATTTGTGGAAGAGGTGCGGCAGGAAGGCGGCATAAACAAACAGGAAGAGGAGATGATCCGTCAGGCGATTGAATTTGACGACATCAAGGTTTCCGGTATTTTTACACCGCGCATTGATGTCGCGGCTGTTCCGCTTTCGGCTTCTGTCGAAGAAATTGACGCGAAGTTCACGGAAACCGGCTATTCCAGGCTGCCGGTGTTCAAAGAGAGTATCGACAACATTACGGGCATAATCCTCTTCAAGGATTTTTATCACAAGGTATTAAAAGGCCTGACAACACCGGAGGAGATTGTTCAGCCGGTAGTCTTCATTACCAAGACCATCAAAATCGCAAAACTTCTGCGTACATTGCAGGAAAAACAGTCTCACATGGCCATTGTCGTTGACGAACACGGCGGAACGCTCGGCATTGTTACCATTGAGGACATTGTCGAAGAACTGGTAGGTGAAATCTGGGACGAACATGACGAGGTTGTGGAACCGGTACGGAAGCTCGAAGACGGAAACTATACCGTGCTGGGGAATATTAATTTTCAGGATATGCTGGATGCTGTAGGATGCGAATATGCAGATGACGATAAAGAAATCCCCGACACAACCCTTGCCAACTGGATTATGGAAAATCTTGGAAGGGTGCCGCGTCCGGGAGAAAAAGTTGCTTGGCGTCATCTGACTATCACGGCATCAAAAGTCCTGCGGCACCGCGTTACAGAGACAAAAATTATCATTGGAGACAAAACAAATGTTTAAATGCAAAAACAAAAAACACATACTGCCCTGTTTGTTGGTTTTTTTCGTGTTAGCCTGCTTCGGCAACAAGGCCGGAGACAGTAATAAAAACTATTTTTCCGAAGCGGACACAAGCGAAGCGGTAGATGAACTGCCGGTTGAAACAGGACCGCCGCCGCCTGTGATGGTTCCTTACGAAGGAGAAGTACTCAATATATTTTTCCACCCGCTGGTTGCAAGACCTGAAACCGCTTTCAGGAGCAAAGACAGAGCACATTTCCTGGAATGGTACATTACAGCGGGTGAATATAAAAAACTATTATATGAGTTTTACATTCAAGACTATGCGTTACTCGATATTAATGATTTTTACGAGGTAACACATACAGACGGCATCAGGAAGATAGCTGTCAAAAAATTACTTGTCCCGGAAGGGAAAAAACCCCTGATTTTGTCCATAGACGATTTGAGTTATTATGATTTTGTGAGGGAAACCGCAAGCGTACACAAGCTTGTGATTGATGAAAACGGCAGAATTGCGGCATGGACTGAAACCGCAGACAGCGGCGCAGCAAGCAGCGGCGCAGCGAGCAGCGGCGAATTATCCTATGATTTGGACATCATAACAATTACAGAGGAATTCATCAGGGAATACCCGGATTTTTCAATTAACGGAGCAAAGGGGATAATCGCCCTTACAGGATATGAAGGTGTGCTGGGTTATCATACGCATGAATTGGATAAACCGGGATACAAGGAAAAAGCAGAACAGGCTATCGCTGTCGTGAACAGGCTGAAAGAGCTGGGATGGCGTTTTGCTTCGCACAGTTGGGGGCATCCGAATCTGCCCAATGTACCGATGACACGGTTTATGAGCGACACAAACCGCTGGGACAAGGAAGTACGGCCAATCATAGGCGATACCGACCTTTTCATATATCCATTCGGCGCAGGGCTGGAAAATAATGAAGAGAGGCATAAAATATTGCGCGACCGGAATTTTATTGTTTTTTTTGACGTTGGCCGCGGTTGGGGTCATAAAATCGGTCCGGAATCGGAATACCTGTATTTTACCCGTATAAACATAGACGGGTTTCATTTCAGAGTATACAAAGACCGCGCGGACAGACTGTTTGACATTGATAAAGTTATTGACAGGGAAGCGCGGAGCATCCGGTAATTTAGCTCATTTTCTGTTAAGCGCTTCATCGTACAGATCAACATATTTCTTTGCCGATTTTTCCCATGAGAAATCATGCGTCATTCCGCGCAGACGCATGGCCTCGATATGATCCCGCCTGTTGTACCATGCCCACACTGCCCAGCCTACAGTGTTGTAGATCGAAGAAGGGTCAAGTTCATCGAACATAAAACCGGTGCCGGAGCCTGTCGCTTCATTGTAATTCTCCACTGTATCAACAAGACCGCCCGTTCTGCGGACAATGGGGAGAGTTCCGTAAACAAGGGAATACATTTGATTTAAGCCGCATGGCTCATAACGGCTGGGCATAAGGAAAAAATCCGAACCCGCTTCAATAAGGTGGCTGATATTTTCATTGTAGCCGATTTTCGCCTTAAAATTGGAAAGGCGGGAAGCGAGGCTTCCGATTTCATGTTCGCACCAATGTTCTCCTGAACCGAGGAGAATCAACTGCAGGTTCATGTCGCGGCAGATTGACCAGGCGGAACCGTAAGTGGGGCCGAACATTTCGCCCACGCCCTTTTGATCGGTAAGCCTTGTAACCATGCCGATAACCGGGACTGTGGCGTCCTGCGGCAGACCGAATTCCTTTTGCAGCGCCTGTTTGGCAATTGCCTTGCCGGAAAGGTCTTTCGCCGTGTAGGTTTGCGGTATGTAGGTATCAACCGCAGGATTCCACAGCCCTGAGTCAATGCCGTTGAGAATTCCCGTATAATCGGCGCTGCGGTAGCGAAGCACTCCGTCAAGCCTGAAGCCATGCACCTGTATTTTTGTTTCTTCGGCATAGTGAGGTGAAACTGTGTTGAGCTTGTCAGCGCTGTAAAGACCGGCTTTCAGCATATTCATCATGCCCCAGTCTTCAAAACCTGAGTTGTAAAACACATCCCAGCCAAGCCCCAGATAATCAAAATTGTCCTTGTGGTAAATCCCCTGATAGCCAAGGTTGTGAATGGTAAGAACAGAAACTGTCTTTTTGAAATCGCCGTCGCTGTCTTTTGCCCTTTCCGCTGCCCTCTCCGCAAATTTCAGGTATACCGGCGCAATTGCCGCAGGCCAGTCATGAGCGTGCAGAACATCAGGATACCAGTTTAACTTACGGCAAAGCTGGAAAACCGCACGGCAAAAAAAGGAAAACCGCCGGGGGTTATCCATAAAGTCGGTTTCTATAGGACTGCCATAAATGCCGTCCCTGCCAAAAAAGATTTCATGATCGATAAAGTACACTTTAACCGGATTTTTTTTGCCGGTTCCGGGCATATCCGCAGTGAAGACTGCGCTCCATTCTTCAATGCCGCCGCCCATCGGCGTTCCCATCGCGCCGGGGATCAGTTTTAGCGCATCCCGCCCGATTGAATAATACCGCGGAATGACGATTTTTACTTCATGACCCAGTTTGGCAAGACTGATGGAAAGCGCTGAAACCATGTCGGCAAGGCCGCCTGTTTTTGCGAAAGGGACAGCTTCACTGGATACCATCAGTATTTTCATCAGAATTTATCCGCCATTGTAAGACCGTTGTCGCTTAGTATTTTAAGGCCCTTGATATGATCTTCCAGCTTGAAAATTACCACCGCTTTTCCGGCGGTACCTTCAAGGGAAGCGTAAAGGTATTCAATGTTAACCTGCGACTGCTGAAACAGCTCCATCAATCTGGCAAGGCTTCCGGGTACGTCCTCGATTTCCACCGCCGCAACATCGGTCTGCCGCGTAGTAAAACCGGCCGTATTAAGGGCGTTGACCGCCTCGGCTGTTTTATCGACAATCAGGCGCAAAATGCCAAAATCCGCAGTATCAGCAATGCTTATAGCGCGCAGATTAATGCCAGCGCGGGCAAGCGTTTTGGTTACTTCGCTCAAGCGGCCTGTGGTATTTTCCAGGAAAACCGATATTTGCTTAATTTCCATTTGACCCCTCTATATTAAGTATAAGCTATATTTTCCGGTTGTCGACAACTCTTTTCGCTTTTCCTATGGAACGTTCTATGGTTTTTGGCTCTACCAACTTCACTTTCAGGCTGATTTGCAGCTTGCTTCTCATTATGTTTTCTATGCGGCTGCGCAGATTTTCAAGACCGCGGGTTTCATCGGTGAAAAAGTCTTTTTTTACTTCAACCTGCAGTTCCACCTCATCCAAATGGCTGGCGCCGCGGTTAATAACGATTAGATACTGAGGCTCTGTCCCTTCAATTTCGATAAGCGCCTGTTCAATCTGGCTCGGGAAAATGTTCACCCCGCGGATTATCAGCATATCGTCCGTGCGCCCGAAAAGACGGTGCATCCGCATTGTTGTGCGCCCGCAGGAGCAGGGTTCGTCAATAAGGAATGTTATGTCGCGCGTCCGGTAGCGCAGTACCGGCGTTCCTTCCCGCGTCAAAGTGGTAAAGACAAGCTCGCCCTTAACGCCGGCGGGAAGAACCT
Organism: Treponema sp.; assembly: GCA_031256035.1. Classification (GTDB taxonomy): domain Bacteria; phylum Spirochaetota; class Spirochaetia; order Treponematales; family Breznakiellaceae; genus WQXQ01. The sequence goes on along the minus strand of JAIRRJ010000086.1, from coordinate 19,083 downwards.
GCCCCGAAGCGGGATCGATAATCTCCGGGTAAAACATATCTTCGTTTATATGCAGACCGTCCTGCGCCTCGCACTCAAAAGCGACGCCCGGCCCGATGATTTCCACCAGACCGTAGATGTCGTAGGCTTTCATGCCGAAACGCTCTTCGATTTCCCTGCGCATATTCTCGCTCCAGGGTTCCGCCCCAAAGCATCCTTTGTTGAGAGGGAGCGCGCGAAGATCGATACCTGCTTCTTTCGCCTCTTCCGCCATGTAGAGAGCGTATGAGGGAGTGCATGCAAGCATGGTTGTGTCGAAATCCCGCATGATCATAAGCTGGCGGTCAGTGTTACCCGATGACATGGGCAGAACTTCAGCCCCGATGTTAAGAGCGCCGTAATGCACCCCGGAGCCGCCTGTGAAAAGCCCGTAGCCGTAGCAGTTCTGAACAATGTCATCCCGCGTACAGCCCGCGCCTGCCAGAGTTCTGGACATCGCCTGCCGCCAGATGTCGATATCCTTCATGGTGTATTCATCCACAACAGGTTTTCCCGTCGTACCCGAACTCATGTGGACTTCTACAATTCTGTCCCGGGGGCAGGCACGAAGACCGTGGGGGTAATTCTCCCGCATATCGTCCTTGGTTGTGAAAGGGAGTTTTCCTATGTCTGCAAGACTGTGAATATCTTCAGGGTGAATACCCGCCGCATCAAATTTGCCGCGGTAAAAAGGCACACGCGAATAAAGAGTCTGTGCAAGGTTTTTCAGAGCGGCAAGCTGGAGTTTTTCCCGCGCCTTTCTGTCCATACATTCATGTTCCGGGTTGAAAATCATAGCTTCTCCGCAGCGCTATACAAGAATTTGCTTTTCGACAATTATTTCATCCATTTTGCGCAAGCGGCGTGAAAGATCCCTGGCCAGATTCATGATGATAAGAGAGAATATTTTTACATCTATCTTATATATTTCCCTCAGAGCTGTATTGGAAATTGACATTACCGTAATTGGCGAAATGGATTTTATGGCAGCGACAGCCGGCATCACATCAAGCACTTCCATTTCGCCGAAAGCTTCGCCCTCACTAAAACGGGCAAGAACTGCATTGCCTTTCATTACCGCCACATTGCCCTCAATAAGAAAATATATCTTGTCGTTGGGCTTTCCTTCAGTGATTATTTCAATATCAGTACCGAAGTTTTCCTGCTGCATGAGAGGCATGATCTTTTCAATTTGTTCCTCCATAAGACCGCCAAAAAGGGAGTACTTTTGAAGGGTATTAGGGTGTACCACACTCTAATAATACCAAATCAGGCGCCGGTGTCAATCTACGCGGTATGGTATTTTTGCCATTATTCCCGCAATAATTTTTCCTCGGCCTCTTCCTCGAACTGGCGGGTGTAGAGTTTATGGTAGTGGCCTCCGGCAGCCATAAGTTCCTTGTGCGTGCCGCGCTCGATAATTTTGCCGTCATCGACAACCAGGATTACATCGGCATTCCTTATCGTACTTAACCGGTGGGCGATGACAAAGCTGGTGCGGCCTTCCAAAAGCGTGTGGATTGCCTCCTGCAGCATCATTTCCATTTCAGTGTCAACAGAGCTGGTTGCTTCATCAAGGATGAAAATGCGCGGATCGGCGAGAACGGCGCGAGCAAAGGAGATAAGCTGTTTCTCTCCGGTGGAGAGGCGGTCGCCGCCCTCCCCCGCTTCGGTGTCAAAACCTTTTTCCAGCTTGGCGATTACCTTATCGGCGTGGACGATCTTTGCCGCGGCTTCGACTTCTTCATCGGTGGCGGAAAGGCGTCCGTAGCGGATGTTTTCGCGGATGGTGCCGGAGAACAAATGCGGCGTTTGCAGCACATAACCCAGCGCGCTGTGCAGCCAGATCTGGCTGCGCTCACGGTAATCTTTGCCGTCTACCAGAATGGAGCCGGTTGTAGGTTCAAAGAAGCGGCAGACAAGATTCACCAGCGTAGACTTGCCCGCGCCTGTTTCGCCTACGATTGCAATATATGTTCCCGGCTTTACGTGAAGATCAAAATGTTCCAGCACATACCTGTGGCCGTCAGGGTAGCGGAATGTTACATCGCGGAATTCCACATCCCCGGTGATCGGCTCCCAGTTTTCTTTTTTGGGGTGAGTGAAGTCGCCGTACTTTTCGATCACTTCCGCGCTGTCGGTGATGCCGGGGCTTTGTTCCAAAAGGCCGCTCACCCTTTCAACGTTCGCCTGAGTGGAAATAAAATCGGTGATGATCCTTGCGATGTTTTGAATGGGGTAAAAGAAACCGCCCGCATACTGAGTGAAAATTGCCAGCACAGAAAGTTCCGCCCCAAGGACGGCAATTTCCCAGCCTCCGTAACTTAAAACGGCGGCGGTTGCAATCGATCCGATAAACAGCACAATGGGAATAAAAATCGAACGAAGCCGCGCCATGTGTACAGCATGACCCCGGTATTCTCCGGTAAGGTTTGAATATTCGGCAAGGCTCTGTTCTTCAGCCACAAGAACTTTTACGGTTCTCGCCCCTGTGATGCCCTCGTTCATTGCCCCGGTCATTTTAGAATTGAGTTTGCGCATAATGCGGTTCACTACGAGAATCCTCTTCTGGAAGAACCAGGTCAACAACGCCAGGGGAGGAATGGAAGCGAAAACAATCAGCGCCAGTTTCCAGTGAACCGCGAACATGGCGATGATCGCCCCGATGCAGTAAAAAACAGACCATGTAAAGTCAATCAGTCCCCAGGCGATAAGGTCTCCGATGCGGCCTGTATCCGAGTTGGTGCGCGCCATGAGGTAGCCCACCGGAGTTTTATTGAAATAGGAGAGGCTTAAATTCTGAAGGTGGTTAAAGACGGCGTTTCTCAAATGGCGGCACATCCCGCAATCCGCCTTGACCCCCAACGCGACAAAGGTACGCACATTGAAAGCCTGCAGTACAACAAGGAAAACGATGGCGGCAAGGAGATACCATATTCCCTCGCTTGAGCGGGGCTGGATATTGTGCTTAATCGCATAACCGAGAAGCAGCGGAAACACCACATCTACCGCGGCTGCGCATGTCATGAGGATTGCGCAGCGGATAAGGTTTTTCTTCTCGGGTAAAATAAAAGGGAACATTTTTTTCCATATCGCTATTGACATGGGTTTGTCGTAGTCATAATCTTCGTAATCAGCCATTGTTTTCCTCGGTGCTATCGTTATCGATGCAGCCTGCTGCTTGCATGTCAAATATGCGGCGGTAAGTGCCGCCCCTTTCCAATAATTCACGGTGGGAGCCAAGCTCTTCCACAGTTCCGTCTTTCAATACCAAAATCTGATCAGCCTGCATAAGGCTTGAGATTCTGTGCGAGATGATGATCACTGCCGCATCGCTTACACGCTTGCGCAGGGCGGCGCGGATACGCGCATCGGTTTCGGTGTCAACTGCCGAAAGGCTGTCGTCAAAAATCATTACCGGCGCATTACCGGCAAGCATCCGCGCGATGGAAACCCTCTGTTTCTGCCCGCCGGAAAGGGTAACGCCGCGCTCGCCGATGATGGTGTTATAGCCGTCCGCAAAACCTTCGATTGTTTCATGCACCATCGCCACCGCTGCCGCCGCCTGCAATTCTACAAGTTCCATCCCCGGCTTTACGGTGGAAATATTATCCTTGATGGTTTTTGAAAAGAGGAACGGCTCCTGAAGGCAAAGCCCGATACTGCGGCGCAGATGGCCTCGGGCAATGCGGCGTATGTCGATACCGTCAATGGTGATAAGCCCGTCTCCGTCTTTCAAATCGTACAGGCGGCTCAACAGGTGTACCAGAGAAGATTTCCCTGAACCTGTGGCGCCAAGAATCGCAAGAGTTTGACCGGGCTTCAGGGTGAATGAAATATTCCGCAGTATGGGTTCACTTTCACCGTAGGAAAAATTTACCTTGTCAAAGCAAACTTCTCCCTTTATTTCGGGGTACAGCGCATCAGGCGGTTCGATCTCCGGTTCCGCGGCGAGTATCTCGCGGACGCGGTTTGCGGCGACCATCGTCTTGGAAAGTTCTGAAAGAATCCTGCCCAACTGGCGCACCGGCCAGATCATCATATTGCAGTAGGCATAGAAGGCAAGAAAAGTCCCCGGCGAAAGGTCTCCGTTTACGCTCCGCCAAACGCCGGCGGCAACGACAACGGCAAGCTGCAGCCCGCTCAAAAGGTCTCCTGCTCCCCAGAAAAGCCCCAGCATCTTTCCAATATCGATCCAGATATTTGCGTGAATCAGGGTCTTGTCTGCAAACTTTTCCATTTCGTATGCTTCGCGGCCAAAAGCGCGGACCACCCGCACTCCTGTGTAATTTTCCTGTGCGGCTGCCTGCATGACCCCTTCGGCGGCATCGGCTTTGGCAAAATTTACGCTAACATGGCGGAAGTAGAAAACAGAGAAAATTACAATTACCGGGATCAGCGCCAGAGCGACAATGGACATGAACACATCCATCAGGAACATCATGGTTACGGCAATCACAAAGACGCAGAATGTCCGCAATAGTTCGCTCAAATGGTTTTGGATAAAACCGCGGATATTGTCAACATCGGTGGTGCAGCGCTGGATAATGTCTCCGGTCTGGCAGCTTACGTGCCAGTTCCACGGCAGTTTTTGAATGTGGGAATAAAGCGTGTTCCATAATCTCCACGCGACAGTTTCCCCGATCTCAAACCCCGTATAGTTGCGTACCAGATTGCAAAGTTCCGAACAGAGGGCTGTTGCCACAACCAGAAGCCCGCATATCCAGATATGCCGCTTGAGCAATTCCAGCCCGCCCAGAGCATCAACAAGGCGGTATACAAAGTCCGGGGCATTAAGAGGGGCGGTTCCGATTACCGAATCAATCGTGTGGCGGCCTATCTGCGGAGCCACAAACGAAAAAGCCACAGTCCCTATGGTGGCAATCACGAGGAGAAAAAGGCGAAAGCGGCGGTCTTCTCCCGCCGCGGCAATGAGGCCAAACCGGCTGTCTTTCCAGGGTAGTTTCATAGAGTGGATTATAACAAAAATAAAAAAAATAGTAATGAACATTTTTAATCATTTACTTCAGGCATGGCTTAGGGGAGATGTCCGCTCGGGCTTGAGTAAAAATTCTTTTTCTGATATGGTAGAACATTATGAAAGATACAAAACTATCAGCCTTGTTTTTTGTTTCCGCCGCGGGGATTGCCTTTGAACTCTATGTAATGAGGGTTTTTGCCGTGGGGAGCTGGTCGAATTTCGGTTCCCTGGTTATCACTACTGCCCTTTTGGGGATTGGTCTTGCGGGAATTATTCTTACTTTTCTGGATTCATGGGTTCGCCGCCATAAAGGGACGATTATGTCTGTTTTGGCGATTCTTCTTCCAGTCAGTATGTCCGGTGCGCTCATTGCCGCTCAAATGGTTCCTTTTAACCCAATCTTTCTGGCTTCGGATTCCAGACAGTTCTGGTTCATTGGAGCATATTATATTATCTACGGCGTACCTTTTTTTGTTATCGCCGCTTTCGTAGGCATGGCTTTTATCACCCTTAGGGACAGAATTCAAAAAGTATATTTCTGGAATATGATTGGCTCCGGCGCAGGAGGTGTGTTCATAGTAGCATTTATGTTCCTTCTTCCCCCTCAATACCTCATCCTCCCTATACTGGGTCTTTCAGTAACCGCCGCTCTGCTCTGTTCTGTCTTTTTACAGGACGAAAAGGGACATTTCCCCATGGGCCATCTGATTGGCCTTGGCTTGAGCGCAGTTGGTTCGGTCCTTCTGATTTTCATCTGGGGAGATATCCGCGTTTCCGATTTTAAGGACATCAGCTATGTGCGAAAGTACGATGGCACAAGCCTTGTACATCATTCCTACGGGCCGGGCGGGGAATTCCATGTTTACGATTCAAGGTATTTCCACTTTGCGCCCGGTCTTTCAGATAACGCCGCCCTCAAGATACCTTCAAACCTCTCCCAGCTTTACTGGGGGCTTTTTATCGATGGTTCCGGTCCCATCGGGATCATGGGGACTCTCAAAGAAGACGAGCAGGTCTACATGGATTATCTTCCCATGGCCGCACCTTATACCATGATTTCACAGCCGGATGTACTTCTTGTAAATTTGAACGGCGGCATTAACTCCAACATGGCACTGTATAACGGCGCCAAATCCATTGACATTGTTGAGCCGTCCGCGGAGATGATACGGCTGCTCAGGGATGATTCCAATGTTTCATGGTTTACCGGCAACCTTCTGGATAGTGAAAAAATCCGCGTCATTCAGGGAGAAGGCCGTTCATTCTGCGTTGAAAACAAAAACAGTTACGATCTTATCGAGATAAGCCTTGTAGACTCCGTTGGTCTTACAGATTCCGGCGGCTATGCGGTACACGAAGATTTTAAATATACCGTGGAGGCTTTCAAGGAATACTTCGGCGGTCTGCGCGAGGGAGGAGTGCTTTCGGTAACGGTTTGGGACAGGCTAAACCCGCCCAGAAATGTACTGAGGCTGTTAAATACAATCATTCTTGCCATGCAGGAATCGGGTGTTTCCGAACCAGAGCAAAGCCTGTATTCATTCGGCTTGCTGAGATCCACCTCGACAATACTCGTAAAGAAGGGAGCTTTCAATACCCGCGATTTGAACGACCTTAACACCTTTATAAAAAACTGTTCGTTTGAATTGTTCTATGCACCCGGTGCGGATTTGCCTTTGCGTGACATCGATATTCTTCTGGCGAACTACCTTTATCAATTTGAGAATCCTGAAGGTGTAGTTGCAGAAAGCATAACCAATGCCGATATGTACCGGACAGTAATTCCCCGCTTTTTTGCCGGAGAGGCGGGAAAGCTGGAAGCAGGCTATATTTTTGATATTCGCCCCATTCGGGATTCCCGGCCTTACTATACAGGCTTCTTAAAGATGGACAGCATGAGGATGTACCTCGATCAGCTTCAGGATATTTCAGAAGAATGGGGTTATCTGCTCCTCTTTGCCATGCTCATACAGGCCTGCATATTTGGCCTTATTGTCATCATGATTCCCGTAATTGTCCGCCGTAAAACCCTGTTCAAAAAACGAAGAGGAACAATAGGTGTAATTTTTTATTACGCAGGACTCGGCCTTGGGTATATGCTTATTGAGATATACCTGATACAGCGGCTTGCTGTATTCCTTTCCAACCCTACTTATTCTTCTGGTATCGTCATTACGGTCATGCTGACATGTTCCGCTCTGGGGAATATGGTCTCAAGTTTTTTCAAACGTTGGCGGGTTTTCGTAGTACCCATTGCATGCGCCCTTATTGCCGGGAGTTTCCTGTTTTACATCGTGGGGCTTGATAGCTTCCTCGCCTCTTTCCGCTCGGCATCTCTCATGATCAGAATTCTTGTATCGGCGCTCATTATAGCCCCGGCTGCTTTCTTCATGGGTATCCCCTACCCCAATGGCCTTGACAGCCTTCAGGAAACAAAGCCGCAACTTCTCCCCTGGGCATGGGGAATGAACGGCGGGCTTTCCCTGGTGGGCGGGGCATTGGCGCGGCTACTCTCGGTGTCCAGCGGCTTCCCGGTACTGTTACGGGTAGGGATCATTGTCTATGTCACAGTAGGCTGCCTCTTCCCGTTAAATCTTTTAATGACGCGGGAAACGCCAAAGGCGCCAAGAGTAAAAGAAGCTTAGGTAATTATGTGTTGAAGTAGTATGGTAATCGCTTCAATAGACATACAAGGCGGCAAGGTTGTCCAACTCAAACAAGGTGAAGAACTTGTATTGCAGCGGGATAATGCTCTTGAACTCGCGGCAGAATTCGACCGTTACGGCGAGGTAGCGGTAATAGACCTTAATGCCGCGATGGGCAAGGGAACAAACATCGAAATGATAAAACCCATTCTGCGAAAAGCCGAATGCAGAGTGGGCGGCGGAATCAGAACGCCGGAGCAGGCTAAGGAACTGGTCAGCCTTGGCGCACGAAAAATTATCATCGGGTCCGGCGCATTCCGCGACTCAGCGAAAAAGACCGGAGAGTTTGCGGTAAATGTCCCATTCCTTGAAGCAATGGCAAAAAAAATAGGGCGCGAACGTCTGATTGTGGCTGTGGATGCCCGAAATGGTGAAATTGTCGTGGATGGCTGGAAGACCCCCACCGGACTTGATTTGATAAAAAGCGCAAAAGCGGTTGAACCTTATGCTTCGGAATTGCTCTTTACCTGCGTGGAGCGCGAAGGTACAATGAGCGGCGTTAATATTGAGCCAGTGCGAAAATTACGAGAAGCTGTATCCTGCCAAATCACCGCTGCCGGCGGCGTTTCAACGTTAGACGAAATTACAGAACTTGCCGCTCTCGGCTGCGATGTGCAGCTTGGCATGGCACTCTACAAATGTAAAATAAATCTTGCGGATGCTTTTATCACATCGTTAAATTGGAAAAAGGTAAGTATTCCCGCCATGGACGGCGGTGTTTCCAATGCTTTAGCTGGAGTTTGCGAAGCAAACTCCAATGATGAAAATCCGCAGGGATGCGGATTTTCATCATTGCTCCCCATCATAGTTCAGTCGCCGGACGGTCAGGTACTTATGACAGGCTTTACCGATACCGAAGCATTAGCTGAAACTTTTAAGCGCGGCAATGTCTGTTTCCACAGCCGCAGCCGGAACAAACTCTGGATGAAGGGAGAAAATTCAGGCAATATCTTGAAACTTGTCAGGATGCGCGCCGACTGCGACCGGGATGCCTTGCTTGCGACTGCGCAGCCCGCCGGACCAATATGCCACACAGGCGCGTGGTCTTGTTTTGCAACTAACAGAAATTATACATGGGAATTTTTGCAGGATATTATCACTAACCGGTTTCGTAACCCCGCGCCGGGTTCTTACACCGCAACCCTTGACGATGATTTGGTACGGGAAAAAGTGCTGGAAGAAGCAAAGGAACTCTGCACGGCAAAAACCCATGACGAAATTGTGTGGGAAGCTGCCGATTTGCTTTATTTTGCCACCGTACTGATGACCCGCGCCGGGGTTACAGTGCAGGAAATCCTTGACGAGCTTGATCGAAGGCACAGGAAATAATAAACGTGAGTATTTACTGGAATGACCGCACAAAAAGTCTTTCTCCATATATTCCCGGCGAACAGCCAAGGGACAGGCAGTTTATCAAACTCAACACAAATGAAAACCCCTACCCCCCTTCGCCCAAGGTTATTGAAGCTATTCAAAAGGCTGCTGGCGACCCATTAAGACTTTATCCCGATCCTGCCTGCACGGTATTGCGGGAAGCTGTTGCTGCCCGCTACGGTGTAAAACCTGAGCAAGTCTTTGCAGGTAACGGCTCTGATGAAGTTTTGGCTTTTGCTTTTGCAGCATTTTTTGCAAGCGGCAGGGCAGCCGCGCCCATTCTTTTTCCTGACATTACTTACAGTTTCTACCCGATATATGCCGATCTTTGGGACATTCCGTATCGCGTTATTCCCCTGGGTGCTGACTTTTCAATTAATCCCGCTGAGTATAAAATACCTTCCGGCGGAGTTGTCTTTCCCAATCCCAACGCACCGACCGGCATACCGCTTTCGTTAGCCGACATTTTACTGCTTGCAGAATACTTGGAAAAACAGAAAAGAATTTTTATTCTTGATGAGGCATATATCGCCTTCGGCGCACATTATGCAACGAAGTTTCCCGCGCAAACAGCAGTCCCCCATATTGAAAAATATCCAAATCTGCTCACTGTACACACTCTGTCCAAATCAGCGTCTCTTGCGGGACTGCGCGTTGGTTTTGCCATCGGCTATGAAGAATTAATCGAAGGGCTTTGCCGCATCAGGGACTCGTTCAATTCGTACACCCTTGACCGGCTTGCTTTGGCAGGCGCGGCTGCGGCAGTTTCCGATGCGGCATACTACGATGAAATCAACCGCCGCGTGATTGCTACACGGGAGCGTGTCATCGAATCATTGCGCGGACTTGGCTGTACGGTCTTGCCCTCGGCGGCGAATTTTGTTTTTGTGAAGGCGCCCGGTACAACCGGCGCGGTGTTCTTTGCCGCCCTGCGAGAACGGGGGATTCTCGTCCGGCATTTTAACAGGGAACGGATAAGCGATTTCCTGCGCGTCAGTATCGGAACAGATGAAGAAATGGATGCGTTTCTTAAAACATGCACAGAAATATTGAGAGGTAAAGGATAATGAAAATTATTCAAGGCGCGGAATTTGATGTTTACTGGAAAAGCCAATCGGTACAGAAATATGACAAAAAAACAGAATCCACCGTAAAAAAAATTATCGCCGCTGTGCAAAAAAATGGAGATAAGGCTGTGCGCCGCTTTGCTTCCAAATTTGATAAAAGTTCACCTCAGCAGCTTGAAGTTCCTCTGTCCGCCGCGAAAAATGCCGCCGCTGAGTTACGTGAAACTGATCCGACATTGGCGGCGGCGCTGGAACTGGCGGCGGAACACATCATGCGCTTTTCAATAAAACAGAAAGAACAATTCGCTGATTTTGAATATGAAATGGAACAGGGGCTTGATACCGGTCAGCGGGTAATTCCCGTAGAGCGGGCGGGCATCTATGTTCCCGCAGGGCGTTTCCCGCTTTTTTCCTCGGTTTTGATGGCGATGATACCCGCTCTTTGCGCCGGTGTGGAGCAGGTAATTCTCGCCTCTCCGCCTGAAGCGGACGGCCTGCCCAACCGGAAAATACTTGCCGCTGCCGCAATAGCGATTGAAGCGGCGAACAAAGCAGAGAGTAAAGTCCGTCTTTTCGCAATCGGCGGGGCGCAGGCAATCGCCGCTCTTGCGCTTGGAACAGAGTCTGTCCCCCGCGTTGATGTTATCGCAGGACCGGGAAACAAGTATGTGCAGGAGGCAAAACGGCTTCTTTACGGAAAGGTTGGAATCGATTTTGTCGCCGGCCCGACCGATGTGCTGATAATCGCGGACGGCGACACGGAGCAGGCTGCCGATTTTGTCGCGGCGGATATGCTTGCTCAGGCGGAACATGATCCCGATGCGCGGGCACGGGCGCTGATTTCCAATCGCGATCTGGCTGAAAAAATCGCCGCAGCTATTGAGAAGCGACTTGCCTCTCTGCCTACAGCCGCCACCGCGCGCGCTTCACTGAATGCGGGCGGCGTCATTATTGTGTATGCAAGCAAAGAAGATGCGATTCGAATTGCAAACATTATCGCGCCTGAACACCTTGAACTGCAAACTGCCGATGCGCAGGTTTGGATTCCCCATCTGAAAAATTACGGTTCGCTTTTTGTCGGATCACTCTCCGCGGAAACTCTGGGCGATTATTCAGCGGGCATCAACCATACATTGCCAACATCAGGCAGTGCGCGCTTTACAGGCGGCCTCTCGGTGCGGCATTTTCTCAAAACTGTTACAACCCTGCGCTGCGCTCCCGGTTCCGGTTTTGATCGAGCCGCGCAGGCGGCGGAAGTACTGGCAAACGCAGAAGGGCTTGCCGGTCACGCGCAAAGTGCCGTCAGTCGGCACAAATGAAACGTACTTTCAAAACAGATTTTTTCAGGGCTTATAGCTCGAAAAACTAGTTTGCTTTCTTAGATGAATCCCTCATCTCAACATAAACAGGGATAAGCGAAAAGCCCAACTCTTTTCGTATCTTGTTACGCAAATAGGAAATGTACGCTTCGCTTACCGCTTTTGGGCGTGAGACAAAAAAAATAAAATGTACCGGATTGGCGGATTTCTGCACGGCGTATTTTACTTTGAAGCGGGTCTGAGGACCTGTGGGCGGGGGATTTTCCTGCAGCCACTGTTCCAGCGCCTGATTGAGGCGGGACGTTTCAATATTCAGGTTGAGTTGATCGTACATCTGTACCGCCGTTTTCAGGAGCTTGTCAACGCCGGTTCCGTCCTTCGCGCTGACAGGGACAATGGGCGCGTATTCCATCTGACCAAACTGAAAATGAATTCTGTCTGACACATCTTTGAATGTATTTTTGTGCTGAGGCATGGTATCCCATTTGTTAAGCGCCATTATGATGCCCCTGCCTTTATCATGCGCAAGTGCTGCGATTTTTTTGTCCTGATCAGTAAGCCCTTCCGCCGCATCGATCAAAAGGACTACAATGTCCGCATCGTTGATTGTTTTGATGGCGCGGTTAACAGAATAGTATTCGATGTTTTCTGTAACCTTTGTTTTACGGCGGATACCGGCAGTGTCAAGAATGACAAATTCACGCGCCTTCCAGCGGAAAACGCCCTCGACCGTGTCCCTTGTCGTGCCGGGGATTTCGCTGACAATCGAAGCGTTAGTTGAAGTGAGTCTGTTTGAAAGCGTGGATTTGCCCGTGTTTGGTTTTCCCAAAAGAGCGATGTGAATGTTCTGCTTCTCTTGCGCGGGAAACTTCGTTGCATTATGCGCGGGAAACTTCGTTGCAAAATGTCCTTCTTCGACTTTGGAAAAATCAAGGCGCCTCAGGATTTCCTGTTCCAGCTCGCCGATATTATCGCCATGCTCGGCGGAAATCATAAAAACTTTATCAAATCCAAATGAGAGAACATTCCACGAATCAGCCTGCTTCCTGCCACCTTCGGTTTTGTTCACTGCGGCAATGAGCCTGTCGCGGTAAGGGCGTAGCCGCTCAATAAACTCTTCGTCCTCGCTTGTTATTTCTCCGGCTTCAAGAATCAGAACGATTAGGTCTGCCCTTTTTATCGTATCCAGTGTTTTTGCCACTACCAGCTTGTCGATGCCTTCGCAGTCCGCCAGCTTGAAGCCGCCGGTATCAATGAGCCTGAGAGGTTTTCCGGCGATGAGGCAGTCAGCCTCCACCGGATCGCGTGTAACGCCGGGTGTCGGGTCAGTAATTGCCCTGCGTTTTCGGAGCAGGCGGTTAAAGAGCGTGGATTTTCCCACATTGGGGCGTCCGGCGAGAACTACTGTGGGAAGATTGCGGTATTTTTGACCAGTTATGAATTCCATGAGACTATCAGAGTATACAACTTAGTTTTTGATTTGTCAGGCTTATGAAGTGAATTATAATGCATCAACAAAATTGAAAAAATACGTTATAATAAAATAAGAATGAAAATAACTGACATACTGAACGCCGGTAAAGTAACAGTTTCCTGCGAGCTGTTTCCTCCAAAACACGGTTCGGGGTTGGCAGGCGCGAAATCAATTGTCCGCGAAACTGCGGCGCTGGCTCCTTCCTTCATCAGCATTACATACGGCGCAGGGGGCGGAACAAGCGCCAACACTGCCAGCTTGGCGGATGAAGCGCAAAACGGATGCGGAATTACCGCGCTGGCTCATCTTACCTGCGTTTCATCAGAACGGGAGGCTGTCAGAAATATTTTGACGGAACTTGCATCGCACAAGATTGAAAATATTCTGGCATTGCGGGGAGATATACGTGAAGGCGATGTTTTTCCCGCCGACGCGCAATATAGACATGCCTCTGATTTGATGAAGGATATTCGGGATTACGGCGGCTTTTGTATCGGCGGCGCTTGTTATCCCGAAGGGCATCCTGAATCGGAGAGCATACAAAAAGACATGGAGAGCCTGAAGATAAAGGCTGACTGCGGGTGTCAGTTTTTTACAACGCAGATGTTCTTCGAAAACAATATTCTGTATAATTTTTTGTTCCGTCTTTTGCATAACGGTGTTAATGTACCCGTCATCGCCGGGATTATGCCTGTTACCGATGCGCGGCAGATTGCGCGTATCTGCAAACTGTCCGGTACAACGCTCCCTGCCAGATTCCGGGCGATTGTAGATAAATTTGCCGCTAACCCTGCCGCCATGAACCAGGCGGGCGTGGCTTACGCTACCGAGCAGATCATCGACCTGATCGCAAATGATGTCCGTCATATTCACATATACACCATGAACAAACCGGATATTGCCGGAAGGATAATGAAAAATCTGTCAGAGATATTTAAATAACATGAAAATATCAGAGAAGGAAGTGCTGCGTTATCTGAAACATAGCGGCACAACTATTGACGAAAGGACTTCCGCACTGATAGAACAGATTGCCTCAGAATTGACGGATAAAACAAGCCCTAAAAATGTATACGGTATATGGGATTGCCGCCTTGACTCAAATGCAATGCAGTTGGACAGCATGACAGTTAACAGTCAAAATCTGGCGGGACATTTACATGGCTGCCGCCGGATTGCGCTTATGGCTGTAACTCTGGGAACAGGAGCGGATACGCTGATCCGCCGATACAGTGTGCAGGATATGGAAAAAGCGGTAATTGCACATGCCGTGTGCGCCGTGATGATAGAAGAATATTGCGATACAATTGAAAATGAAATTGCACAAAAACCGGAAGTAAGCGGACTGTATCACACAACGCGGTTCAGCCCCGGATACGGCGATTTTGACATTGTTCACCAGAAAGATATTTTACGGCTGTTAAATTGCAGCAGCCGCATAGGGCTGACGTTGACTAACGGGTATATGCTGATACCTTCCAAGTCGGTTACCGCTGTCATAGGTTTTGCGCGGGAAACTTCGTTGCAAAACACCGAAGAAAAAAAAGAGAACAGGACAAAATGTGAACGCTGCGGCGATGAGCTATGTGCGTTTCGGGAGGCGAACTAATGGATTTTTTGCAACGGCTGGGAAAAGAACGGCTGACATTTGACGGCGCGATGGGGACGATGCTGCAGAACAACGGCCTTTCAGCCGGTGAACTGCCGGAATTATGGAACATAACGCACAGCGGCGTGGTGCTGGACATACACCGCTCTTATGTGCAGGCAGGTTGTCAAATATTGAAGGCAAATACTTTCGGCGCCAACCGCCTCAAGCTGCATGACACCGGATATTCAGTAAATCAGGTGGTATCCGCCGGCGTTGCGATTGCAAGAAAAGCTGCGCAGGCAAAAAACGTTTATGCCGTGCTTGACATCGGGCCGACAGGCAAACTGTTGGCGCCGTTTGGGGATTTGGATTTTGAGGAAGCTGTAAGTATTTTTGCGGAGATGATTACCGCCGGAGCGCAGGCGGGGGCTGATCTGGTGTTAATCGAAACCATGACAGATACATACGAAATAAAGGCGGCAATGCTGGCGGCAAAAGAAAATTGCAGCCTTCCGGTACTGGTTACCTTTACCCCCGATAGTTCCGGCAGGCTGCTTACAGGCGCTGATATTCTGACCGCAGTCAGCCTGATCGAAGGGCTGGGGGCTGATGCGCTGGGATTTAACTGCGGCCTCGGTCCAAAGCAGATGAAATCGCTTCTTCCCGATCTGCTGAAATACGTCAGCATTCCAGTCATCATAAATCCCAATGCGGGGATGCCGGAACAGGTAAACGGAAAAACCGCATATCGTGTAACACCGGATGAATTCGCCGCCGATATGGCGGACATTGCAGCTCACGTGCAGATAATAGGCGGCTGCTGCGGCACAACGCCCGATCACATAGCGGCAATGACCGCAGCCTGCCGGAATATTCCCCTCGCGCCGGCATCAGCCAAAAATTATACCGTAGTGTCGTCTTACGGAAAAACCGTAATGTTCGGCGAAAAGACCGTCATTGTCGGAGAGAGGATCAATCCCACAGGCAAACCGCGCATGAAGAAAGCGTTGTATGATCGCGACTTTGATTATTTCTGCCGTGAAGGGCTGGCGCAGGCGGAAAACGGCGCGGACATTCTTGATGTGAACGTTGGGCTGCCGGACATTGACGAAGCGGAAATGCTGGCGAAGGTTGTAACAGAATTGCAAAGCGTTACCAATACCGTCCTGCAAATCGACACAGTGAACGCCGCCGCCGCCGAACGCGCATTGCGGCTTTACAACGGCAAACCCCTGCTCAATTCTGTCAGCGGCAAGAAAGAATCTATCGAAAAGATTCTGCCTCTGGTAAAAAAATACGGAGCTGCCGTGGTTGCGCTCACCCTTGATGACAATGGGATACCTAAAACCGCGCAGGGCAGAATCCGCATTGCGGAGACAATCATTGCCGTCGCAGAGCGCTATAGCATCCCCAAAAAAGACATTATCGTTGACGCGCTGACCATGACGGTAAGCGCCGGCGCAGACAATGCGAAAATCACACTGGAAACGGTGGAACATGCCCGGCACAAACTGGGCGTTCATACAATACTCGGCGTATCAAATGTTTCTTTCGGGCTTCCTGAAAGGGAACATATCAACGCTGCTTTTTTCACGCTTGCCATGAACCGAGGTTTAAGCGCCGGCATCGTCAATCCGATGAACGCCGCCATCATGGACGCGTTTTTCGCGTACAGGGCATTGAACGGCGGGGACGAAAATCATGGCGATTACATCAGACGGTTTTCAAAACAGGCTGCTCCGGCAGCGAAGTTACCCGCACAGGATGCGCCGCCGGCTAATCTTTACGATGCGATTGTGGGCGGATTGCGGGATCAGGCTGTAAAAGCAGCTAACGCCATGCTTGATACGCCGCCGCTTGAAATCATCAATAATCACTTGATTCCCGCACTGGACAAAACCGGAAAAGACTTTGAGAGCAATGTAATTTTTCTGCCTCAGCTTTTGATGAGCGCGGAGGCTGCCAAATCCGCATTTGAGGCGATAAAGTCGCAAATGTCA
The DNA here is from genome assembly GCA_031256035.1 of Treponema sp. Taxonomy (GTDB): domain Bacteria; phylum Spirochaetota; class Spirochaetia; order Treponematales; family Breznakiellaceae; genus WQXQ01. The sequence continues at coordinate 2,554 of JAIRRJ010000086.1, read as the reverse complement.
AAACAGGGAAAGACGCAGGAGAGCCGCGGAAAAATCGTTCTGGCAACAGTCAAGGGCGATGTGCATGACATAGGGAAAAATATTGTAAAGATACTGCTAGAAAACTATAATTTCCAGGTGATTGATCTGGGGAAAAATGTTGAACCTGCCGTTATAGCGGAAACTGTGTTAAATGAAAACGCACGGCTGGCTGGACTGAGCGCGCTAATGACCACAACGGTCGCCTACATGGAAGAGACAATCCGCTTGCTAAAGGAGAAAGCGCCGGAGTGCCGCATCATGGCAGGCGGCGCGGTGTTGACTCAAGGATATGCGGACAAAATCGGCGCTGACTTTTATTCAAAAGACGCAATGGGCGGCGTCCGCTATGCTGACGCGCTTTTTTCTTAATTGCATTGACATTTGATTTGTGCAATACTCAAAATATGGACGAAACAGTTCAGGCGGAATTGGATAAACTCAAGGAACTCATCATCAATGCCATCCCCGTTAATACTTTTTAAGCGCCCTAAAGCTCCACCGCATTAGCGGGTTCTTGGGTATTAAACCCCACAACACGAATAAATGTTGCATTGATAACCACGAACAGAGCAGGGAGCGAAAAAAGCAGCTAATACCCACACTGCCGCGTGATATACATCACCTTCTTCGCACCTTCAAAATGAATAACCTAATTTAAAATCCAGAAGCAAGTCAAAATAATTCAATGGTAGCATTCCATCGGAAGTTATATTACCAATGGCACCCCTAGAAACCATATAAAAATCAGGTTTTTCAGGTATACTCCATGTCTTTCCAATTCCGCCACCCAACTGTAGTGTAAAACCATTTTTGAAAACCCATTTATAGCCGGAATTAATACCAATACCAAGTTCTGCTCGTAAATTAACATTATCTTTAATGTTGTCATATGTATGCAAACCAAAATTTGGATAAATACCAACAAAAGCCCCTTTCAATCCTGTTTTAAATGGACGATAAATGAACATTGGTTTAATATTTATCTGGAATTCATTAACATAATACGAAGTATCATAACCATATGTATAATCATATACAGGGTATTCTACAACCTTAAATGATAATGTCAGAGATAAATTATATATATCATTTATTCTGTATTGACCCTCTAAATCCATAATAACCGGGACGCCATTTTCATGACCAATGCCCACCCCAATTAGACTATACACAAAAAGCACCGGACTGGATTGTATAGTAAAGTTTTTCTCTATATTCTCACCTTCTTCGTTTTGGCTAAATACACTTGCACTTACTATAACCACAAAAATGAACCCAAAAACCGCTTTTTTCATACAATCTCTCCTCTTCGTCTGCATTTGCGCCAACGGCGCATTAAACCTCAGCCTGCTGTCCAACGGACAGCCGCTGTTTTCCCCCCGCCACGGGGAGCGGATCGTCCCTGTTACAGGGAGCAACCCGTGCCCGTTACGGGGAGCGATCCGTGCGTGTTACAGGGAGCGATCCGCCCCTGTAACAGGCACAGACCCATGCCTTAACACGCCTCAATTACAAAGGCGCTTCTAATTGTCCTTACCTCCTTAAGCAGCCGGTCGTTGCCCGAAAACCGGGTGCGTATCTCTATACGGTTATCCTGATGTTCCGTATTTGGCGCGATGCCGGTTATTTCTGTGGGATTGTTTTTGCCGATGCGGCTTACTTTCACCGCCTTGGACGGGTCATTCACAGGCACAAAGTACACACCCAAAGAGGGGTCATCTCCCGCTATTTTGATTTTGCTGCCGTGAATGGCGAACATATTACCCGGTACATAAACACCGTTTACGGAATCTTCTTCCTGGTCAGTGAATGTGTCTATAAAGCCGCCTGTATCCGCTATGCTGTCAATGTTTACCTGTATGTTCTTTATCAGGTTTTTGAGTTTGGCGCGCACCCTGAACCGGAAGCTGATTGGGTGCTTCTTGTGGTCGTGAGTTTCGTTTAACCCGCTAAATGAGCCGCCTATGTTGGGGTAGACTGTGTAGTAGCCGTTGGTTACGGCATAGCCGTCGCAGAGCTGGTAGGCTGCTTCATCGATGTACTGGTGTACATGAACCAGTAAATCCTCGTATTTGCCGGTAAAGCCGGCGCGTGTTTTCATGATGGCGCATACCTCGTCAATGGACAGTGTGTCCTCGTTGCTTGTGCGGGCGATGTATTCCCCTTTGACGTTTTGGAGGTGGTTCGGGTAGAGCTTAGCGCGGATTCTGTGGAAGATAAGCCCGAGTTCATTTGTTGTGATTGCCATAAGTTCATTTTTCCTTTGTTGTTTTATCCCTTTTTGGGACGTTTGTTTTACGCCGCGCAACGCGCGGTTGTTGTATGAAAAAGCCGCCTTGCCGCTAGCTTGCAAGGACGGCGTTTTTCCAAAAATTGGGGAATACTTAACTTTTGAACAGTATTGACACGGTTATTTAGAGAGTGTGTATAATTGACTGTTGACTGTTGACTGTTGACTGTTGACTGTTGACTGTTGACTGTTGACTGTTGACTGTTGACTGTTGACTGTTGACTGTTGACTGTTGACTGTTGA
>JAIRRJ010000108.1 GCA_031256035.1 Treponema sp. | reverse complement strand
CGCCCGTTTCTATCGCTAAACTGTGTTGGTATCCTGCGGCAACTGCGCTGAATGTTGTCCCCGTTTGTATCTGCACGGGGGAAGTCCGCTGGGTGGTAGTGCCGTCTCCCAGCCGTCCGTTGGCATTGTCGCCCCATGCCCAGAGATTTCCGGCCGTATCTATCGCTAAACTGTGAGAGTATCCTGCGGCAATTGCGCTGAATGTCGTCCCCGCTTGTATCTGCACGGGTGTTTCTTTTTGCACGGTAGTGCCGTCTCCCAGCCGTCCGTTGGTATTGCTGCCCCATGCCCAGAGATTTCCGGCCGTATCTATCGCTAAACTGTGAATCCATCCTGCGGCAACTGCCTTGAATGTCGTCCCCGCTTTTATCGGCACGGGGGAATTCCGCCGTGTTTTAGTGCCGTCTCCAACCTCACCGTAGTAATTGTCGCCCCATGCCCAGAGATTGCCGTCCGTATCTATCGCCAAACTGTGGTCGCTTCCTCCTGAAACTGCGCTGAATGTTGTCCCCGCTTTTATCGGCACGGGGGAATTCCGCTGGGTGGTAGTGCCGTCTCCCAACTGGCCGTTGTTATTCCTGCCCCATGCCCAGAGATTGCCGCCCGTATCTATTGCAAAACTGTGGTCGTCTCCTGCTGCGGTTACGGCGATGGGGAGGACTGGAAGACGTTGCAAGGTCCCGTCCGCCGCAATCTCCCACATGATGAAATTGCTGACCGCAAACTTGCCGTATTCAGCCGCTAAGGTGGTTCCGCTTCCTGTGCCTAGCCGCAGGACTTCCCTGTTGGCGGCATACGCATCGGGCGTAATGGTCGCTACGGTAGTTGCGCTCAATGCGCCGCCTATGGTGATAAATCTGCTTGCCGCAAGGTACACATCGTTGTTTGCGTCTATAAGCGCGCTTCCGCTCATGGTAAAGGTTCCGGCGGTGAAGTTCACCCCGGCGCCGTTGGTAACGGCGGTATTGCCGCTGATTTCCCCGCCGCTCATGTCAAAGATGCCGTTTTGCACATACACCCCGCCGCCGTTGCTTGCCCTGTTGTTCTTTAGCACTGCCCCGTCTTTCATGACGAGCCTTGCGTTGGCGTTGTTCAGATGTACAAGAGCCCCGGTTGAGGTAGTAACCACGGATTTATTTCCGTCAAGGGTGAGCGTTTTTCCCCCGCTGCCTTCTATGGTCAACGAAGCGTCGGCGGTTATGGTGAAGAAAGCGGCGGTAAAACCGGTTCCCCGCGTAATGCTGCGGTTGGAGCTGTCGGGGATAAGTTTGATATGCTTGCCTGCTACAATGCCTGTGCCTGTGGACGGTATAGCTGCCGTTAGGGTGATGTCGGCAACAATCGTAATGGGCGTGGGGTCGTCCACGCTTTTGCCGGTGGTGGGCACGGCGGCAATGGCGTCGGCAAGGGTGGGGTATTTACCGTTACCTAATTGAGCAACCGGATTAACCGCCTGCAATGTGCCGTCTGTATCCACTTTCCACAAAGCATCAGTTACGGCGAAACGTGTTGATGCCGCCGCCAGAGCCGCATCGTCTACACCGGAACCTTTTCCCAGCATCTGCCTGCCTGGGGCATACGCATTGGGCGTGATGGTCGCCACGGGCGCGGTTGCGGTCAGCGTTCCGCCTATGGTGATAAATTTGTTTGCCGCAAGGCTTACATCGTTGTCTGCGTCCACCTTAGCGGTGCCCGACATGATGAAGATGTTAGCGGTTGTAGTTACAGCCACCCCCTTGCCAGAGGAGGCGTCTGAGGAGCCTGATTTATTGCCGCTGATGGTCCCGCCTGACATGGTGAAGGTGCCGCCACTGAGATACACCCCGCCGCCGTTGACGGAGGCGCCTGCGGTATTGCCGCTGATGGTTCCGCCTGACATGTTAAAGGTGCTGCCGGTTCCGCCTAAAGACACCCCGCCGCCGTAGTTGGTATTGCCGCCTGCGGTATTGCCGCTGATGGTTCCGCCTGACATGTTAAAGGTGCCGGATGAATTCACCCCGCCGCCGCTGACGCCGGTGCCTGCGGTGGTATTGCCGCTGATCTCTCCGCCTGACATGGTGAAGGTTCCCATATTGGCCACGCCGCCGCCATTACCACCTAGGTTGTTACGCACAACTGCCCCGCTTTTCATTACGAGCTGCGCATTGGAGTAGTTGGCGCCGGTAATCTGCACACTAATGAAAGACTGGGTTGAAGTTGTAACAATGTCTTTGCGTCCGTCAAAAATGAGCTGGTACGACCCGCTGCCTTCGATGGTCAGCGAAGAAAGGCTGCTGGCTGCGTCGCTTTTTACGATGATGACGTAGGTGGTTAAGCCGTCCCCCCGGGAAATCGTCCGGTCGGCGGCATAGGGTATAAGCCTTATGTGTTTGTCAGTCCCAATGATTATTTGCTCCGTAAGCATTATGTCGTCAAGTATCTCAATGGTGGTGGGGTTGCTTACGCTTGCGTTTGTGGGCGCGGCGGCGATGGCGGCGGCAAGGGTGGCGTATCCGGTGCTGCCGATGCGGGCGACGGCGGGGTCAAATTCCCACTTGGCATAGAGGGTTACGTTGTTGTGTACCGGATCGGAAAAGACATACGGCACGGTGCAGAGCGCGTCCGTGTGCCAGCCGTCAAAGATGTAGCCTGAGCGCGCGGGGTCGGACGGTTTGCTGAAGGCATCGCCGTGCAGCACGGACTGGCTGCCGTCTGTATCGCCGTTATTGTATTTGAGGGTAACGGTGTAGATAGTTTGTGCAAAATGCGCGTCCGTGAAATCGAAGGGGAACACGCTCTCCAGAACGGCGTACACATGGAGCAATTCGTGCCATATAACAATCTCGCCCAGCGCGTTGCCCTTTTCCAGCGTAAAGATTACCTCATACACGCCTGAGTTGAGGGTGCGGCTTCCTGTGCGGTTCGCCGTATTCAACAGGTCGATAGTCTGCACCGCCGTTCCGGTACTCGCATTGCGCGGATCGATGGTCATGCTTGCGGTGGTGAGCGTTCCGTTTATACCGTCAAGGTCGATGTCCCAGCGGAAAGTGCCGGAGCCTTCGTCAATCAGCGCCTTGAGGTTTACCGTCCGGCTGATATTTGCTCCGGCATTGATGGTGATGTTGGCAAGTATGCCCCGCGCGGCAAGCTGTGTTTTTCCCGCGTCTTTGTATGCGTTCACAGTGAGGGTATACGTTCCCGCATCAAGCAGCACCGGCAGCGAAAGTTTAGCGTACGTCCGCTCTTCAGTCTGCGCCGTACCGCCCGCCGTAGGCGCAAAGTTAAGCACAAACACGGCAAAGCCTGACAGTTGCGGCGTATCGGGCATTATCGTCCGCGCCTGATTTACCTTGAGCGAGAAGTATCCTTTGCCCGAAGGGAATGATTGCGGCGGTTTTGCCATGTCGAGGGGAAGTTCGCAAGCAATGAGCAGTGAACAGAGAACAGTGAACAGTGAGAAGAGCAGTGAGAAGTGTCCACGGATTAACGCGGATTTCCTCGGATTATTGAGAGGGTATAATCTGCGTCGTACTGTAGGTACGCAATCTGTGTTAATCTGTGGACTTTTCTTTCTTTCTTCACTTTTCATTTGCTCTCTGCTCCTTGCTCACTGCTCTTTTTCATGCTATATTCTCTGCATGACCATAACGCAAACTGTAGACATACCTGCCAGCTACCGGCTGACCATTGACGTTCCCCGTGAAATACCGGTGGGGAGAACTGTTATTGCCTTTACTCCTGCTCCTGAAAGCGAATGTCCCCTTTGCGCCAAGTACCGCGATCCTGAGACTGGGGAACTGCGCCTTAACGCCGAAACGCTGGCGGGTATGCAGGAAGTTGAGGACATGATTTCGGGAAAAATACCTGCAACGTGGCACAAATCCCTTGACGATTTGGACGAAATGCTGGGGTTGTAAATCGTGCTTGAATATGAGCTCAAAGGTTCGTTTGACAAAGATCGCAAACTGATGGAAAAACGCCGCAAGGATATCCGAAAACTTCGTGACGTAATGGCTCTGCTCATTACCGAACAGCCGCTTCTGCCTAAACATGAAAATCACCCTTTGCACGGAGACTATAAAGGTTGGTGGGAATGTCACATTGAGCCGGACTGGCTGCTCATCTACCGTATTGAGAAAGCTGCCCGCAAGGTGGTTTTCTACCGTACCGGCTCTCATTCTGATTTGTTCTAGCATCTTCTCCCTCATTCGTTTCCCCTATTCCACCACCGTAAAGGGTATGTTGACCATGTACTCATTGCCGCCCCGTGTTACGGTGAGGCGCAGGGTGTGGCCGCCGAAGGTGTTGTAGTTGTCGTTTCCGCCGTCCAGGGTGAAGGTTGACGCGGTTGCGTTGTCTGTTATCACTTTTGCGTATACGCCGAAGCCGTCTACTTCCCATTTGTAGTTGGTGATGCCGGTTGTGGGGGATACGGTTATCGTTACGGTTTTGGGAGGCGTCGGGCCGGTGCGGGAAATGGTCAAGTTCGCGGCGGCGTTATGCGCTGCGTCCCCTTTTAATATTTCATCGAAGCTCAGCGTGATGGTTGCGGTGTTGGGCGTCCATTTTGCCCAGAGGGTCATGTCGTTATGCACCTTTCCGTTGGCGATGTTCCATGCGGTTCCGGTTCCGGCGGCATTTTCAAACCAGCCGTCAAAACGAAACCCTTGGTATGTAGGGACGGGGATCACGTTGCCCGCGCCGGGCAGGCTTGCCTTTATCGTATCGCCGTGCAGGACTGACTGGGTTCCGGTATTTATGCTCACTTTGAAGTTGTTGTCTTTGTAGTAGTCGGGATCAATATCATCAAGTTTGTCGTTGTTATAGTTGAGCGTTACGTTCCAATGGGTGCGGGCAAAGCGGGCTTCATTGAAGGTATGCGTGCCGGTTGCCGGAAACCTGCTCTCAAGGTTGGCGTATACATACAGGAGTTCGTACCATGTGAACACTACCGGTTCGGTTCCGCTGTTTTTTGTTCCCGCAAAATCAAACTTTACCGTGTATATGCCGGGAGCAAGGGTATGGTTTTTTCCGTTGCTGCCTGATGCAAGGGTTTCCGTTATCGGCGTGGATAACGGCGCATCATTTTGCAGGATGGTCATTTGTGCGGTGGTTACGGTAATGGCGCCGGGGTCAAAGGTAACATCCCAGATGAAAGTGCCTGACAGGGAAGTATCATTCAGTATGGCGGTAAGGGTAATTGTTGCCGGGGTGTCGTTGCCCACGGTGATGATAACCGGACTTTTGGACACTCCGCGCGCTACTGCCGCCGTTCCATTTTTGGCTGTTACAGTAACGTTATAGGTTCCGGGTATCAGCAGTTCGGGCAGCAGTTTGTAGCCGCTTGCGGGAGGGGTTTGCGTCCGGTTGGGGGTGGGGTCTTGTGTTCCGGGGACATCGGTGCGGTCAAAGTAAATGTCAAAGCTGGTAAAATCGTCCCATACCAGGCTGCCGGGTAAAATCGTCCTGCCAACGCTTGACGGCATTTGCAGGGTGAATGAGCCGTAACCTTCGGGCAGATTTAACTGCGGCTGTTGTTCTTGCCCTTGCGGGGGCGCATCTAATACATTGCACGTTGCAAGTAACAGTGCAGCCGCCACACAAAGGCACAGAAGAATAGTCCACTGATTAGCACAGATTAACACGGATTCTTTTCTGCAGTAATCCGTGTTAATCCGTGGACACCTTCTTCTTTCATCATTTCTCATTTTTCTTGTTTTCATCGTTTTTTCTTCTCCTTTAATCCACTATGTCAAAAGGTATATTTACCTGATAGTCCAAATTATTTTTGCGTACCGTCAGCATTAGGCTGTGGCCGCCGATGGTGTTGTAATAATTGTTATTCACGTTCAAGGTAAAGGAGTTTTGGCTTGCTCCTTCTTCGCGGTAGGCGGCGTATGTGCCTGAGCCGTCTACTTCCCACTTGTAGTTGTCGTATCCGCTTGGCACATTTACCTGATATGTTTTGTTATATCCTGTGCCGGAGCGGGAAATAGTTGGTGTGCCGAGGTAGCTTAAATCGGCATTTTGTATTTCTTCAAAGTTAAGGGTTATGGTGATTTCCGTGTGGGAGACGGTAAATGTTACGGTAAGGGTTGCGCTTAGGTTGTCGTTGTTGCTTACGGTGATGGTTGCGCTGTGGGTTCGGTCATCAAGGCCGGTTTCGGGCGTTACGGTAAATGTCGCGGTTTCGCCTGAGCCGAGGCTGTCTATGGCGGTTCTGCTGAGGGCGAAGCTGTTTGTGTCGCCTGATATGGTTATGGTTAAATCGCCTGTGGGCAATGCCTCTCTGTTGGTAACTGTTACGGTGAGGGGCGGCTGAGCGGGGTAGTCGTGCGTTACCTGCCCGAAGTTGTGCGTTTCGTGGGAGAGGGTAAGCCCCGAGGCTATCCATTTGGCGTGGAGGGTAAGGTCGTTCTCGTCTGTGTAGCGTTTTTCAAAATCCCATTGTTTGGTGAAAGTGCCGTTGTCTTCATACCAGCCTTCAAACTTGTGGCCGCTTCGGGTGGGGTCTTCGGGTTTTACTACCACTTTGCCGTACCATACGGTTTGCTGCTCGACCTTACTGCCGCCGTTGGCGTTAAAAGAAACCGATTTGGGACGCTGGTTGTATAATTCATGGAAAGGGTCATTTTCGCAGCTGGAATGCAGAAAGCAGAGAACAAGAGTAGATAAAAATAGAACCGCCACCGGTTTGCCCATTTTTCGCATAATTAACCCTATTTATGGTTAAATTTAAGGCGAAATGCCAGCGCTTGTGGGAACTTTCTGTGCCTTTTCGAGGGCGTTTTATGCCATTTGGCAGAAAAAGGTGGAAAAATGGCTATTATTCCACCTTAAACCGGGAAACTTCCTTCATTTAATCCGTGAAAACTCTATAGACTCCCCCTGCTTCATATCCGCAGCGCTTATGTTTCTTGTGGCTGACAGGTTCTTTTTGTTTTTAATTTCGGGTGCTGAGTCAAGAGCGCTGTCGATGTCATACGCTTTTTTTCTGTACACCTTTGTTTTTCCTCCCTCCTGAGCAAACAGCATCTTGGTGTAGACAACGCCGATTTCTTCTGCATTATCGCGCAGGAGTACGGGATCGGCCTCTAATATACTTCTTATCAACGTAGAATATGAACTTGCTCCGGGAATTGCGACGCCGTTGATACTAATATCCCCATTACTCGCTATTACAATACTCCTGCCGGACACGGATGTGAAACTGCCGCCGGAAGATCTATCCTGTATGGATTTCCAATCTTTATTTCCAACACCGACATTCTCCTTATCGTATATTCTGTTGTAACCGATAACTTCATACCCGTCAGCCGTCTCTTTCCCCTCCAGAAAATTAAACTCGTCTCCAAAATGCTCCCTGCGTAATTTGGCGCGCATAACGTTCTTGACAGCGGCTTCATAGGCATTGACATCGCCTTGAGCGGCGTTAACATATCCGTATGCTTTTGCCATGGCTTTTACCGTGTCCTCCCCCTTTTGAATAATCGCCTCAGTCAAGCCATCTACTTGTTCCTCGATCTCCGCTGCAAAAGCGCTTGATCCCCAGTCAAACGATTGGCTGACGCCGAGCGGCGTTACGACAAATGTAGTAGTAACTGCTGTTCCTATACCGCTCTCGGGCGGCACTTCTGCCGTCCATTTCTTCATAAGTTCTTCAGGAGCGCCTCCTGCAATCGTTTGACCCGCCCCGTTAATAGAAACATCGTCGTCCCGTACAAAGGGCGCCAGATCAGACTGCCACTCGTTGCTCACCAGGGATTTGCGGTCAATTTCACCAAAATCCATTTTACCGCTATTATCTATACATCCCCTGATTTCATACACTACCGAAGCGGAACCGCCTGAAAGGAAAAAGTTTCCGGTGTCTGGATCGCTAAAGCCGGTTACCACAAAAACAGAGCTGCCGTCTTCAATTTTTCCTTCCAGCAGATCAAGGCTGCTGGTTCGATCAACAGCGCTGCGGGCGTTGGCAGCGACCTTGCCGGCGCTAAACTTGATTTTACCGGCTTTGCCGCCGATAAAATTCGTGTCAATTTCTTTGTTTGTGTCCTGACCGTTTCCGTCGTCGCAGACGGTCAGCGAGAATGCCAACATGAATATGATTGCCCATACTGAAATTTTTCTTTTCATTTACATACCCTCCTAAGATTTGGTATAATAAAAAAGGCTTTCGGGGCAAACCGGCGCCGCGCAACGCACGGCGGTCTGGCTGGACAAGGTTTTGCCCCCGAAGGCTTTTACAGAATCAATACTGTTTATTCTTTACATGAGATACCAGCAATCGGGGGAACTTTCTGTGCCTTTTCGAGGGCGTTTTATGCCTTTTGGACGGGAGGGGTATGATTGTCCGCAGATTTTCACGGATTATAAGGAACAAAATAATCTGCGGTAATCCGCGCTAATCCGTGGACTATTTATAATTTCTTTGATTTAAGGTATAAAAATTTATGGATTTGTTATATGAAGAAGAGACATATTCTATAATTGGCGCTGCTATAGAAGTACATAAGGAATTGGGGTATGGATTTCTGGAAGCTGTATATCAGGAAGCTTTGGAAAAAGAATTCCAGTTAAAAAACATCCCATTCAAACGTGAAATTCCATTAAGAATATATTACAAGGATGTACCTTTAGAAAAATGCTATATTGCTGATTTTATTTGTTATGACAAAATTATTGTCGAATTAAAAGCTCTGTCCGCAATAACTTCTGAACATTTAGGACAAACAATGAATTATTTGGCGGCAACCAAATTTAAACTTGGGCTTATTATTAATTTTGGAAAAAAGAGCCTTGAACACAAGAGAATAATTAAAGGGTCCACAGATTAACACGGATTTTCACGGATTATTAGGAACAAAATAATCTGTGCTAATCCGTGGACACTCCTCATTTTTCATTTCCCATCTTTAACATCACATACGCCGTGAAAATACCGGCATCCCATTCAAACAATGTGTGCCCTTCATAACGGGCGGTTACCGCGCGGATGCTCCGCAGGCCGAAACCGCCGTTCTTTTTCGCGCTGACCGGCTGGCCATTTTCCGCAGTTATAACGCCGGAAAAATTGTTACTCGCCATAACGGCAAGGTAGCTCCCCTGAATTTTTACCACAAGGGCGATTTTGCCCTTCTCAAGTTTACCGCCCGCACCTACCGGAACACTCCGCCGAAGCCCGTCAGGGCTGAGGTTCCCCTCCGGCTGCGACGCTTCCACGGCATTTTCCAGGAGGTTGCCCAGGATTATACATATATCGTAATTAGTGATGGGCAGAGGTTCCGGCATGGCAAGCTGAACATCAAATTCGATATTTTCTTTTATACAGCGTTTTGCATAACTGGCAAGCAGGGCGTTGATAACGGAATTACTGCAATAATGCTGAACATCAGTATCCGGCAACTGCGCCTGAGCATCGGACAGGTACTTTTTGATTTCATCAATTTCCATCTTGTTCATCAATTCGCTGATGGTACTTAAGTGGTATTTATAGTCATTGTGCAGAATACTGAGCGTGTCATACATCTCGTTCATCTTTTGATAATGTTCGTGACGGGATGATGTAATATAACGCGCAAAATCTGCTTCATGCTTTTGTTTGGATTTTTCGTGTGTATTGATGATGGCAAGGCACAGATCAATAAAACTCCAAAGGATAAACACCAGAAACAGGATATACAGCGAAGGGTTGATGTCCGCAAACCGGAATAACATCAGCAGAAAGAATGAAAACAGCGTCCGCAGTGAGTATAACGCCCATTCAGCAGGACGGCCCGGCTCAAACAGCCGCTTAAATAAAGGCCGCCCGAATTTTATCAGCGCCGCCATATAACCCGCGAATACAGTCAATGTTACGGCAGTCAATGTAACATAGTACGCGCCGGTTCCGTGTTCCATTAACAGTTTGAGTATTGCTTCGACCACGGTAAACAGCCACATCGTCAGGAGGTACGGCAGGAAAAATGCAAACAGCTTTTGAAAAAAGCCGCCTTTCAACAGCCATGCGAACATGAGGAAGAAAGCCAGCCCGCGCACCCCTCCGTAAGAATCAAGCGGGGCATTGGACAGGAATATTACCGCATAATACGCCGCTATACACAGCAGGATCATGAGAACCGTTGTTCGCAGCCGGTATCTGTCTGGGAACGACAGTACCATGGACACGCAGTTTATCGCAAAGAGAGCCGCGGTTATTACAAACCATGTGTTGTTGGGGTTCATTATCTATCTCCTTTCTTCCATAACACAAACGCGCTGAACCGTTGTTTATCATATTCGGTAACAAAACTTTCACAGTACCGCCCGGCAACCGCTTTTACGCTCTGCAAGCCGACACCTCCGTCTTTTTTCGTACTGATCAGATTATCTCCGTCTTTTGCAAGCCTGCCGTCAAAATTATTTCGCACTAAAATTGCAAGCTGTTCTCCCTGCGGCTTGACAGTCAGCTCTATAGTACAGTCGGACTTTTTGTCCGAAATTTTAAGTTTTTGGCACGCTTCCACAGCGTTCTCCAGCAAATTACCCAGCACAATGCACATCTCATAATTCGGAACGGAGAAACCGTCCGGTATGGAAACCTGAGCGTCAAATTCTATATTTGATTTTCTGCACCGCAGCACATAATCGGCAAGAAGAGAATTGATTACCGGATTATCGCAAAAAAACGGCAGTTCTCCTTCTGCCAGCTGCGTTTGCAGACCGCTTAAGTATTCATCGCTTTTTTCGATTTCCCCCTTTCGCAGCATGCTTAAAGCAGTATTCAGATGAAACTTATAATCGTGCTTCATTATTCTGATGACGTTATACTGCTCGTTCATTTTTTGATAATGTTCGCGGCCGGAACTGATAATGTCCCGCGCAAAAGCGGATTCATACTTTTGTTTGGTTTTTTCATGGGTGTTGATGATAGCGTAACATAAAGTAACAATACTGAGCCAAATAACAAATAAGGCAACAAGACCTATGATTGAATATTTATCAATATAAGGATATATATTCTCCACAATCAAATGATATATTCCAATACCTGACGAGTACAAAGCCCACTCTTTTGTGCTCCCATAAGCAAACAAGCGCTCAACCAAACGCGGCCCGAATTTCCTCACCATTGCAATATGAACGGAATACATAAGAACCGCAGACACAAGCATTACCATCCAAAACCGAATTTCCCTGTCAGGGCTAACAAGGCATGAGGACGCCTTTGCTATCGATAGAATTGTTGTTGCTGAAGTCATCGTTAAAAGAAATACGAATAACTTTTTAAAAAATGCCCCGCTAAACAGAAAGGCAATGAATGGAAAAAACAACAGCAGCGGATAAACTATCCGAAAGGCATGAATACTGATTATTCCAAAACGTTCCATTGCCAAATCAATCATGATGATAACAGCGCTTATTAATATATAAATCAAGATGGTGAAACGTTTTGTTTTTTTAGGCTGCATACAGAGAAACATTGCACTCAAAACGGTAATTGCTATTAAAATTGAGATGCTTATGGTGGTAATATCTTTCATTGTCTCTCCTTTCCAAAAACCCATTTGATATACTGCCTGGCAAACTCCGCGTAATTTTTTGATATTGGGGCTTTTTTGCCGCACCGGAAAAAAATTTCCTTGTCCTGGATATACGACACGGCGTTCATATTGATAATATAAGACCTGTGGCTTTGGGCAAAACGGGTGTCCTCCAGGAATTGAGGCAGGATTTCATTCAGAGCGGCGGTGATCTCAACATTGCCGCCGTCAAGCAGGTGAAAGTATACTTTTTTCCCCATGACTTCAACATAAGAGATTTCATTAAAGAACAAAAACCGTGTCATGTTTCTGGTAACGACAGGAATGCCGGCGGTATCGGCGTTTTTTTTGGCGTCCGCAATTTTGCGCAAAATATCGGCGATGCTCTGTGCGTTGGGCGGTTTTATGAGATAAGAATGTGCCCCTACCTGATAAGATTCGGCGGCGTATTCATTGGTCGTGGTGAGGAATACGATTTCACCGTTGTATTTCGCTTCACGCAAGCGCCGGGCAAGACAGATGCCGTCCATTTCCGGCATGATGATGTCCAAAAAGCACAGGTCAACTGCCCCGCCTGATTTTACATGGGAAAGGGCATCTGCGCCATTGTTAAAACAGTTGAGGTTTCCTTCAAAACCGGCGGCCTTGATTGCTTCTTCAAGGTTTTGAGCTTCTTCGGCTATGTCATCGCATATCAGGATGTTCATATTTGAATTATTCTACTATTTTTTCAAATAAATATTACCGGGTGTGGATACATTCTGTGCCCTTTCGAGGGTGTTTTGTACCATGATTAACATACTTCGTTATGACCGCAGCGCAGTTCACTAAATGTCCACCTTAAACGCCGGCCTTCTGCTCCGGTTTTGGTCATAGTGAAAGATGTCGGTATTAAAGCGGCGTTCAGCTTCCATGGTCGAAGGAGGGCCATGTCCGGGGAGTACTACATAATCGCCGGGAAGAGAAAGAAGGCGGCTGCGGAGTTTGTTCATCTGGGTCGCGGCTCCGTAGGCGCTGGCGGTACTGCCGACAAGGCCTGCCGTCAGCACATCGCCTGTAAAAAGCATTTCGCCGATTCTGTAAACAACAGAATCCGATGAATGTCCGGGAATTGAAATTACTTCCACCTTAAATCCGGCTATATTGACAACATCGCCATCCTTCACCATTACAGTCCTGTGATCCATTACGATCTGGTCTACCGCGAAAATCTTTGCATTGTATATTCGTTTTAACGTGCGCAATCCCTGCACATGACCAAGATGATCGTGAGTTATCAGCACCGCCTTAAGATCGAAATTGTTATCTTCGATGGTTTCAAGAATTGCTTTTTCCATGCTACCGGGATCGACTATAATCGCGGCTTTCTGACTGCCGGAATCTTCTTCCCCCAGAATATAACAATTACTGAAACCAAAAGAACAGTAATGAAAAAAAAGTTTCATCGATCTTCCGTTTCAAACACCGCTTCGGCGGTATTCGATGATTTAAATAAAATATCTTTTTGCTTTGCGCTTATAAAATATACCTTTTTCAAATTGCAGTTGACAAATGTAGACTTATTCAAATCAGCGCTGATAAAACGGCTGTTGTATAAATTCGAACTGTCAAATGAAGTATCAAAAACCGCAGCGCCTTCAAAATTAACATGAACAATCTCCGAACCTTCAAAGTTACAATTACGAAAGCCAGATCCCGCAAACGATGTAAACTGTATGTCTGATTTGGAAAAATCACATTCGGAAAAATCGGAAAAATCAAAAATACTCATTCTGAGTTTGACGCCCGAAAATATACATTTTACGAATATCGTATCCCTGAAATTACAGCCATAGAAATTATGACCGGAAAAATCCGTATTTTCAAAACGCATACCGGGTACATTAAGGTCTTTGATTGACAGATTTTCCTTTATGAGGGCGCAAATGCGCAGATACTCCTGTTCGGGATGCGACATGTGGATAAAACATAAATTACTGCCGGTAATGGCAGGCTTTCCGCATCCGGCGGCGCAAGGATTAATGGTATACATCCCTTTTTAGGGTAACATATTTTCATCTTTACAACCAGTCCCGCGCGGGTTAAGATAATGTATGTGCTGGTATTGCGGATCGCCTGTAACTGACCCGGAGCCTCTCGGCCGTTCCCAACGGTGTCAGGATTGCGGAAAAGATCTGCGTGCATGTAAAAATTGCCGTTTCTTCCTATCAGGCGCGCGCGGCGACTGCCGTGAAACAAACGCAGAGCCTCAAGGAGACAAGGAACGCGCCAATTTTTGCGACTGGTTTTCATTGGATGCGAAATATCGCACGCAAAGCGCAGGGCAGTCAAAAGATCGGCAAAAAGCCGGCAATGCAAAAACCGCCTTTGACAATCTATTCAACTGACAATATGGATAACAGGCCTGTACTTTTTCTTGACTCCGGTATCGGAGGAATTCCCTACTGCCGTGATTTTATGGCGCGCAACCGCCGTGAATCCGTTTGTTATCTTGCGGATCGCGAAAATTTTCCGTACGGCGAGCGGAGCAAAGAAGACTTAATCGCCATTCTTACCGCGCTGACGGAAAAAGTAATAAAAACGATAAATCCCAAAATTGCTGTTTTAGCGTGCAATACTGCCACCGTTTCAGCCCTTGCTTCCTTACGACAGAATTTTCCGCGCCTGTCCTTTGTCGGAACAGTCCCCGCAATAAAGCCTGCGGCAGAAAACGGCAAAAAAATCGGCGTTCTTGGAACAGCGCGGACTATTGATGATCCTTACAATCAAAATCTGGCTGGCGGTGATTGCGAAATCTTCGGGATAGCCGCGGCGGAGTTGGTTGAGTTTGTCGAAAACCGTTTTGAAGAGGCGGATGAAAATGAAAAAAAAGAAATCGTTAGGAAATATGTCAGCCGGTTTAGCGCAGGCGGCACGGATGCCATTGTACTTGGATGCACACACTTTTTGTACCTCGCCGAAGATTTCAGGCGAGAAGCGGCTCCGTCTATCAAGATTTTTGATTCTCTTGACGGAATTACAAAGCGCATTGAATCGCTGTTAGACGAAGACGGCGGCGCGCTTCGGGCGGAAAGGGATTCTGAGCCTGAAAACTTTTTCCTGCTTACAGGCAAGCAGCCGCCGGATTCAGTCTGGCGGAAACGGGCGCTTGGCTTTGATCTCCGCCTGTTACACGAAAAGAGTATATGAAAAACGATACTGAAATTCTGAAAGGGTTTGTTATCCGCGGATCGCACAATATTCTGACAGTGCGGACTGAAAATGAACCGTCAAAAGAACTAGAATGCCGGATAAAAGGAAAAGTATTAAAAGAAACCGGGAACGTATACAATCCCATCGCTCCGGGAGATCGCGTTATTGTCGAATGTCAAGGCAATTCAAATACCGCACTGATACTTTCCGTTGAAAAAAGGCGCAATGTTTTCAGCCGCTTTAACCAAAAAGGATCGGCAAGCCAGATTTTGGCGGCTAATGTCGATCTTATTCTCTGCCTCTGCACTCCCGCTTCCCCGCCCTTCAGGCCGCGTTTTCTTGACCGTGTTCTGCTGCAGGCTGATGCCGCCGGCATTGAGGCTGTCGTTATCTGCAATAAAATCGATCTTGATCCCGGCGATCCCGACGTTGACGAACGGCTAGAAGAATTCAGCCGCCTGGGCTACAAGATACTGAGAGTTTCAGCTAAAACCGGTGAGGGCATTGACGAACTTCGGCTGATGACCGCGGGAAAAACATCGGTTTTAACAGGTCAGTCAGGTGTCGGAAAATCAAGCCTAATCAACGCTCTGGAGCCTGGACTGAATATCAGGGAAGGAAGCCTCAACGAAAAATTTGACAGAGGTGTCCACACCACCACCATGTCATTCATGATTGAACTCTCCGGCGGAGAAAATACGCGGCTTATCGACACTCCGGGAGTGCGTCTTTTTATTCCAGACGGGATACAGCCGGAAGAAGTGATTTCCCATCTGCGGGAATTCGCGCCCCTTGCCGGCAAATGCAGTTACGGCATGTCCTGCTCCCATAAAACTGAGCCGGGATGTAAAATAATGGAAGCCGTTCACGCCGGCGTTATTCACGAAGACCGCTACAACAGCTTCCTTCGTATCCGCGATGATCTTGAGGGCGCATTAAATGACGATTGACAAAAACACACTGGCGGAAAAAACCCAAAGCCTGCTTGAATATCCAAAAATTATGGAAAGTGTCGCATCACAAGCGGTGAGCGAAGAAGCTGCCGCCATTTTACGGGAATCAAAACCGCTTTACGAGCCGTTCAAGGTTGAGGAAACAAAAGACATCGTCTGCGCCATCTGCGAGCGGATAAAAAGAGGAGACGAACCGCGTTCATGGCTGCCTTCAATCGGTTTCCTCCTTCCGAAGATCGGGACACAGGGCGCTGTTTTGGATACGGACGAAGCTCTCGCCATAGGGCTTTTTATCGAACGCGGCGAAGAACTGAGGCAATGGCTGATGAAGAGTGACGCCGACAACAGGGAACAGGAAACAAAAGGCAAGCAAGCGCTTCTTGCAATGCTTGGCTGTGATACTGCGCAGGAAACCTTTCCCGATTGCAGGCCTGTCGCGGCTGAGATTTTTAAGATAATTGACAGAGAAGGAAAACTCCGCGATCTTCCTGTGTTACGTGCCATAAGGAAACGGATTGGCAGCCTTGAAAAAGAACTGAAGGCGGTAATTTCTCGCTATGCCGCGAATGAAGAATACAAACGTATGCTGCAATCGGCGCTTCCGTCAGAGCGGGACGGGCGGACAGTCCTCGCGGTAAAGAGCAATTTTCGCGGAAGGATACGCGGTATAGTGCATGAAGTATCTTCCAGCGGCCAGACTGTCTTTGTCGAGCCTCTTGATGTTGTGGATAAGAACAATGAAATCCTCCTTGAAAAACGAAACTTGGATGCTGAGATACAGAAATTAATGCGCGAATTGACGGAAAAAATCTCCGTACATCATGAAACATTAAAAAAGTTTCACCTTACAATTATAGAGATTGAATGTTTACGCGCAAAAGCAAGGTATTCAAGTTTTTCAAAAGGGCATTTTGCGGAAAATTCAGATTTTGCAACGGAGTTTCCCGCGCATCATGCAACGCAGTTTCCCGCGCATTTTGCAACGAAGTTTCCCGAGCAAAATGGTGAATGTCTCATACTTAAACAGGCGCGCCATCCGCTGTTAAAAAAAGCTGTTCCCATTGACATTGAAATGAAGAGCGGTACACGTACGCTGATTGTCACCGGCCCCAACACAGGCGGAAAAACGGTCGCCCTTAAAACACTGGGTATCTTTGCGCTTATGAACCAAAGTGGGCTTGCCCTGCCAGTGGAAGAAGGAAGCCGCCTGCCTGTTTTTGACGGAATATACGCGGACATCGGCGATGAACAGTCAATCGCACAGTCCCTTTCAACCTTTTCCGCTCACATCAGCAATATTTCCGCTATAACCGCCTGTGCAGCAGAAAAATCACTGGTGCTCCTTGACGAACTCGGTTCTGGCACTGACCCCGAAGAGGGGGGCGCAATCGCGATGGCAATACTGGATTATCTGATCGAAAAAAAGTCGCGGATGATCATTACCACTCATCACGGGATACTGAAAAATTACGGTTACACACGGCAGGGCGTGGAAAACGCATCGGTGGAGTTTAACGCGCAGACTCTTTCGCCCACTTACAAAATCATAAACGGAGTGCCTGGCGAAAGCAGGGCGCTGGACATTGCCCGCGCAAACGGGCTTGACGGGAAGATTGTAGAAAAAGCGCGTAACTATATTGACGAGGAAAAATCAGACATTTCCGCGCTCATTACCGGCCTTGAACAAAAGCACAGGGAACTTGCCGGAATAGAACAAAAAAGTTCAATGGAACAAATCAGGCTGAGGGAAGAAAAGCGGAAAGCGGATTTAAAAGAATTACAGTTAAGGCAAAAGGAAGCGGAATTAAAACGCGAGGCAGTCGGTAAACTCCAGCTGCTTTTGCGGGAAAGCCGCAAAACGCTCGAAAACCTTGTCAGGGAAGTGAAAGAAGGGACTCTTGACCGCGAAAAGACACTAAAGGTAAAAGAATTTTTGAATGACCTTGCGCGTAACGTAGAAAATGAAAGCGCCGCTCTGGAAGAAGAAGAGCGGGCTGTCAGGGAACAGTTCATCAATGCTGAATCAGCTTCTTTTGCACCCGGCATGGAAGTTTTCGCCGGCCCTTCAAGACAGCGCGGCGTCATTCTGCGGCAGGATAAAAGAAACAACTCATGGCTCATTAAAACAGGTTCGCTTAAAATGAATTTTCACGAAAAGGATTTGATCGCCGCTGTTCCCGCCAAGACAGGGCAATCCGCCACTTGGACGGCGGAGCTGGGAGCCGCCGCCGGCGCTGTCTATGAATTAAAACTTTTGGGAATGAAACTCGAAGAAGCCACAGACGCTTTGCGCCGCCAGATCGAAGCCGCATCATTATCCGGCCTTAAAGAATTTGCCGTAGTTCACGGCAAGGGCAGCGGCATTTTACAAAAGGGGATTCACGATTACCTGAAAAAAGATTCAGGCGTAGCGGATTATTATTTTTCAAGGCCTGAGCTTGGCGGCTTCGGCAGGACAGTGGTGATTTTGCGCTAGTGTTTTGTAATATTCAAATGGCATAATGGAAGTTATGTTAATTCTGTTCCATGACATTTTTTTGAGTAATCTGTTTAATCCGCCATGTTCAAAAGTTCAATCAATATACTCTCATCATCAAACGCGCCCAATGATCTTAGTTTTGAAAGACTTTGCAGAAATCCGTAACGCGCTTTTATAAAATTGTTGCGGTTTGTTATCAGCAGCGAAGAAGCGTCTCCGGCATCGGAAACGGAGCTTTGGGAGAGCCTGTAACGTTCCATTATATATTCAAAATGTTTTTCAGCATATTCGAGAGCGCGGCGGGAAGAAAGAACCGATCCCGCCTGCCCTATGGTGTTAAGCAGAGCTGTTTCCAATTCCGTTTCCAGCGAGATTTCAGCGCTGAGGTAATCCAGACCCGCCGAGTCTCTTGCAATCTTGCTTTTATCTATGCGGTTTTTCCTGAGCCAAAAATCTATTGGTATGCTTCCTTCAATTGATATTCCTCCGCCTGATGTACTGCCAAATTCTCCGGCGGCTGAATACCCAAAGCTTGTCGAAAAAATGGTGGCGCTCACCGTGGGAGCAAAATCCCGTTTTGCAAGAGAAAGGTTTTTTTCCGCCCGCTGACTGGTGAGCGCGGCACGTGCCAGAGAAGGATTTGTGCGGACAAGTAATTTCCAAAATCTGTCATATAACATTTGCGTCTCATCATCGGAAATTGCCGCAAGGAATTGAATCGTGCCTTCGTATGCGCTGAAATCAACCTCAGCAAGTTCCGCTGTCTGCGCAATGCCGGTCAGCGCTTTAAGTTTTGTCATGCTCAAGGAAAGACTCCGCCGCGCCTGATTGCGGGAATTCTCTTTTTGCTCCTTGTCCGCCAGCGCCTTAAGGTAATCGCCCTGATTGATCATTCCGCTTGCCTGCCGTATCTCCGCAATGGAAAGGCTTAAAGCCGCAGTCTGTAGAGAGGATTCCGCTGCTTCCAAACTTGCAGCCGCTTCCAGCGCCGCATAGTAGGCGCTGTCAACAGAATCAAGCACATTGAAATATTCAGCCTGCGCTTCTTTTCGCACGCTTTCCGTTGCGATTGAGTTTAATGCTTTTTGGACTAAACTCTTTCCGCCTTCAAAAATTTTCTGAGTAACTTTGAAGTTCATTCCGGTAGTAAATGTATCAAGCGGATTTACAAATCCCCAATCCTTGTCCAGATAGTTCATTGAGGCGCTGTAACCGGCTGAAAGCGAAGGCAGCATGGAGTAAAATTGATTCTTTTCATCAAGTATGCTGCTCTTGATTGACAGATCGTATTTGGCAAGGCTGCGTGAATTCGCAAGCGCCAGCACCCGCGCCTGTTCAAGACTGAGTGTTTGCGCAAATAAACTTACGCTTACTAATAAAATCATGCTTAGTAATGATATTGCTCTCATCATCGCCTCTCGCTCATTGTTAACTCCTCATTACTCACTGTTCATTGCTCATTGCTCATTCATACCTCAGCGCATCAATCGGATATAAACGCGCAGCTTTCAGCGCCGGGTAGTAGCCGAAGATCACTCCCACCATCGCGGCGAAAATTGCCGAACCGGCTACAATCAGCGGATTTATTACCGAAGGAATCCCCGCGACAGCCAATATCCGGCATGCCAGAAAAGCCATGCCTATTCCGAGGATGCCGCCCATAAGGCTCAAGATCATCGACTCGGCAAGAAACTGAAAGAGGATGTCCCGTTTGCGCCCGCCCACCGCCATCCTGATGCCTATCTCGCGGGTGCGTTCGGTAACTGAAACCAGCATGATGTTCATTATGCCGATGCCGCCGACCAAAAGCGAAACTCCGGCGATTGCGGCTAACAGTGTGGTCATTGTTTTTGACGCCGCCGATACCATATTGATCATTTCCGCCTGATTCATAATTTCGAAATCGGAGGCAGCCCCTTCGGCAATATTGCGGGACTCGCGAAGGATAAGTTCGGTCTCTTTCTGCGCCGCTTCCATGTATTCCTTACTTATCACGCTTATCGCGATAGTATTGATGTTTCTGGAATTATTAAGCCGCGTCATCGCCGTATCAAGGGGAATCATAACAATGTCGTCCATATCGCCGCTCATGCCCCCGCCCTTGGTTTCCAGAATACCGATGACCGTAAAATAGTTCGTTCCGATGCGCATTTGCCGGTAAAGTATGTCTCCTGCATCGCCAAAAATAGTTTTTACCGTGGTGTTGCCCAGAACCGCCACCCTGTTTCTGTAGAACATGTCCTCATCATCAAAAAAATTACCGTCAACTATTTTCCAGTTTCGAATAACGGAGTACTCCGGCTCAACCCCGAAAATCGTAACCTGCGCGTTTCCCTCACTGCCAGAAACATTGAGGTTGGTCTGGATAATACCGGAAATAGCGGCGGCAAAAGTCGACTCATCCTTCAGTTTCTGAATGTCTTTTTTGGTAAAGCTGTTCATCCGCATCATCATCTGCTGCCCGCTGCGGCTTGCCTGCCGCCGGGGATAGACTTGCAGCAGATTGGTTCCCATAGAGGTGATCTGCGCTTCAATTGCCCTCTGGGAACCTTCGCCCAGCGCAACCATGATAATAACCGATCCCACTCCGATTATGACGCCTAATGATGTCAGAAAACTCCTCATACGGTTGCGCAGGATGGAGCGGATGGAAGTGTGCAGCAATTGGATAATGTTCACGCCGACTCCGAAGGAGACGATGCCTCCGAGAGTAAAGCATGATTATGTTTCCACTTTGCAAGATCATCCGGCGCGCTGCGCCGCTTAGTTACCTGCGTATCGGAAACCAGCTCCCCGTCCCGCAGGGTGATGATGCGTTTGGCGTAAACCGCAAGTTCCGGCTCATGCGTTACCATAATGATTGTTTTCCCCTGATTGTTGAGTTCCTGAAACAGCCCCATAATCTCAAGGCTCATTTCGGTATCAAGGTTGCCTGTCGGCTCATCTGCAAGAATAAAAGCGGGATCGTTTACCATCGCCCGCGCAATGGCGACCCGCTGCTGCTGGCCGCCCGACAACTGAGACGGAAAATGATCCATGCGCGTTTCAAGGCCGACGTCCCGCAATGCCGTCATTGCCCGTTCTTTTCTTGCGGAAGTACTTTGACGCTTTCTGTCTTTTTCACGGCGGCGGTAGAACAGCGGGAGTTCCACATTTTCAAGGGCTGTAGTCCGCGCCAGCAGATTGAATGACTGAAAGACAAAACCAATTTTCCTGTTACGGATATAGGCGAATGTATCGGAATCGGATTTGGAAGTTTCGATGCCGTCAAGGGTATAGGTTCCGGCGGTGGGCTTGTCAAGGCAGCCGAGAATGTTCATCAATGTAGATTTTCCCGAACCGGAAGGTCCCATGACAAAAATAAAATCACTCGTTTCGGCGGAAAAGTCCACGCCGCGCAGGGCGCGAACTACCACGGCTTCGTCATCTTTCGATGAAGCGCCATCCTTTGGATGGCGACTTTTCCTTGCCTCCATTCGGTATTCCCGTTTGATTCCCCGCATTTCTATGACAGACACTCAAATTTTCTCCCGCAGGATCACCTGTTTACCCTCAAGAGCATCTGCAGCATCGCTGCCGGCATATATCTCGGTGAATGAGCCGTTACTGATGCCGGCGCGGATCTGCATAACCTCGAGCCTGCCGTCGTTGATGTACCAAAGATTGCGCATAACAATAACTTCGCCGGTATTGCGTCCCTGCCCCGGCTGCCTCTGACCGCCCTGCCTGCCGCCTCCCATCATTCTGTTGGCGCCGCTTGGGGTTCCCATCACCATGCCGGTCAAGCCGAGGTTTGCGCCCTGATTCGTGTTTTGCCCCGAGCGTTCTTTCTGCGCCTGCGCCCGCGCTTCTATCGCCGCTTGCCGCCGCTCATTATCCATGCCGGCAAGAGAGGCGTGAAAAATCATTTCATCAATTTGACCAGCGTCCATATTCGTAGGCCGGTAACGCAGCGCGGCATTGGAAACCATGAGCGCGTTCTCACTGCGCTCTACGATAAACTCTACCGCGCATGTCATCCCCGGCAGCAGGATTCCGTCCTGATTTTCAACTTTAATGATTACCGTGTAGGAGACCACGTTATTCGACACTACGGGAACCATGCGCAGAATGTCTACCATGCCTGAAAAAGTCCTTCCGGGCAGGCTTTCCAGGGTAAAACGCACCGCCTGCCCCTTGTATATGGAAGCCACGTCAAGTTCGCCGACCCCCGCTTCGATCTGCATCTCTTTAAGATTTTCAGCAAGCACAAATATTTTTGATGAATTGCTGCTTGAAGAACTGTCCACCACCGTATCGCCGATATTGATATTCCGGTCAAGCACAATGCCGTCAATGGGAGAAGTAAT
>JAIRRJ010000103.1 GCA_031256035.1 Treponema sp. | reverse complement strand
GTTCCTGTGTTTGTTCATAAATCAAACTTGAAGCCGTTGCGCTTCGGTTCCTTTGGTTAGATTTTCTATCTTGAGGCATCTATTCCTACGGTTCGATTTTTACTTGAGGCACCACGGAGACAGGCTTCTGAATAATATGCACATCTCTCTGCGGGAATGGAATACTCAAGCCCGCCTCTTCCGCCTTTTCTTTAATGTTGCGCATCTGCCGCCAATATATGTCCCAGTAATCCTGTGTGGAAGCCCAGGCGCGGACTGTGATATTTACAAAGCTGTCCTGCAATGACTGGAGGATCACTTGCGGCGCGGGGTCTGGTAAAAACTTTGTTTCACTTGCGGCAATGTCCCTCATCACCTGAAATGCGGTTTCAACAGAATCGGAGTAGGCTATCCGCGCCGTAAGTTCCATCCGCCGTTTTCCGTTACGTGAGTAATTCTTCAATGGGCTGCCCCAGACGCTTGAATTGGGCGCGGATATATAGATGCCGTCAGGAGTTTCAAGGATTGTGGTAAAAAGATTGATGTCCTTTACGGTTCCGGCAAAGTCGCCGAACTCGACATATTCGCCTCTGCGGTAGCAGCCCTGAAACAAGAGTATAATTCCTGCGGCAATATTTCCAAGCGTGTCTTTCAGGGCAAGACCGATGGCGACACCGGCAGCTCCCAGAAGCGCAATAAGGCTTGCTGTATTTACGCCGAAGATATTGAGTATCATTATCACGCAGATAATAAAGACCCCGTAACGGACTAAAAGACGCAAAATGGCGCTTACGGTATCATCTACATGTTTGCGGGCAGCCGCTTTTTTCATGAGTTTGCGGAAGCCTTTTGAAAGGACTATGCCGATAACAACAACCAATACTGAGGCAGCTAAATTACTGCCTATACCGACAACCGAATCCCGGTGATTTTCCCAGAGCGTCAAAAATTCCTGTATCATCGGTGAAAAGCCTATCTGCCCTGACGGACAAAAGCATCCTTAAACCCGATACTTTTGAAACGCTGTAAAAGAGCGCCGCTTTCTCCCTGATTGAGAGGCCCCAAAAGAACACGGTACATTGATTCCCGTCCGCTTGTTTCTATGCACACCACAGGCAGGAAATTATCATCAATATCATTTAACGCGCTCTCCACCAGTTCTTCATGGTTAAAAGCCGCTAGTTGCACATAATAGCTGTTCCGTTCCAATTGTGTAATCATACGCGCCGAAAAAGGCGAAGTAACAACCGGCGCTTGCTGTAGTTGTTCCTGCGGTCTTGCGCTCCCGATGCCCGGAATAATGCTTTCAGGGTCTATGTCTCTTGCTTCCTGCGACCTTGCCCCGATTCCCGGAATGATGCTATCAGGGTCTATGTCTCTTGCCTCTCGCGGTTCGATTCCGGGAATAATGCTATTAGGGTCTATCTCGTAAACTCTTTGAGCAGGCGGGCGTTCCTGTGAAGTTACCATAGTGTATTCGGTGGTTCCGTCAGAAATTGGAGCATTGTCAGTTGAAGTTTGGGCGATTTGATCCTGTGCAGATACATCATGAATTGGAGTACTATCATTTGAATGTTGGACGATTGGCGCTTCGTAATACTCATATGAAGGTTCGGAAGCATAACCGCCATTTACATCAGCATTATCTGAACTTGGGGGTAATGCAACAGCATGATATTCTTCACGCTGGTCAGGCTGCCTGTACTCATTGCTGTATTCATTGTCTGAATAATTCCAGACCAGATCGTCATGAGTATTTCCCCCATTATTCTGGGCTACATTTTCATCAGTATTTCTCACCGCTTCTTCAAAGGTGTTTTCCTGTGTCCGGTTAGGCGGAATATACGCGGTATGCGGTTCCTGCGGCGTATATTCGCCAAGGTCTACAACGCCGCGCGCGCCGGTTCCGCCCCACTCAGGTTCCAGAACATAGGCGGAAGCTCCACGGTTTCCGTTTGCGGGAGCGCGATCCTGAACGGGTTCACTGAGTTTGTAATTTTCTTCGGTAATTACTGCGCCTGAATCATAAACAGGCATCCCTGCCGCCATACCTTCCGTAAAACGTAAATATGCAACAGGATCGGTGGGCTGCGTAAGCCTGATCCTTGTGATGGAATCCTGCTGCATCCCTATCGTTTCAGCCGCTTCTTTTGAAATAACGGCAAGAAGCCCGGGACTGTCGAGGCTGCCGGCAATAATCAGCCGGATGCTTTTGTTGTTTTCAAGGTTGGTAATATCGATTACCGTATTCCTCGGAAAGGAATTGGTTTTTGCGTAATACCCCTTTTCAGGAAGATCGCCGCCTACAGCCGCAGAACCTTCCCAGACGGAAGCCGATACAAAAAATAAAGAAGCCGCCAAAATAACCACGATTAATTTTTTCATGTTATATCCTTCTTAAAACTTGAGCTGGGGAATCAACCCCTGAGCAATTGACCTTAAATTATCAGTTTCTTCTTTTGCAGTCCTGTAACTTTTTCCGGCAAGCCGCCGTTCAAAGATTTTTCCGAATGGCTTTATCTTGAAAAACGCGAACCCTATTTCACGCGGCGTTTTTTCACCGGGTGTATAATCCAACTGCGCCAAAAAGAAGAAACCGGCTCCCCCTTCCAGCGCCGCCTCCATTTCCGCCATAGCTTCCTCAGGTATTTCACCCTTCGCCACGCACTTGATGCGCATTATCGGAGCGTTTGTTACAATGTGCCCCTCATTAAAAAAAGCGTCCAAAAGACTGTTTTCCCAAACCCGCGAATGTTGTTTTTTTTCCTCTTCACCGGAAAGCCCGGTTTCAATTACCAGAACTGAAACCATCGCCGCCTCTATCCTTAAAGCAAGAAAAATGCCCAAAAAGGCCGCTATAACGCCCCTTGCCATACAGTCCTCCGTTTCCATTATCGGCAGGAACAATTCTCTGTTTAAGGAAAAAAGCCCTCACAAACGGCGAATGATTTTAGTCTTTACATAGAGAGCTTTTCCTTATATCATAAAAACCAGTATGGACAAAGAAGAAATAGTCCTTTTGGGTCAAATAAACGACAAACTTGATAAAATGTTAGCAATTATGTCAAAACCACAAAGTATAGTGGCACGGGCATTTGACATTGGTGCGGGAATTGTTACGATACTTGGTATTCTGGCTATTATTGACTTAATTAAATCTTGGATTGGAGGTTAATATGTTTCTACAACTCATAGTAGGTATTTCCCTGATAGTAATTGGCGTATGTATGTTTATGGCTGCCCGGTACATTAGGAAACACACGTAATATTGCGAAGGAAGGGATTGCCAACTCCCTCCCACCCCCAAAAAAACGCCAATTTTTTGCTTATGCAGTTACGGCAAGTTTTTCACGGACAATATCGTTAATTATTTCTATCTGGCTTTTGTGAAATGCGGCTGCCTGCTTGCGCAGATATTCCGTTACATCACTATCCAGTTTGTTTAACGGAAGATAATCATGTGCAAAACCGGGCTTTACACCCAGCTTTATCAGGTTCGGTCCCAGATGAACAGGATTTTCGGGATTGGTAATATATTCATCCCAATATTCACATTCAGCGTCCGTCATTCCGGTTTTTTGTTCAATTTCAGTCATAAATACTCCCTTCTTCAAGCAACGGTAAAAAATGGCTTTGACATGTCATTGCATGAAATACGTTCACGCCGTTCTCCCCAAATTCATTATACAGTATCTCAATCGGATTTGCTTTCAAATTAAAACCGACAAGCAGATACACATTTTCGCGGTTTCGGAATTGCCTGATAGTCCGGTAATTTTCAAAAGCATGGCGAATATCCACTTCGGTTACACCATGCTTAAAAGCTGACTCACGGAAGATGAATTCCAGTTCCATGTTTTAATATACAGTATTCCAATAATTATGGAAATAAGACATTCCTCCTCCCCCCAAAAATCCCCCATTTTTTCCCTTGCCAACTCCCCTCACCCCGTGATAAACTTCACTAACTATGCAAATTGCTGACCAAAAAGCAAATTTCCCCATTGATTGCCGATTGCCGATTGCCGATTGCCGATTGCCGATTGCCGATTGCCGATTGCCGATTGCCGAAAATCCCCAATTATAATTAGAATACCACTAAGATCGTGTCAACTAGACAAACTACTTAACAAAACTTTTTTTCTGAAAAAAGTATTATTTCCAAAAATTTCACACAAAGGCACAAAGATACATCGTACCTTCGGTGCGCGCTCACGGAGGAAGATTAAAGAATGAAGAGGATTTCACCACTAA
>JAIRRJ010000034.1 GCA_031256035.1 Treponema sp. | reverse complement strand
ATCACTTGCTCCGAATTATCTCCGGTTAAAGCCCAACCCGCCGCCGTTTGCAAGAAAGTAATAATGTCATTGTTGTAGTTCATTATTTCCCTGATAAACTGCTTCCAAAGCGGACAATCAGCTTGCGGGTCATAATCCACATTAGCAAGTTTGGTAATCATTTCCTCCTGCCTGTGTTCCCTGAATTCCCCGGTATGGACATCAATAGTTCCGTTTTTCACATTGATTAGCCACGGGTTTTTATCAAGGTCATCACTGGTGATATTAAGTTCCGTTAAATATTGCGCTGTTTTTACCATAGCCTCACGCCTCCTCATGCTTTCGCTGATTTTCGCAAAGTTTTCAATTTCGTTACGCTCCCTATAATCGTCTGTTTTGGAAAGTTCGTCATAGATATTGCGTACTGTTTCAAGACCCTTTTCATGCACCAAAGCCCCGCCCTCGTCAGTTACCCAATGCGTACCGTCCCACACAATCCATTTCTTCCATGCGGGGGAATAACGGATATTCCGGCCATGTTCACGGAAAAGCCTCGTAGCGTTTGTGCTGTCCGTAAACTGGATATTTCCTTTTTTAAGCTGCATAATCCGCAGAAAAATACTCTCATCACCAATTTGGTTTGCCATCGTACCCCCCTGTTTTTAATACTTGTGCGTACATCTTGAATTGAAAGCACAAAATATCAAAAGCGTTTTCTTTGGTAACTTGCGGCAGTTCATTATGACACCGCAGATACATTTCGTATAACAAGGTCAACGACCCCGGTTTGTTGCGGTATTCCCTGTTTTGGAAAAAGGCGCAGGCACGGTACTCGTCATCCGGCATATCCTGTTTCTTTAACCTGTACCAGTACATTAAATCATTAGCCCATTCAAATTCATGTTCCGCAAATTCTTCCAGTGTTTTTTGCTGCTTGCGAATATTGTATTTGTACTTTTCTTCAGGTGTAAATCTTTTCATTATCCGCTGCCTTCCTTCCAAATGTAAACTTTCGCCGCCTCGCCGGAAGCAGTACGCCCATCGGCAAAAGTAACAAACGCCCAAAACACCCACCAGCCGGAAATGTCTATTTCCCCCTCAAGGCACTCATGGAAGATAACGCCCTTTTCTACATCCCCTACAGCCGCAGAGAATTCTCCGTCCCTGCCGTTAGGTTTTTTGTACCTGATAACCGCAGAGATTATCCCTTCCAACTCAACAAAAGTTTGAAGCGTTATACGCAATGCGGACTGTTTGACAAATATTCTCCCCACAAATACCCCCTAATCAATTTTACTTTCAAGGATAATTTCACGAGTAATAGCAGACTTCAAAACCAACTCCTGTTTTGCTTTCAGAAACCGCCCCAAGAGATAATCCCGAATAAAAACCCCGGTAACAATCCGCACCAGTAAAATCAGCCCACGGAACACCGTACCCGCCGCATGGACGGTATCGGCAATTTTCACCGATAAAATCCAACCTGCCCTTGCATCATCAGTAACAATCGGATTTTCAAATAACCCACGGAAGAACGCCCCCCAGTGATTGAAAGTATCCGTAACCTTGATATGGTCATTGCCAATTCGCAAGAATTGAACCGAAGCGGAATAATGGTCAGACACCTTTACCGCTTCTTGAAATTTCCGGTATAAAGTTTGCAATCTGCTTAATGCTGAATTTGCCTGTACTGTTTGCGTTATTTGCCGTTTGTAGTTTGCGGTTAATTTACGGCTATCTGATAAGAAAACGCCCTGCGTAATTGTTCTTATATAATTTTGTGCAGACGTATATGTAAAATACATCGACAATTTGAAATTTTCGTAATAATTTGCAGAATATAAAGGGTAAGTATTTGGTATACTGGTATAAGCGTCCCACCAGTCAACATAACATTTTGCCCCGTAATCAAATCGAGGCATCCAGTAGTATTCACAGAAAACACCAAACCAAATATATGATCCGCTTGCGATACTCCCATTGCTCTTGAATGTTGCGGAACGCCAGCCGACAGGCTTGCCGCTTACAACCCTCAAATCAATAAAACCTTCTTCCATTGATTTTCGTGTGAGCGGCTTATCCCCATTATCAGAGTAAATTACAGGCCGCCCTCCTGCTTCCCAATCATCCTGATTTACATAAGCATAAGCAGTACACAGTCCGTTTATTGTTTCTGGCACTAGAAAGCGGTTGACAGGTATGGACAATTCAAACATCAAGGGTTCGGCGGGTTCCCCCGGCTCCCATATATGTTTATTCTGGCTCCCCACCGTAGAAGTCCCAACCGTAGGATCAACAATCACCGGATACTTGGCATCACTTAAAAACCAATCAGGTACTGTTATACGCAACACATTATCAACAACCGCCAAATCGCCCCAACACCGGCGGTCTTTAGCGTCTATTATTTCCGGCCTGTGGATATGGCACAGTTTACCAGTACCATCGCCAAGCAAAGTATCTTTTTTGTATACGGCGTAACTGCCTTTCAGGAACGGATCAGAAACAAAATCAGGCTGCCGGAAAAAATCAAAATGTTCAGCACCGTCAATCAAAAGCGTAATAACATTGCTATCCGGCTCCCTGTTTAGAATACAATCGTATTCAAAAGCCGTATCGTTATGAATGGTAAACCTATGAGAACGCCGCCGCCCCTTGTATAAAAGCCGCTGTTTATCCCCACGCAAGCTAAAACCTTCGTCATCAGTAGGGCAAAAGCGCAAAGCCTTACCAAAGCGTTTAATGCCAAAAGAAGGTGAGGCGTTTCCCAATTCCACCGAACAGGGAAAATCATTTACCGATTGACGGAAGCCTACTGCCCCAAAATCGTGATTTCCCATAAAACCTGCAATGTATCGCTTGCCGTAACATTGACGGACGGCGTAATTTGAGCATAAGCCAGACAATTAGCCCCGGTTCCGTTACCGTTGAGCAGACACGCCTCATTGATACCGTTAGCCGACAATGTACCTGCCGCAAAAGTGGCTCGATAAGTAAGCGTAGTATCGCCGGTGTTGCCAAACGCCGCATTTAGCGCCGGATAACCAGCGTCAAGGGCTTTCATGCTTCCGGTCGGCGTATTGCACCTTTTATTTGCTTTTGTGCTGTTACCCGTCCAGCCCGTACCAACCTGAATAAACCCCGCCGCACTTGTTACCTTCGCTTTCGTAGGAGCAGCCAGCAAAGCATCGGCAATCAGAGCGTCCCCTTCACGAGTAACAATGTTGTGAAATTCCTGTACCATGAATTGACCTTGCAACCCAAACAACCGCCGTAAAAAACCCGGACTTCTCCGCTTCAATTTTCCGTGTTGGTCAAATACCTGTACGGTTACTTTCCCACGGATTTTAATTCTGTCTCTCATCATCTACCCCCAATAATCAAAGTACCGCCGACCCCGACAACAAGGCCGCCTAAAATCCCAAGTACCACACCAAGCAAAGTGTTTTTTCTACCCGCTTGTTTCACCGCTTGAATTTCCTGATAGTTATTTTCCGCTTCCATGCGCCAGCGTTGCGCTTCACGCAATGCCGCCACTTCCCGATCAAGGCTTGCCAGCATAGCCGCCCGTGCCGCTTCGCTTGCGGCCTGTTCACTCGCCTCATAAGCAGCCTCGGAAATTTCCTCAATCAGCGTGGCCAGCTCTGCTGGACAATCGATTTCTAAATCGCTCCACAATTTCGTCCCGCTTTCGGTCAAATTCGGCGGCGGCTCCGTCAGCGGCTCTGCGTACATCGGGATTTTCAAGAAAGTCAACAGGATCACGATTGATAATATCTTCCCGCAATTCCTGTAATTCAATTTGTTTTTCCGCATACTCAACTATCTCCTTGTCTCGTTTGTTTAAGTACATTAGTCCTGCAATTATTCCACAAATGAGTATTGCAACTAACGCACCAACAATAATCCCCTTCGCAAAATCAGTTAAATAGTTTTTCATTAGTCCCTGCTCCCTATCTTCCAGTTTGCTAACACCTTTAATCCCAAAATGCCAAACAGGACAATCACCACAACAGAGAACCAAATCCAGTCCCTTATGTGGCCTTGCACTAAAAGCCATGTTGCCGCATACAAACAGAACGGCTTAAAGCCGAGCAATTTGGAAGGTAAAGAAATAAGACGTTTGCCAAGTATTGCCCACAATTCCTTTGCCGTATG
>JAIRRJ010000028.1 GCA_031256035.1 Treponema sp. | reverse complement strand
TCATCAATCCCGCGTATTTGAATGTCCAGAACAGCCTTCATCCCGTGCCAGGCTACGAACCTCAATTCTTTCTTAGAATCGACAAGGATATACTCGAACCTTCTGCCTGGGAGAACCTTGCTACACCTGGCTATCGTCTTTCGGAAGGAATATATACCGGCCGTTAATGGTTAACTTCGCAGGCGTTCTGCGTTGACACATTCCCGGCGATAATGATAAAATTCCAAATCCGTTATTTTTGGGCGATTAACTCAGTGGGAGAGTGCCACCATGCGTCCCTTCGGGCTGCGCACTGAGAGGAAGGATTTAAAGGCGGCCATTCGGCCGCCGGGCAGTGTTACACGGTGAAGTCACTGTGTTGTTTGGTTAAGGCCAGTTGGCGGGCGATTAACTCAGTGGCGAGAGTACTACCTTCACACGGTAGGAGTCACTGGTTCGAATCCAGTATCGCCCACCAACTGGTTTTACTATGGTTCGAATCCAGTATCGCACAAAAAACTTTTTATTGTATATTAATTTAAGGAGGATTTTATGCCGGAACCTGCGAAACGCGATCCAAAAGCGCCAAAATTTCTGGAGATTACCATTAAAGACAGCGAGGGAAAAGTTTGGTCTACCCTCTACGCCCACGCCAAGGATTTTTCGACCGGATCAGTTGGCTTTTTTGCCTCTGACAAGATCGTCAACCCCGAAAGCGCCGAACGCTATCAATCAAGTTTAAGTTTTACTCTCATAGGCTCAAAACCCGGGAAGTAAAGTTTTTTTATGCAATACAGAAAAACCAAAATAGTATGCTCACTGGGACCTTCATCCGCTACAGATTCTGTCGTTGGTGAATTGATTCTCGCGGGAATGAATGTCGCCCGCCTCAATTTTTCCCATGGTACGCATGATGAACACCGCACCAGAATAGAAGGTATCAGACGGGTTTCCGGCAAGCTGGGGAAACCTGTTGCCATTCTGCTGGACACAAAGGGACCTGAAATCCGCACGGGCATGGTTGAGGGAAACGACAAGATAACCATTAACAAGGGCGACAGTATTGCTGTTACAAGTGATGATTGTTTTTGTACAGCGGCACAGGGAGATATTCCGGCGCGTATTTCCATTTCCTGGAAAGAAGCTGCCCAAAAACTCAAAAAAGGGCACCGCATTCTTGTAGCTGACGGCCTCCTTGATCTTGAAGTGCTTGATGTTGCTAACGATATTATCAATTGCCGTGCGGACAATGCCGCAATAATCGGCAGTAAAAAAAATGTAAACCTTATAGGTATTCATGCGCAGCTTCCAATAATGAGCGAACAGGACAAAAAAGATATTGCCTTTGGCGTGGAGATGGATGTTGATTATGTTGCCGCAATTTTTTTAAGTTTTCCGCGTGAAGTCACAGAAATCAAAAAATATCTTGAGAGTCTTGGCTCATCGATTAAAATTATTGCTAAAATCGAAAACGGTGAAGGTCTTGATAACATCCGGGAAATCGCGAAACTTGCCGATGGCGTGATGGTGGCGCGGGGAGACCTTGGTGTTCAGCTTCCCACCGAACAGATTCCGCTTGCGCAAAAACACATAATCAACGCGTGCCGAAGGATGGGAAAGCCTGTCATAACCGCGACTCAAATGCTGGAGTCCATGATTGTAAATCCAAGACCGACCCGCGCTGAGCTAACCGATGTCGCAAATGCGATTTTTGACGGGACTGACGCAGTCATGCTTTCCGGCGAGACTGCCGCCGGAGCGTATCCGGTTGAAGCTGTGAAAATGATGGATAAAATAGCCTGCACCATTGAACAATCAAGTGATTTTCGTAAACGTATGAGAAGTTATCATGATGAATGTTTCTCGGGAGTGCATAACCCCAAGGAAAATCTGGGTATTACCATGTCGAAGGCAGGTACTGAAGTTTCAACAGCGGTAGGTGCAAAGGCAATAGTTACGCCGACACTGTCCGGCAATACGGCTCGCCTGCTCAGTGTTTTCAGGCCGGATGAACCAATACTTGCCATAACGCCTGACAGGCGGGTTGAACGCATCATGCAGTTGTTTTGGGGTGTTTACACATGGCATGCGGGGCGTGTTGATAAAACGGAGAGCATGATTCAAAAAGCGATGAAAGCCGCAACTGATTCGGGGCTGGCCGACATTTCCGACAAGATTACGCTGGTTGCCGGTTTACCGCTGGAAAGCCCGCATATGGTAAACACTGTCCGCGTCATCATACTTGGGACAGTACTTGCGCGTTCCACCGCCGGCGGGTTTTCAAACCCGGAAATGACACGAGCACAGGGCAGAATCATTCATGCCCTGACTCCGGATGATTTGCGCGACAAGAACAAGGTATTCGAAGGCAAAATACTCGTTTGCAAGTTACTTACCGAAGATTATACTCCCATTGTCCATCTTGTAAGCGGGATCATTTGCGAGGGCGTTTCAGAGATCTGTGAAAGCAGATTGCGCGAAATAAATCCCAATCTTGTGTGGCTAACAATGATCAGACATGCGGTTGATAAAGTTGAACCCGGAATAACTGTAACCATAGATGCGAAACAACTGCTGGTATACGAGGGTTCGGTGTAATCTTCTTACGTCCTCTCCCCAAACGCTATTGTGCGCTGTCCTTTGGCTTATTTGGATGCCCTGCCTTTATCGGTTTTTTGCTTTGATTTTGTGATCGCTTTTTTTGCAGGCGTCTTTTTATTTGTCTTCTTTGCGGCGGCTTTTTTCGCCGGAACTTTCTTTAGCGGCGCTTTCTTCACCGCCGGCTTTTTTACTGCTGGTTTCTTTACGGTTGTCTTTTTCTCAACTTGTTTCGCTTCCTTCCTGGTTTTGTCCGGTCTTTTGGTGTCTATCGCGTCAAATGGGCAGGCGTTCCTGCAGCTCCCGCAGTTCACACAGAGTCTTTGATTGATAACGTGAGGTTTCTTTTTCTCACCTGTTATGGCCGAAACAGGGCAGGATTTTTTGCATAAGCCGCAGGCTTTACATTTTTCTTTGGCGATAACAAAGGAAGTGAGTTTCGGGCAAACCCCTGCCGGGCATATCCCGTTTTTTATATGGGCTTCATACTCGTCACGGAAATATTTGGTGGTTGATAACACCGGATTGGGAGCGCTCTTTCCAAGACCGCAGAGTGAAGCTTCTTTCATGGCTGTGCCGATTTCTTCGAGAAATTCTATATCGCCCTTCCGGCCTTTACCCTCAGTGATGTCAGTGAGGGTTTCCAGCATGAGCCTTAAACCTTCGCGGCAGGGAGTACATTTACCGCAGCTTTCTTCAGAAAGGAATTTGGTATAATACCTTGCTACTTCCACCATGCAGGTGTGATCATCCATTACGATGATTCCGCCGGAGCCCATCATGGAACCGTGTTTATCCAGGGTATCAAAATCAATAGGAAGATCAAGAAGCGATGCGGGAATGCAGCCGCCAGATGGTCCGCCGGTCTGAACCGCCTTTATTGACCTCTTGTCCGGTATTCCGCCTCCAATATCAAACACAAGCTGCTTCAGGGTGGTTCCCATTGAAACTTCCGCAAGACCCGTGCGCTTTACCTTACCAACCAGGGCAAAAACCTTGGTACCGGCGCTATCTTTGGTTCCCATTTTTATGAAATCGGAAGCGCCGTGTAAAATGATATAAGGAATGTTTGCCAGGGTTTCCACGTTGTTGAGGACAGTAGGTTTGTCCCAAAGACCTTTCTGCACCGAGCGGATGTACTTGGTTCTGGGTTCGCCCACCCGGCCCTCAATTGAAGCCATCAAAGCGGAAGACTCGCCGCATACAAATGCGCCGCCTCCGCGAAATATAGATATATCAAAATTCCAGCCGGAGCCAAGAATGTTTTTTCCCAGGTATCCCGCCGCTCTGGCGCTTTCAAGTGCTTTGGCGACATTTTTCTGGGCAAGTTCGTATTCGTCACGGATGTACATGAAGCCCTCAGTGGCGCTTGTGGCTCTGGCGGCAATAATCAATCCTTCGATACCACAGAGGGGGTCCCCTTCGAGAATTGAGCGATCCATGAACGCGCCGGGATCTCCCTCATCACCGTTGCAGACCACGTATTTGGGAGTTTCGTTGTAAGTTGTGCATTGCCGCCATTTTGCGCCGGTGGGGAAGCCGGCACCGCCCCTGCCCCGGAGGCCGGATTTCTCAACTTCGCCGATAATAGCGTCGGTGCTCATGGTCATGACTTTTTTCAGAGCTTCAAAGCCGCCTGAGTTTACATAGTCCTTAATGTTTCCGGGCTCAATCAAACCCGCATTTCTTAGGGCGATTTTGTGCTGTTTGGCGTAAAAAGGATTTTCTTTCTGGGTGAGTACCTTCATCCCCGCGTCATTTTTGTAGAGCAGGCGTTCAACGATTTCACCTTTACCGGCTATATGTTTAAGGATATCTTCTGCGTCTGAGGGCTGCACACGGTAATAGGAAATGTCATCGGGCATGAGCCTTACAATGGGTCCGTTTTCGCAAAAGCCGTTGCAGCCTGTGGTCTTGATTCCGCCCTTGAGGTTAACCGTTACGCGCAAGATACCTTTCTTCTCCATTACCGCCGCCGCTTTTTCCAGAGCTTCCGCCACTTTCAAAGCCCCGGTGGCTATACAGCCGGTACCGCAGCAGACCAACAGTGTTTTTTCCATCGGAGTATTAGCCATGTTTTTTCCCTTTGTATGTTTTAAGAATAGCACTTACTTCGTCGGGTTTTACTTTGGAATGGTATTTCCCGTCCACCACCATCACTGGCGCCAAGGCGCAGGCACCAAGGCAGTTGACTGTTTCCACCGTGAAAAGACCGTCACTGGTGGTTTCTCCCGGCTCAATTTTCAGGGCGCGTTTGAGGGCATCCAGCAAAACCGGAGCCCCACGGATATGACAGGCGGTTCCGTCACATACTCTGATAATGTGTTTTCCCCTGGGTTTGAGGCTCAGAGCCCGGTAGAATGTAGCCATTGAATAAAGTGCGGAGATTTTGACGCCCAGTGCTTTTGAAACTACCTCAAGACATTCCCGGGGGACATAACCAAACTTGTTTTGCAAATCCTGTAGAATTGCCAGACTATAGCGTTTCTCGCTGGGATAAGACGCCAACACTCTGGTAACTTCTTTTAGAGAAACTGGAACCGTCATTTTATAATCTCCTTAACCTCAAATTACTATAGTTAGCCTCCAGCTACTACCGGGAAAACATCCACCCTATCATCCGGATTCAGGGGTGCGGCCAGGCCTCCCAGATGAATTACATGTCGACCATTTATTAAAACAATTATCTCCGGTCCAAATTTTTCTTTATCTTCAGCGCCAGAGGGAAAAAACTTTTCTTTCAGCTTTACTCCGTATAGATCACAGAGAGAGCGGGCCAGAGCGCCGGCGGTTTCCCTGTAAGGGACATCCGCCTCGGCGCATCCGGTAATACCTCTGAGTGTGGCAAAAAACCTGACCCGCATTTCGAAACCTTAGGTTTTGGCTAAAAGCTGTTGCTAATAGCTTACAGCTTCGCTTTCAGCCCCAAAGCCCCAAGTTTTTCTTTCGTAGGCGCACCCTCGTTGTTCCAGCCCCGGCCTTCGTAGTATTCC
>JAIRRJ010000001.1 GCA_031256035.1 Treponema sp. | reverse complement strand
CGATTTTACCGATGTCATGAAGGCGCGCTGATGAAACAACCGATTCCAAATTCCAGCCGCGTATATCATCCGCATACACCCCGTTTGCCATCATGGCGTCAATTAATATTTTTACGTATACCGTAGTGCGGTCAATGTGCCCTCCGGTATTCGCGTCACGGTTCTCGACAATATCCGCCAAAGTGAATACAAGGCCGTTTTGCAGCCGCTGGAGCTGAGCCGTTTTCTCACGGAGCTGCTCTGTCCGCTCACGGATCAACTCGTCAATGTGCAGATGGTTTTTGATACGGTTCAAAAGCACCGGCTCGGAAAACGGCTTGATGATAAAATCCACAGCCCCAAGCTCAATGCCGTGGGCTTCATTGGCGGAATCGGAAAGGCTGGTAAGGAATATGACAGGAATTTCAGAATATGAATCGCCTGATTTCAGCCGCTTCATCGCTTCGAAGCCGTCCATTTCCGGCATTTCAATATCCAGCAAAATCAGGTCGGGCTTAACCTTCTCCAGCGCCGTAAACATTTTTACCGCAGACGACAGGGTTATCACCTGATACTGTTTTTCCAGCGCGTTTTCAGCCACCGAAAGATTTGTCGCGCTGTCATCAACTACAAAAATGGTTTTTTGCATATTCCGCTCCCCTAAAGGTTTCATTATAACATAAAACCGGTGATAGATGGTAGTAAGCACTATTCATTACCCCCGCTATTCTGTTATTATACCCCCATGACAGCAGATGAACTTCGCGACAAATATATAAAATTCTTTGTTTCCAGAGGCCATGCCCAGATTCAGGGCAAGTCCCTGTTGCCCGAAAACGACCCGACCGTGCTTTTTACCACGGCGGGAATGCACCCCCTTGTCCCCTACCTTCTGGGGGAAGAACATCCGGCGGGCAAGAGGCTTGTGGATTATCAAAAGTGCATCCGTACCGGCGATATTGACAGCGTGGGGGACGCGAGCCACCTCACTTTTTTTGAAATGCTGGGCAACTGGTCGCTGGGAGACTACTTCAAGGAAGGCGCGATAAAGATGAGCTATGAGTTCCTTACCTCCCCCGAATGGCTCAATATTCCCGCCGAAAAGCTGGGGGTAACGGTTTTTGAAGGGGAAGGAGACGTGCCCCGTGATGACGAATCGGCGGCTGTCTGGAAAGAGCTGGGTATCAGCCGTATCGCGTATCTGCCGCGTGAAGACAACTGGTGGGGGCCTGCCGGAACCACCGGCCCGTGCGGCCCTGACAGTGAAATGTTCTATTACATGGGACGCGGCTCCGAAGGAGACGAGCCGTGCGGCGATGATTGTAAGCCCGGCTGCTCCTGCGGCAAATGGCTTGAAATCTGGAACGACGTGTTCATGCAGTACAACAAAAACGCCGCCGGCGAATACATACCGCTTGCCCGAAAGTGCGTTGATACGGGCATGGGTATCGAAAGAACCGTAACCGTCCTCACCGGCAAGGCTTCGGTTTACGATACTGAAATCTTCGCGCCCATAATCGCAGCGATAGAAACCGCGTCAAACAGCAAGTACGGGCAGGATGGTGAAACAGACCGCTCAATACGGATCATTGCCGACCATGTGCGTTCGGCAACTTTTATACTTGGCGATCCCAAGGCGGTAAGCCCATCAAATGTGGGGGCAGGCTATGTGCTGCGCCGCCTGATACGGCGGGCTGTGCGCCACGGCAGAAAATTATTCCTTGGTGAAGGCGCACGAAACTTTCTTGCAGCTATTGCCGGAGTTGTAATCGAAAAAATGAAAGGGGCGTATCCCGAATTGTTGGAAAACAAAGCCCGCATTATCGAAGAACTTGACAAGGAAGAAGCCAAATTCATGGAAACCCTGCAGAAGGGCGAACATGAGTTTGAAAAACTCCTTCCTAACCTCCTCAAAAATCCGCAAAAAATCATGTCTGGGCGGCTTGCTTTCAAACTCTACGACACCTATGGTTTCCCGATTGAGTTGACAGAGGAACTTGCCCGCGAACAGGGAATGACGGTGAACCGCGAAGAATTTGATGACGCCTTCAAAAAGCATCAGGAGCTTTCCCGTTCCCAGAGCGGGCAGGCCTTCAAGGGCGGCTTGGGCGATCAGGGCGAAATGGCAGTCAAATACCACACCGCCACCCACCTGCTTCACCAGGCGCTGCGAATGACCTTGGGAAATCATGTCGCCCAGAAAGGCAGTAACATCACCGCTGAGCGGCTGCGGTTTGACTTTGTCCATGACGCGCCAATGACAGCGGAACAGATCAAAAAAATAGAGGGCATTGTCAACGAGCAGATCATAAAAGACCTTCCCGTCTTTATGGAAATGATGGGCATTGAAGAAGCAAAGGCTTCCGGCGCAATCGCCCTGTTCGGAGAAAAATATGAATCGCAGGTAAAAGTCTACACAGTCGGCAATTCCGCGGCGGACTTTTTCTCAAGGGAAGTATGCGGCGGCCCTCATGTGGAAAAGACGGGAAACATGGGAAAATTCAGCATTCAAAAGGAACAATCTTCATCGGCTGGGGTCAGGCGGATCAGAGCGGTACTGGAGTGAAAACCCAACTCCCTGCTCCATTATTCTTTAACCTTCCCACTTATCATTTGTTTTATTTTGTGATATATTAGCCTTGGAAGGATGAAAATGAAACGAATATTTTTTACGATTTTCTTAACTGTTTTTACGGCGGTTTTTGGCTTTGCACAATTTGATTTTAAGACCGTAGCAACTATAAATCTTACCAAAACCGAGAGTATAACCGGAAAACAGCTTCGTACAGAGGTTGAACGAAGGGAAAAAGCCGCCGGACGGGCATTAAACAATGATGAGCGGCTTACTGTTCTGGACGAAATGATCAACGAACGGCTGGTTTTGCAGGCTGCAGAAAGAGACAGAATCACCATTACCGAAAATGAAGTAAATAATCATCTTGAACAGAGCAAGACGCAAATGTCTCAAGCCATTGGGCGCAAGCCGACCGATGCGGAATTTGCAACAGCGGTCAAAAATCAGACCGGCATGGAACTGGCAGTGTACCGTGATCAGGTGCGGCGGCAGTTGGTATTAAATAAATATCTTA
Organism: Treponema sp.; assembly: GCA_031256035.1. Classification (GTDB taxonomy): domain Bacteria; phylum Spirochaetota; class Spirochaetia; order Treponematales; family Breznakiellaceae; genus WQXQ01. The sequence goes on along the minus strand of JAIRRJ010000001.1, from coordinate 8,274 downwards.
CAACAAAAAAGAAGAGCATATTTGATAATGTAAAAAACCCTTCGGAAGATGATATCGGCAACATCTATCTGATGACAAAAGCTCAGTTGGTCAGGCCGGATACTGTCCGTATTTCCATGATTCAAGTTCCTTTTGGCCAGGAAAAAACCAGAGCAAAGAATACTGCTGATCAGCTTTCGAGGGAAATCGGCGCAAGCCCTTCCAAATTTGACGAAGTTGTTCTCCGCGGCCAGGCCGCCAATTCCGGTTTTCAGGCCGGGGATGCCGGTTACCTGCCGAGGAACATGGAAGCGGCTCAGGTTTTCGGTCAGGAATTTATCAACACTGCCTTTTCTCTTAAACAGGGAGAAGTTTCAAAAGTAATTGAAGGGAGAACCGGGTATCAGATATTCAAGGTAACCGAAACATACAGCATGAAAAACCTGGAACTTAACGATATTTTTCAATTAGGAACCCGGGTAACCGTAAAAGACTATCTTGGGAATACCATGTATCAGCAGCGGCAGATGGAAGCGTTAAAACAAGCCGCCGATGAGCTGGTAGCCGAATTAAGAACCGGGAGAACATTTAACGTGCTTGACAAAAACTTAAGCTGGTAAGATATGGCGTCACGGCGAAAAGGCCGCATACTGGCGTTTCAGGCTCTTTATGGCTGGGAATCTAACCGCGTTCCTGTAGATGAACTTATCAGCTTCGCCTGGCTTGAAGAAGAAAAACGAGCCGCACTTGATGATGGAATAGCAGCTTTTTCCCGCGCCATAATCGCGGGAGCAATAGAGAATATAAAAGAAATCGACAATTTAATTAACAGCCATCTGGAACATTGGGACATTAAACGGCTCAACCGCGTTGATCTTGCGGTTCTTAGAATGTCCGTATACACACTTGTTTATCAAAGCGACATTCCGCCGTCAATTGTAATTGACGAGGCCATCGGCATTTGCAGGGAATTCGGTACCGATGATTCCTACCGGTTCGTTAACGGAGTCCTTGACAGCATCCGTAAAACGCTGCAAAAAACAAGAGAAGATTCATGCGCCTGCCAAAATTAACCGGGGGATTATTCAAAGGCGGTATACTGCGCATAACGTTTTTTGCAGGAATAATACTTTTTGTTTTAACCGGGATTGCGTTCACTGTTGTATTCTTTACCGGCAGCAGGCAAAAAGGAAGAATGCAGGAAGAAAGTTTTTTCCGCATCCTGCGCGAATACGACAGATCGACAGAAGCGGCAGCGGGCAGAGACTTTGAAAAACTTAATCTGGAACTTGACCGCCTTGAAAAAAGAGCAATAGGCGTTGAATCGTGGCTTTCCGTCCTGAAACGGCGCAGGGCACTTGCGCTGCAAGCCGCGCATCTTCATCCCCCATCAGCGGTAAATTACCGTCTTTCGCTTGAACGAGCGGTAAAAGCCTATCCATGGTCGCAGCCTCTGGCCGCCCTTGCCGCCGCGGCGATTGTGAAAGATACCGCAATCAACAGGGAAACAGAAGAGCAACTGCGCGTCTTCCTTCCCCTGCTTGCAGATCCAGCCTTCAACACACTGCGCCTTAATCTGCATATATTACTGGGAGATTTCAGAACCCCTGCAAGAGCCGCGCTTTTGCCGCCTTTTCTTTTTTCAGACGGAACCGAAGAGATTACAAAAGATTTTGCAATTATGAAAATCCTACATTCGGATATACGCGGAGCCGCCGCCGACATACAAGCTGTGCTTAATTCAAGGCCGCCTTCCGATGATTTTATTCGTTTTGCAGCCGAGTATTTTTATGATTTCGGCGACCTTGTCCGTTCGGCGGAATTATTCTCATATATTGAAGATGACGCCGCACTGCTACGCCAGGCGGACGCTTTGTATCTTGCGGGGCTGACTGAAAATGCCCGCTCAATCTGGACAATCCTTGCCAATACAATTGATGAAAACAGCCTTTACAATCTTGCCGTTACTTCCAAAGACCCGCTTGAAGCCGCTTTTTTTCTGGAAAAACTGGCAACTGCAAACTCAAAATCCGAAAGCCGCCAACAAGGGCTTATCCGTTACAGCCGGCTTCTTTCGCATCAACAGGCGCTTGCATTACTGCAAAATAAAGATATGAAACCTTCGGATTATCCTTTTATCGATCTGGAAATTCTTAAGCGTAATAGTCAGGGATGGCAGCCCGGACGGCAGGTTGCAGAGACATGGTTATTACTGGATCGTCATCCCGAAAACGAAGACCTTTACGAGTGGGCGGCATGGCTTATGTTTTACCACCATTTTTACAGCGAAACAGGCGTACTCTTCAGGCGAGCCGAGCGATTTCAGTTTGCAGGTCTTTGGGTAAAGTTTTACAAAGCCGTTCAGTTGATGCAGGAAGGAGACCTTGATGAAGCCGGAAACATCCTGCGAAACATTTCAGGCGAATGGCCGGTTTATGCCAACCTTGGCCGTATTCTTGAATACGAACGTTCCCATTCCCGCGCACTGGAACAATACGAACTTGCCGCCGCAAAGGTACAAGATTCAAAAACTGCTTCCCAAATTCAATACCGTATCTCAAGATGCCACTCCGCCATGGGCCGCGCAAGCGAAGTACTGCGCACCCTTGAATATGCGGTGGAACTTGATCCCGGCAACCTGACTGCCCAGCTTGAACTGGACAGGATTAGGCAGCGGTAAAACATTCAAGCTCTGCTTATAGTTAAAGCGGACGAACCACCCGGAAGCCGTAGCTGGAGCGGCGGCTGAACGGATTTTCGGGCCGCCTGCATGCGGAACGCACAAAAGAAGCCGAATTGCTCCAGCTCCCGCCGCGTAACATATGCTGAGTCCTTTCAGTATTTGAAAAATCTCTGAACCTGTCCCAGCACCATTCCCAAACGTTGCCGTGCATGTCATAGAGACCCCAGGCGTTGGCGGGCTTTTGTCCTACCACTTGAGTTTTTCCTCCGCTGTTGTCATTGTACCAGCCGGTGTTGTTGCTGACATCCGCTCCGGTGTTGTATGCGGTAGTCGTTCCCGCGCGGCAGGCGTATTCCCACTCAGCCTCTGTGGGCAGCCGGTAGCCATTGGCGTCCCTGTTCAAAGTTACATGATCCCCGCTTCTCGCATACGCAGGGGTCAATCCTTCCCGCCGGCTCCGCCTGATGCAGTAATCCACCGCTTCAAACCATCTTACATAGTCTACAGGCAGGTTATCCCCTTTGAACTGGCTGGGATTTTCCCCCATTATTTCATGATATTCCTTCTGCGTTACCGGATACTTGCCAATGTAAAAAGAATTGACTGTTATCTGACGCTGCGGATTATCGTTGGCATTGCGCCCCGGCTCGTCATCGGGGCTGCCCATTATGAAAGTACCGCCGTTTATGCGCACCATCTCGGGCACAACAGGCTGTTCAGGCTGAGCGGGCGCTGCCGCAGGAACGCCTTGAGGCCGGGAAACAAAACTGAGGGACGGCGGCGGACCTGCTTTATATTCGAGAAAAATCTCATGTTCGGTTTTTTGTATCCATTTTGTTTTGATTATTGCACTAATTATTGGAATATCTCTTTTCGGGTAAACATGAGTTTGATTAAGGGTCAGAAGAACGCCTTCATTCGTATTTTGAGTCACAATAGTACCCATCATAAAATTTCTGTTATTAAGTTTTGCTGTCCAGTTATCACCGGTAAATTCAAATTTTAGTTTTTCCGTGCCTACAGACACAGCAGGCAGTTGATTCAACTCTTGTTGCAATACCGGCGGCAGAGCAGAAACCGGCTCACCGGTTTGCGGGGCAAAGTCCTGAGCATTAACGGAAAATGATCCTCCCATAAGGAAAACAAAGAGCGTAAAAACAACCTTCTTCACAATAACCTCCGAAGTAGGGTTAATATACCAATAGACAGAGAAAAAAACAAGTATTTGGGAAAACGCTATTGACCTTAAAACACGATTTTTGTATATTGAAATCATCAAATTTCTATAATTACGGAGGAAATAAATGAAAGTTAAACCCTTGGCAGACCGGGTCATGGTTAAGCTGGAAAAAAATGAGGCGAAAACCGCCGGGGGAATTATTATTCCCGATACAGCCCAGGAAAAGACCCAGCAGGGAGTGGTTGTGGAAACAGGACCAGGCACAGAAAAGGAAAAGATCACTGTCAAAAAAGGCGACAGGGTAATGTACGACAAGTACGCCGGAACGCAGATAAAAGTTGACGGTGAGGAACACCTGATCCTCAAAATGGCTGATATTGTTGCGGTTGTAGAATAGTGAGCATGGAACAGTGAGCAGTGACAAGAAGGAGGAGAGCGGTTTACAAAGCTACTCGCCGTACCGAAAGTACGCACCTTCTTGCATTGCTGCCTGCTCACTGCTAACTGCTACTTGCTACCTGCTGGTTACTCTCGCTGTCCTGCTCCTCTCCTCTTGTTCGCGGCTGGGCTGGGGCGTGCTTCTGTGGTCAACCGAAGAGCCGCCCATTCCTTCCGGCACGATGCTGCCGGTTTACATAAAATCAAATATCGATAGTGTCTGGGTGGTCGGGGTTCCCGACACATTCAGAAAAGATAAAAAAGACATAAACAAGATTGAAATTCCCCTCTCACAATTTGAGTTTAATGGGAGCAGGAAAAAAGCCAAAAAGCGTGCGGAAGCTTTTGCCGAATATGCGCACGTTTATGCTGAAAATATGCAGGATGGGCTTCCTATCCGCGACAATCCCGACAACAACTCCCGCAGGGTTTACAGGCTGCGTACCGGGGAAATAATAAAAATTTTGAGTTTAGCAAACGGAAATCCGGCGATAAGCGCAAGCGGAGAACCCCTGCCCGGCGACTGGTACAGGGTACTGACCCATGACGGCGTTACCGGATTTTGTTTTTCCTACAGACTTAAACTTTTTAACCATGGCGCAGGGCCGATGCATGACGCGCCTGTACGAAGAGAAACTGCCCTTGCTTCCGATCCTGACCTGGAAATGGTGTTGTCAAGAATCTGGTCGTCTGAATCTTATCTGCAGATGGCAAACTCAAGGCGGATTAATATCACTGAACTGGAAAAGAACTGGCGCTTTGATCCCGGGCAGGATGTTGGTATAGCCAGAATAATCATGCCCGATCTGGAAAGGGAATTTGTATACGAAGGCATATACCCCGACGGAGAACGCTCCTGGCGTTTTGAAGGCGCTAATTTGCAGATGACACTCCGCACAAACACCACCCTCGCCGTACAGTTTCTTGACACTACGGGCGCAAATCGCACGATGCTGTTTACCGCCCTTTCCATTGATGTTGACGATCTCATTATTCAGGAAAATGCCCGCCGGGAAAGCCAGTTTGCCGCAATCTACGAGCAGGGACCTGCCTTTACCAGCAACAATTACGGAACCATAACTTTTTCCGAGACAGGCGAATTTTTATGGACAGGATACGATCTGCTTGTGCCGCACTTAATCCCGTACGAGGCGACAGGAAAAGGCTGGGTACACATGGATCTTTTTCTCACCCAGTCGTTTGAGGAACGTTACGATGGAGCTTTCACCTTCGAGTTAGCGGATGTTCCGGCGTATAATAGCCGCGTTCGTTTTATGTACAGCCTGGATAATCAGGGACTGCGGCTGGAGGTTGTGCCGGAGTTCGCTGTCGAAGATACTACTGTTACGCGCCGGTCAACATCGCCCATGGTGCTGTATTTCTTCACGGACAATTCTTAAAGCCTATGGCATTTGTACAGTTTACCCGCCTTAATCTTGCCTTTGGCGACAGGGACATAATAAAAGAGGCAAGCCTGCGCCTTGCCGCAGGTTCGCGCTCCTGCCTGACCGGCGCAAACGGCAGCGGAAAAACAACATTGATGAAAATTATCGCGGGGAAAACCGCGGCTGACTCCGGCGAAAAGGCAATACAGAAGGGAACGCGCATCTCCTACCTGCCCCAATCAGGAATTGTCCACCGGGGGCAAAGCCTGCGCGATGAAGCGGAAACCGCCTTTAGCTTTGTTCACGCTCTGCTTAAACGTTTTGAAGAAATCGGCGGATTGCTTGAAAAAGCTAAAGGCGGCGAATCTTCGACAAAGGCGCTGATAGAAGAACATCACAATCTACAGGAACAAATTGAAAACTCAGGCTACTACAGGCGGGAAGCCGCCGTCTCAATGGTGCTGTCCGGTCTCGGTTTTTCCCTCAAAGACATTAACCGCGACTGCGGCGAATTTTCAGGCGGCTGGCAGATGCGGATCGCCCTTGCCAAAGTCCTTCTGGAAAAACCGGACATCCTGCTCCTTGATGAGCCTACCAATTACCTTGACATAGAAGCGAGAACATGGCTTGAAAACTGGCTTGATACATTTTCCGGCGGCTATCTTTTGGTTTCCCACGACAGATATTTTCTTGATGTGAGCGTCAATGAAGTGTACGAACTTTTCGGCGGAAATCTGAAACGTTATGCCGGAAATTACAGCGCTTACGAAAAGACCCGGCAAACAGAACTTGAAAGCCTTGTTAAACGCTACGAGGAACAGCGGGAGGAAATCGAAAAAGCAGAAGCCCTTATCCGCCGTTTCCGCTACAAGGCAAGCAAGGCTGCCTTTGCCCAGGAACTCATCAAGCGGCTTGAAAAAATGGAGCGCATTGAAATCCCCGAATCGCTAAAAAAGATCAGCATCAGTTTCCCGCCCGCGCCACATTCGGGAAAAATCGCTTTGACACTGGAAGGCATCGGTAAAAGTTACGGCGCAAGAAGAGTGCTTTCCGGCATTGATCTGTGCATTGAAACAGGAGAGCGGCTGGTGGTTGCGGGGCAGAACGGCGCGGGCAAGACTACCCTGCTGCGAATCATCGCGGGGGAAGACACAGATTTTGAAGGAAGCGTAAAATACGGAAGCGGCATCATGACGGGATATTTTTCGCCGGACACTGCCGAGGAAGCCATTATGTGCGACATGCAGGTGATAGAATACCTGGAAGCGGAAGCGCCGACCGCGCTCATCCCCAAATTACGCGATATGCTGGGCAGTTTTCTTTTTCGCGCGGACGATGTGTACAAAAACGTCTCTGTGCTGTCAGGAGGAGAAAAAAGCCGCCTTGCGCTTTTGAAAATGTTCCTGAAGCCCATGAACCTTCTTATTCTTGACGAACCGACAAACCACCTCGACCTTCATTCAAAGGACATACTGCTGGAGGCGTTAAAAAAATTCTCAGGCGCGATAATCTTTGTATCCCATGACCGGGCATTCATGGAAGCGCTTTCCACCAAAACCCTGGAATTGAGTCCGGGAGCGCAAGCGCGGCTGTTCTACGGCAATTATGCGTATTATCTGGAGAGAACCGGCATAACGGATGCCGAGACAGGGAAACCGCCTACAGCGCCGCCGCCTGAAAAAAAAGACCTATCATGCAACGCAGTTTCCCGCGCAAATGAAAAACGGCTTGCGGATAAACAAAGGCAAACCCATCTCCGCAGGCTGGAACGGCAGGAAGAAGAAATCCTGAAAACGCTTGAGGAACTTGAAAAAGAGAAAATCTGGCTGGAAGAGGAACTGGCAAAACCGGAAGTGTACTCCATCGGGGAAAAGGCAAAAGAGGTGAAACTAAAACTTGACAAATGCGCCGCGGCAATCGAGGCAAAAACCATGGAATGGGAAGCGCTTGCGGCATTGAAGTGAGCAGTTATCAGTGGTCAGTTAAACAAGGCTTCTCTAACTTGATAGACAGGGCAGGTCTGACTTTATAGACAAGGAATGTCTATTTTTGTAGACAAGCCTACACTAATTTCATAGACAAGTAAGGTCTGTTTTGATAGACAACGGCTACACTAAAGTTTTAGTGCAGCCGTATACTAAAACTTTAGTGTAGGAAAGCCCCCCTGTTCAAGCTTGTTCCAGAGTGAATCTGCTGGTTATGACCCTTGGCGACTTGAGGAAAACAGTGGTTGAACCGCTATACTGGGTGCGGATTTCGATTTTGCTGTGCTGGTAGCCTGTGTCCGGGCATATTCCGATTAGCTTGCCGGAACTGTTCTCGAATATACGGGTTGCTTTGACCGCCTTAGAGGGGTCGTTTACCGGCACGAAGAACACGCCCACGCCGGGATCATCACCCGCCAGCTTGATTTTATGGCCTGTAATGATAAAGCCGTCTCCGGGGACGAAAATGCTGTTCACGGCGTTTTCGTCTTTATCGATAAACTCGGTGATGTGCCCTGACGGGTCGGCTTCGCCGTCTTTTACGATGCTGATATGCCCGGCAAGCTCGCGCAGTATTTTGTTTATGCGCACCCTGAAAGTCAGGGGGTGCTTTTTGGGGTCCGG
>JAIRRJ010000016.1 GCA_031256035.1 Treponema sp. | reverse complement strand
GCCCCTGCGCGGCTTTTTTTGAAGCAGGCGCCGTTCCGCTTCCTTCGTTTGCGTTATATCTTACGGTATACGGCAAATTTTCCTCCTTCTGGCTTCCGTCCTTACATGACGCAAGAATACCAAAAATGATTATGCTCACACACAACAATACCTTTTTCATGCAGCGTCTCCTTTGAACTGAACGCTAAAAACAGACTCTGACTGTTTTAATCTCAAACGGCCTGAATTCCAAAGCAAGGTTTTTTCCCTGCGCTTGCAATGGCGCGGGGTTGTCTTCCAGCATATCGGTCTCGCTTGCGGCTTTAAGTTCCCGCGAAAAGCGCAGTGTCGTCCCGCAATGACCGCCAAGGCTTTCATACAGGCGCATTGTTAGTTCGTTCGCGCCGCCGTTTTCCGGCGCTTTGACACATTCAATTATGACTGAGTTTCCGTCCACCGAGCAAAGTGATGCAGAGCTGTTTGAGCCGCCGTTCGCTTCTGTTGCAAAAAAGGCGGTCATAGGGGAATTGAGTTCATAAGCGGAACGGATTACGCCTGATGAGCCGAATGTGCCGGCAAAGGGCATAATTGCGTATGTAAAGCGGTGTGTGCCGTGGTCGGCTGTAGCGTCAGGCGCAATGGGAGAACGAAGCAGGGTCAGACGCATCCTGCCGCCTTCAACATCGTGGCCGTATTTGCAGTCGTTTAACAGGGCAATGCCGCCGCCCTCCTCTTCCAGCGAAATCCATTTGTGGGCGCATATTTCAAATTTGGCGCGATCCTGCATTGTATTGCGGTGAGTGTTACGCCAAATATGCCCGTATTGCACCTCACACCGTACCTGCATTGCGTCAATGGCTGTGTCAAATTCTACTTTAAGCAGCCGTTGTTTTTCCTGCCAGGAAACCTTTGTTTCAAATTCGATACGGGGATCGTTTGCATAACAGATCATGTCCTGCATCAGCATGGAAGCGTTTCCTACTTCGTATGCAAAGCGGATGCGGAAACATACAGGCCCGTCGGATGCGGCTTCCATGGAAATAAGCTCTGTTTCCTGCCTTGAGTGTTTTTCCCAGTCCGCTTCAATATCCCAGGCATCCCAATACACCGGAACATCTTCGGCTGTTAAAAACGCGTTAAACGCTCCGCCGGGAGAAACCATCTCGCGTTTAAGCCTTAAATCAAACAAACTTACAATCCTGCCCGCCTTATCGAACTTAATTTTATAGAAGGGGGTTTCCAGTGTTTTATCCTGCCAGACAAACGGAGATTTCACGTTTCCGTTTTGCGTACCGTTTATCGGTATCGTGCCGTTTACCGGCACGAACTTTGCCCAACCAAGGGGGGGAATTTTTGCGGTAAAGGCTGCGTGGTTGTGCCCGTCCAGTTCCATATACTTCTGCAATATATGCACAGAGCCGTCCTCTCCCCGCAGAGCCGCAATGTCCGCATGGTTCTCTTCAAGACATATTTCATCTTCACGTTCCCACGAAAGATCGTTAAAAATAAAAACATCGCCGGGCGCGGACTGGATCAGGCTTTTTTTTGCCTCTTCGCTCATCTGCGCAAGAGAGGCAAGCATTTTTTGCGACTCGGCTTCGGCATGTAAATAAACTTTTGCAATGGACGAACCGGGGATAATATCATGAAACTGATTTGTCAGCGTACCTTTCCAGCAGTCAAGCAGGGCTTCATGCGGATACTCCGCGCCTTTAAGAGCGGCAAAGGCGCACAAAAATTCCGCATTGCGCAGGGCAAACTCAAGAAGGCGGTTATTCCGTTTGGTGCGGGATTGGGATGTATAAGTGCCGCGGTGCAGTTCCAGATATAATTCTCCGCGCCATTCCGGGAAAATGCCGCCGGAAAATATTTCATCTAACGCAGAGCTTACCGTTTTCCATGCGGAACGCGGAGAACCTTCCAAATCGCCGAGCCGCCGCGCCATTTCAAGATCGGCGCGCATTGTCCCGCCGCCGCCGTCCCCTTCGCCTATGGGTTTTACACAGGCGGATTGAACTTCCTTGTGCTGCACAGAATTCCATATTCCGGCAAGCTCTTCGGGGACTGCCTTTCCGTTGTAACCCTGACCCGGCCCAAATGTGGAAAGGAAATGCGTTTTTATTCCGGTGCCGTCAATGCCCCGCCAGATAAAAGTTTCATACGGGAAACGAGTTGTGTCGTTCCAGTTGATCTTACTTGTAACAAAATATTTGATGCGGCAGCCTTTCATGATCTGCGGCAGGGCGGCTGCGTAACCGAATACATCAGGAAGCCAGAGAGTGTCCGCTTCGTAATTAAGCAGCTCCCTGTTGACCTTTTTCCCGACAAGGAACTGCCGGATCAAACTTTCGCCGGACGGAATATTGCAGTCCGCCTCCACCCACATTCCGCCGTTCGGCTCCCAGTTTCCGTTTTTGTACGCGTCTTTTACGGCGGTAAAAACATCGGGGTATTCGTTTTTGACAATCTCCAATTGACAGGGCTGGCTTTGTATAAAAATGAATTCGGGGTATTCTTTCGCAAAACGCGTCATATTGATAAAAGTGCGCGCCAGCTTGCGTTTTGTTTCGTTTACCGGCCACAGCCACGCATGATCGATGTGCGCATGACCGATAAGATGCACAGAAGGCGTAGAAGGGCTGTTTTTCAGGGACAACAACGGCGCTAAACGCTGCGCCGCATCCGCAGCCTGCTTGTCAAGTTCATTGGCGCGCACGTTAAAACCAATTATGTTAAGCGCATCACAAAGCCCCTGCAGTATCCTTGCCCTGCGCAGTGAGTTTGCATCCGCTGTCATTGCAGTTTCAAAAAGGGCGCGGACATCGTAGAACAGCGAGTATATCTGCGGGCGGCGTTCAAGAAGCGCGCCGCCTTCGAAGGTGTTGGGAAACGCATGAAGGTTTTTGCCTCCGGCGTTTACAAATATCGATATACTGTCCAAAGGGCCGCAGCCGCCGAAGCGGTGGCCTGAGTACGCTTCGATATGCAATGTATGCTCCCTGCCGTCTGCGTCAATGCGGATTTTATTATGGTAAATGTTAAACGCTCCGGCAGGTTTACTGTCGATAAAGGCGAGCGAATCAGCATTTGGCGTAACACTCAAAAAATGAGGAATATCACTTGACGGAGCGTTGTACACGGCGCGAAACCATGCGCACTTCCATTCACTGCCCCAGGGAGCGGGGGTCTTGATTTTTACCCATTCCGCGTTTTCGGGAGGAAGCCTGTAAGTCTCCCCGGTCTCAAACAACTCAAATTTCAAATCGGAAATTTTCCGGTAGGCGTTCCGCTCAAGGTATGTGAGATACTGCCCAATCCGCTGTTCTGCTTTTGGTATTAACATAATACAATATTACCGCTTTTTGCCTCAAATTGCAAAGCAAAAAGCATCCTAAAACTGCCAGCCAATGCCGAGACACGGACGGATCGCTCCTGAGGGAGCCCCTGATGACAGATAGTGGGAATAATCAAGCCCGGCCTCCATGTAAAAGCTGCTTCCCGGCATCCACATAAAAGAAGCTCCAATGTTAACATAAGCAGCGTCCGTGTTTTTGTTTTCAGTATCTGAGTTCGAATCAAGTAATTTACTTTTCAGCATGGTAATCCCCATTCCAAACCGTGATGTAACAGCTGACTTGCTGTCCGGCATCCGTTTCTGGAACAACAGATTAAACTCAATCCTGGCTTCATTAATGCTGGGTAACTCGAATGTGTAAAAAAAGATGGCAAAATCCACCCCGAAACTGAAGGAACCGGTTTTTGTAGATATCGCTCCAATACGGGACGCTACGCCGAATGGCTGAAAATCATGACCAAAGGATTCTCCGTAAATGGGAGCAAAAGGCGTCCAGAGTACACTCCAATTAACATAAAACGGCAGTATGACTCTAGGTTTCGGCTGCTCGACTGGTTCATCCGGTTCAATTTCGATTAATATTTTTATTAAGAACTGTTCGTCTTCTTCAGGCTCAGGATACGCAACAGTGATTCCTATGGAAGTTCCTAAACCGCTTTCATTCTTTACAAAAATTTCATAGTCTCCGGGAATCAATTGATCAGCATCAAAGAGAAGCCGGGCGCGGGCGCCGTTATCAAATATATCTTTTCTGTCTGTATTTACGGTATCACCACCGGAATGTTTCAGGTATATTTCCGCATTCTGACCAATATTACTGCCAATGATATGTATCTCGCATTGCATGATATTTTCATCATGGCTATAAATGATTTCCTGTAATGTTTCATGAATCTCAGGCGCAAGAGCTGCAAGAATCTCAAAAGCTGCCCACTGCGTTCCGGTACCGGGGCGGTCCAGAAAGTCATGGGGGATAACACGGTAGCGGTACTTCCCCGAGGCAAGAGAAATTTCAATAAATGAGTTTTCAGTAAATTCCCACAAGAGCCTGCGGTATTCACCGCGCTCCTCTCTTTCAATCACAACTTCAAAGCGCATGGCATTCGCGCCACCGCTCCATGAAAGGCGTTGAGTAAAACGGGGTTCTCCACTGCTGGTATCCAGAAAAAAACCGGAATTTTGCGCTTTAAGGAGAGGGGCCATTGCCATAAGGAACAACGCCGGGAAAATTATACGCCGCAAAAACCGGACGTTAATTGCCATAAAGAACCCCTGTATCTTCAAGCTGAATCGGAGTGGGAGGTGGAATATCAAGGATAAAAGTATTTTCTCCAACAATACCCCGCCGTTCAATAGTTCCGTTCCGGTTTCTGCTCACCGCTTCCACCTGCCAGATGAAAGTCCCCCGATCCAGCGTACTCAGATCACGTAACGTCCAACTGGTGCGGTTGTCCGGTTCTCTTCTGATGATTTGCCGCCGTCCGCCCTGAGTTTGCTGATAGAGAGTAAAAATATATGCATTGGCTTCAGGTACTGCCGACCATCTGAATTCAATAGTTCTCTGCCTTCGCAGTTCATTGATCCCTATACGGACTCCGGCGGCTGGCAGACGGTTTCCGGGCGCAGGCAAAAGAGGCGGAGGCGGCTTCGGTTCGGGTTCCGGCTCCGGTATTTCTACCAATATCTCTTCAATAACATCCTGCTCCACACGAAATGAGGACGCAGGAGAATAAGCGGCGCTGCCCTCATAAACAGAAGAAAAGACAGGCATCACCCGCCAATACCATGTTCCCTGCCCCATATCAGGCTGAATAAAAGACGTAGCAGCCACCTGCCTGTTCACTCTAAGATTTGCAAAATCCGGCGTTTCACTTGCTTCCAGAATATAATGCGAAGCCTCTTCTTTTTCCGACCACTGAAAAAACAAATTCGGCAATTCTCTTTGATAATGAAAAACGGTGTTCCTCGGCGGGCTTACAAGCTCAGGGCCTGCAGCATCTACAATGTTGAATCGTCCGGAACATAAAACGGTATTCTCCCAAGAAAGCCGCCAATGCCAAAGCCCCGGATCAAGAGCAGTCCGCGCTGTATCGAAAAGGCCATCATAAACCAGCAGCCCCTGAGTAAAGTCCCGGTTATGTGCAATCTCAAGGCGCAGGGTATCGGCGCTTCCAAGGTTTTTTCTGTTCCATGAAAAATTGACGGAAAGAGGTTCGCCTTCTTTATTGAGAAAATGCGCATTTGACTTTGGCTGCGTTACCACAGCCGCCGGTACGTTCCTGTCATTGCCGGAAGCATCCCAATTTATCTCCTCTCCCGCATTAAGTTCCCGAAGCTGTCCGTCCTTATTGATGATTTTTACACCCGAGCCTTCGAGCACCTGTAATTTTATGCCGTCATCACCGGATTCGATTATGTTTACCATTCCCGATGCCGCATCTATCCGGGTATCGTTGAGAGTGAAGCTGCCTGAAGCAATCATGTTCACATTCCCCTCAATTATCAAAGAACCATCGGCGCCCAGAGCGGCTATACGTATAAATGTATAATCCATAAGACTGAAATCTTTACCGCTGCTGGTGAACGTCAGGCTGGATAAAGGTTCCGCCACCCGGATCGTATCACCCACATATATTGACGATTTTACCGAGAGCCTGTCCCAGCGTCCGCGGTCAGCCATACGCCGCTCAACTACATTATTTTTATTGATGATAAACCCTACAGGTTCTTTGTTCCGGGCAACAAACGTCTGATTAAGATCAATCCAGAACAGAAAAAGACTGAATGCAGCCAGAGAAATAAATATTACAATTACAAGGAAATCCGTAAACCGGAAAACCCTGACGCCGAAATCTGTTCGCTTTTTGCCGCTCATTCCTGTCAGTTTTCTCCGCCGATCTTGTACTTTTTTTCATCCTCGTTGACATTCACTTTTGAAACATCCTTATCTTTTATACCCAGGCGTTTGCGCACTTCGGACAAAGTCCGCGGCCCTTTGGCAGTACTTGATAAATTAATTACGGCGAATATCCGCACAGGTCTTTCCTTTCCCTTTACCGTTACAGGAGGCATCTCCTCGACAATGATTTTATCTTTTACAAGGCGCCAGGTATCTTCGGTAATCAGAATATCCGCACCCAGAGGCTTTGTAAGAGCTTCAACGCGGGAAGCAAGGTTCACAGGGTCTCCTATTACCGTGTATTCCATACGAAGATCGGAGCCAATTTGCCCGGCGGTAACAATACCCGTGTTAATCCCGCAGCCAATGTTGATTGACGGATTGCCCTTGTCCCCCGGCATACGGTGTTTGTTAAGTTCATGGAGCGCCTTGCGCATCCAGAGCGCGGCTTTTATGCAGTTATAGGCGTCCTTTTCCGGGCTGCCGGCAGTGTAGGCAGTGCCCCAGTGCGCCATTACCGCATCGCCGATGAATTTGTCCACGACGCCGCCCGTTTTTTCAACACATTCAACCATTTTGGTAAGATATTCGTTAAGCCAGAAAACAATACGATTGCTTGCCTCAACGCCGAACTCTTTTGTGAAACCTTCCGATATTGATGTGAAATTGCGAATATCAGAAAAAAAGATCGTCGCGTGTTTCGAAAGGCCGCCCGGCCTTATCTCGCCGCGCATTGCCCGCACAGCAATATCGCGATTGGTGAACCTGCCGAAAATACCAAGGGCCTTGCTCATCCTCTGGAAACTGGAATTTAAAACGCCAATCTCATCGCGCCTTCCCGTCTTCAGTTCCAGTTCAAAAGAACCGCTTTCGATGGAACGCGCCGCAGCGGCCAGCGTCTTCAAGGGGATGGAAATGCCTTTTGAAAAGAACCAGATTAGTATAATTGAAATGCTTAAAACAGTAACGGTAAGATATATGTTGCGCCGCGTGGTGTCGTTAATTCCTTCAAATACCTTGTCGTACTCTATGCTGGTGATTACTGTCGCTCCGCCGGTATTCAGTACGGTAAAAGCGGCGAACAAGCGTACATTGCCTTCGGCCTCTGCATTCACTTTTGCCGCTCTTTCAAGCGGTAAATATTTATACACAGCGTCAACGCCAACAATAACAAGAGGCATAATTTTATTTTTAAGAGTTTCCCATTGCTGGCGTGCTAAATCCCATTCCTGCGTTCCTTGAGTCCGCACAAACTCAGCTTCAACATTGACTAAACTCTGCCAGTTTTTCCGCTCACGGTTTTTATTAATCTCCGTCATCAAATCCTGACCTGTGATTTTCGCTCCGGCTCTCAGCTTTTGAAAATCCGCGTGTACCAAAATATCGCCGTCTTTGTTTACAAACCATGACTGATTCATTCCAAATCCGAATATTTCGTTAAGGGCAGAGGATGAGAAAAGAACGCTCGCGCCGCCGTTTTTCCATGGGAAGTATATAGCCAGCAATGACGCGGGGATATGAGGCGTAGCGTTAAAAAGCAGAGTCTCCCCCGCCGCCGCACGCCTCAAGAGCAGTTTTCGATCATCCATGTACGATTTTGCAAGATTAGAATCAATTCCACGGGAATCAAAAAAACGCCTGTTCATCAAAGGCTCGCCTGCCTGAACGCCGGTCGAGAAAAAGACACATGCAACCAGCGGATTTTCGTTAAAGAAAGATGTCACTGATTCCTGCGCCAGATGGCTTTCAGTTCCAAGAGCGGTAATGGTCTGAAAAAATATCCGTGAATTGGAGATCGCATTAGCAATCGTTGCTTCCGCTTCAATTGCCGAGCGCCTGTTCGCTTCGAAATTGTTTTCCTCCGCCGCACGCTCCAAATCTGCACGAACCAGCCAGGAAACCAGAGCGGTAATGGACCCAAGCGATAAAAGTACAATAATTGAGATAATTGTTATCAGCTTTGCGCCGATTGAAAACCTGACTGTCATCAGATTTTTTGATGTTTCACGCTGTTTCTTTTCTTTTTTCATATTTAGCCTTGGGGCAGCTCCAAAATGTTAAATTTTGGGGCTGCTGTCATTTATTTATATATATTATCGGCAAACTAGAAAAGACTATGAAATGTGTGAGTGAAAAAAAGTTTAATACCGTAAACCTGCTAAAATCCCACCACCGACAAAATAGGGATACCCAGCGCGGATATTCGGCTCCACAAAAAAAAGGTCTCCCAACAGAAGACGCCAGCCAGCGTTTAACCCTACAGAGATCATGCCGTGTTCGGATGGGATGGTTATGCTGTCAAAGGCAAAGAGTACAGGGCCGGCGGCTGCCTGTAAGAAGAAACCGGAATAGCCGTTCCCGCCAAAATAACGGCGGAGGAGGAAATTGAATTCCAGAATTTCAAGGCCGTCCGCATCGGCAAACCAGAGCGCCTTAAAGCCGATAGCCGTTCTTGTGCCGTAACCAATAGCCATGCCGCCGCCGTAAGCCAGACCCGATGAGCTGTATACGGCGGTTTCGACAGCCGGACAAAACCAAAAATCTTCCTTCTGGGCAAAAACCGGAGCTGTCAGAAACACAACAAGTAATATAAACAGAAATATATTTTTCCGCATAAAATTATTATACGTGCAGCCTTTTTAACTGTAAATAAGCCTGTTCCGCAAGGCCGAAACCTGCGTTTTTGGTAAAGTCCTTGGCATATTCATCGTAGAGCATATCCTCATACATCTTCCCCGCAAAACCTTCGTCTATGAAACCGGATTTTTGCACGGTATTCCTCATGCTTGATAAAAGGTTTTTAACAAGAAAGGTTTCAAGCTCAACACAAAGCTGGTAGAGTTCGTCAGTCTTGTCAACATTTGATGAGGCTGGGGAGTGGGGATTAGATTCTTTTACAGAGGCTTTCTTGAGGATTGCCGCAAAATCAGAT
Source organism: Treponema sp. (assembly GCA_031256035.1). GTDB lineage: Bacteria > Spirochaetota > Spirochaetia > Treponematales > Breznakiellaceae > WQXQ01. The sequence continues at coordinate 23,678 of JAIRRJ010000016.1, read as the reverse complement.
GCGTCAGCCTTGCCGGGCATACTGCCCATGCGGTAATCATTAACGTGCATCGCACCGATACTGTTTATTTCCATTTTCTACTCCTTATCGTTTAAGCGTAGTCGCCGTTCCAAGCATATTGTCGCTCGTTTGAATTGTACGCGAATTAAATTCATAGGCGCGCTGGGCGACAATGAGGTTCACCATTTCCTGCACAATTGCCACGTTGGACATTTCCAGAAACTTGTGCTCCAACTGCCCCATTCCTTCATAGCCCGGCCTGCCCGCAATGGGGTCGCCGGAAGCCTGACTTACCTTGAAAAGGTTTTCACCTATCGCGGTAAGGCCGACAGGGTTGGGGAAGCGGTACAGTTCGATCCTGCCCACATCAACTTCCACAAGGTCGCCGTCCTGAGGGATTTTCACGCTGACCTTGCCGTCTTTGGTGATGTTAATCGTGTCAGGCAGGAAAAGCTCCGGCATAATTATGTCCGGCAAAAGCCAGTAGCCGTTGCTGGTAACCATGCGGCCGTCAGAGTCAACCTTGAAGTTGCCGTTACGTGTATAAGCCCAGGAACCGTCGTACATCTGAATCCTGAAAAAACCTTCGCCGAAGATGGCAACGTCAGTGGGGACATCGGTAGCCTGAGGCGCGCCTTGGGAAAAAACACGCTGGGTGTCGGCAAGTTTTACGCCGTGACCCATTTGAATGCCTACCGGTACTACAGTGTCTTCCGTAGCGGGAGTCCCCGCCACCTTAACTGTCTGGTAGATAAGGTCTTCAAAATCGGCGCGCTGCTTTTTGTAGCCGTGTGTATTCACGTTCGCGAGATTATTTGATATTGTATCAATATTTGCCTGCTGGCCGATCATACCGGACGCGCCTGTCCATAAACTTCTAACCATTGTTTACTCCTAAATTAATTTGCCGCAAGGCAAACAACGTTCAATCGGAAGTCAAGCCGAAGGCTTGACACTGCCTCTTTTAGCCGAATTTGGCAACTTGATTTATCAGAGTTCCGAGCGCCGATTCCTCAGCCTGGATCATCTTTTGATTCGCTTCGTAAGCGCGGTTTACTTCGATCATTTGAACCATTTCCGTTACAGGGTTCACATTTGAAGCCTCGGTAAAACCCTGCAAAACTTTGGGGCGAAGGCCTTCGGGAATTATCATTGCGGGGCCTGATGTTTCGCTCTCGCGGTAAAGGCTTGAGCCCTGCTTTTCAAGATAGCGGTCAAGATCAAACTCGACAATTTTCAGGGTGTTGAGGTGAACCGGCTCTTCCCACTGATTGCTCTCCCTGCCTACCATTTCCTCAGGATCATCGCGGTAGAGGGCGTTTATCCAGATGCGTCCTTCCTTGTCAATCTGAAAATTGTTGGCTTTAACCCTGATGGGGCCGTATTCGCCTACTACAGGGTATCCTTCCTTGGTTTCAAGAAAACCTTCCTTGCCAAGCTGAAAGGAGCCGTTTCTGGTATAACGCTCGCCCCAGGGGGTTGCAACCGAAAGAAAACCCTTGCCATCAAGTGCAACATCAAAATCGCTTGTTGTTTCCTTGAGCGCGCCCTGATCGAAACTGGTAAACAGTTCGTTAAGTTCCACGCCTGTCCCCATTTTTCCGATAATAGGCGCGGCATCCGCGGAGCCAAACGGGTGCAGATACACCCCATCGTCATCCTGCCGCCTAATAAGCATTTCGGGAAAGGCCTTTAGAGCCGCAGTATCCCGCTTGTAGCCGTCCGTATCAACATTCGCCAGGTTGTTCGCCACAGCGTCAAGACGCCACTGCTGCGCCCTCATGCCGCTTGCGCCGGTATACCATCCTCTGATCAAGTTGTACTCCCTAGATTTTGGTCTGTCCGCATAAACCATGTTTATGTGGACAGATACTTATAATCGAATTCCCAAATAACCGAAGGTTGTTTGGGAAAGTTCTCCCCATGTGTTGATTATCGGTATTTGAAGTTCAGGGTTTAGTGGCGGATAAACATGAATATTTCAGGGAATTTAGCCGCCCAGTGCCGAAAGCCTTTCAATAATCTGCTTGAAATTCATCTGTTCTACATTTTCTTTCAGCCAGAGGGCAAGCCCGTCATCAGACGTATATTCATAAGCGTCAATCTCCTCAATTGCCGCATCCACCGAGTCCATATCATATTTAACGCAGGCGGCAAGAAGCTTTTCAAGCGTTTCTTTGTCGGGCTTGTCTTTTTTTTGCCTGGGATGAGCAGAGTTGATTTTATCTAGTAACGCTTTTATGTCCGTTATGAGTTTCCATGTCATTTCAAGGAAGGCATCATTATTGGCGCTCACAAAATCTAAGTCATTTGCTTTTGACGCGTGTTCCAGCGCTTCCGCCTTGCTTCCAACCGCCTCCGCAAGTATCCCACGGCTCGCGCCCTTTATCCCGTGAACAGTGATGGCATAAGCCGCCAGGTTTTCTGTTGAAACTCTTTTCATTGTTTCCAGCAGCGGCGGTGTATTGACTGCATAAGAGCGTAAAATATCAAAATACGCATCCGTATCGCCAAAACGCTCTATACCTTTGTTTATGTCAAGCCCTTGAATAGTTGGCAGTTTGTAGTTGGTAGTTTGTGGAGGAGGAGAGCCTGCTCCCTGCTCCCTGCTCCCTGCTAATTCTCCATCCCCCATTTTTTGCTCATATTCCTTATCCCGCACCCAATGATGGATTACCGTGTCAAGGCTCGCAATCTCAATGGGCTTGGAAATGAACGCCTGGAAACCCTTGCTTAAGAACATATCTTCGTTGCCGATTATCGCGTTTGCTGTAAGGGCGATTACCGGCACTGTTTTGGCATATTCGGTGCCTATTTCTTCGCGGATAATCCTTGTGGCTTCTATTCCGTCCATTTCCGGCATCATGTGATCCATGAACACGGCGTTGTAGCGTATGGATTCGTTCCGTATGGCGTCAATGGCTTCCTGACCGCTTGATACGCAGTCAACCCTCATGCCGTACGGTTTCATCAGGCCCCTCGCAACGTCAAGATTTGTAATCACATCGTCTACGACAAGCACCCGCGCGTAGGGCAGTTTTATCCTGTTCAGTTTGGATTCCTGCCTGCGTTTTTGATCGGTATATTTGAAATTCTTAAGATTATTAGCCAATTCCGGTCCGATTGTTTTGTCCGTTACATGCTTTTGCGGCAGCCTTACCGTGAAAGTACTGCCTTTTCCGTAATCGCTTGTTACGGAAATCGAACCGCCCATTAACTCGACCATCTTTTTTACGATGGGAAGTCCAAGCCCGGTTCCCATAATTTTCCTGTTTGCTTTTGTGTCCATCTGGGCATACTCGTCAAACAGATTGCCGATATTTTCAGGTTTTATACCTATACCGGTATCCCGGACTTGCGCAATCACCCAGTCCGTGTCCCCTTCCCTTCCGCCATAGCTTACTTTCAATTCCACTTCGCCTTCTCTGGTGTACTTAAATGAATTTGACATAAGATTGTTGCAGATTTGCCTGATCCTTAATTCATCGCCGATGAGCAGCGCGGGAAGTTTTTCGTCAACATTCAGCAGGAACTGGATGGGTTTCTCTCCTATGTGCAGGATGCTCTGGGTTACCGTGTCGTTGATTACGCTGGGTATGTCGTATTCTACGGAGATAAGCTCGAACTTTCCCGCTTCAATTTTTGAAATGTCAAGGATGTCATTGACTGTGGTGAGCAAAGTTCTGCCGGCGTTGTTTACCTTTTCAAGATTGATACCGGCCTCTTCATCTATCCCTCCGGCTTCCAGAGTTAATTCGGACAATCCGATGATGGCATTAAGCGGCGTGCGCATTTCATGGCTCATCTTGGCGAGGAAACTGCTCTTGGCATTGTTTGCGTCAAGGATGCTCTGCGTCATTTCCTGGCGCAGCAGCGCATTGATCATCATCAATCCGGCGGAGCGCAATATGTCTATTTCATCACCGGAAAAAGTACGTTCATTGACGCAATCATCAAGACTGAAAAAACCCCAGAATTTATCATGTAAAAACATCGGAATGATAACGATGGATTTCATTTCATAGAGATCCAAAAATCCCCGTTCACCCTGCGGCAATGCAGATAACGGAGCGTTGATATGTCCTCCGTTCAAAAACAGTTCTTTCCATTCCGGTATGGCAGTATACGGGAAATTGAGGCCGATTGGGACTGCTACCTTTTGCCTGCCTACATCGCTTAACCATTGATATTTATGCACAAAACTCAAGCTCCCGTTTATCGTCTCATTCTGCCATATCTGAACGCGGTCAACATCCATACATACGCCTATATACTCCACGCCGGATAACAGGGAATTCTCGAATTTTTCATTTTCCGCGGCAGAAAGCAAAGAGGCTGCCAAACGGTTGCCGGCGCCCAGCAGGGTATCTCTGTGCTTTATTTCATTTACCATTTGTTTAAGCTGCCGTTTTTCATTGGAGATCAGGAATAAAAGGATAAAGAAAACAATAAGCCCCGCCACACCGATAACGATTCCTTGTAAGATGGCAATATTTGTCTGCGTAATCAGTTTCGCCATCGGCATGCCCAAAGAGATCGCGGCAAAAGCTTCATTTTGAGAATTCAACAGCGGCATATAAAAAGTTTTATATTTTTCACCGAGGACATCAGCGTCTCCTGAATATACATCCTTGTTTTCAAGGACGATTTTCGCGACACGGGGATCCAGTTCCGTTCCGATAACGCTTTTCCCATCCATGACAATCGTTGAGGCAATCCTTTCATTACCTAAATAAACGGTTACTTCAGAATGAAACAGGTTTCTTAATATATTCACATCGCTGTCCTGATCTAATCTTATGCCCGCCGAAATAACGCCGATCAAAGAGCCGTCATCATCATACACGGGCGCTCCGGTACGGACGGCGACTTTTATTTCAGTTCCCTTTTCAAAATATGTGGATACCTTCCCCGCCATCGCGTCTTTTACATTTTGCTGATTTAAGACAAAATCGCCTTTTTTATCCGGATCATAAGTCCTTAACAATACCCTTCCTTCACTGTCGGATATTGTAAAATAATCAATCCGGTACAGGTCAAGCATGGATTGATCGCATATATGCAGCAACGCATCCCTGTCCCGCTGCTTTACAGCTTTTATAACATCAGGTTTGAACATTGCCATCGATTCGGCGGATGCTCTTGTGTTTGCCTGGCTTTCTTCAAGGTAAAGTTTTAAGCTCTCGATATTAGCGGCGAGTTTTTCGTCGATAAGGGAATTACTGAATCCGATAAATCTGACAGATAAGAATACATTCAGGATGATAATTGAAGCATTCAATAATATGATTGTTGGTATGATCGCTTGACCCTTAAAGTTTTTATTTGACATATCATGCCCCCTCTCAATTAATATATTGATATTATAACATACACAATGTCAACATTTTCCTTTTACGATCTCTTGCCTGTTAAGTGCTTACTACTTTCTGTTCCCGGAGTTTTGCTTAATTCCCGGAGAGAACCTTCAATAGCTCCGCATCCATATCATGAGCGTATTCCCAGTTAAAGACGCCCTTTAGTTTTTTTTCTTTTGCATATTCGGCAAGCAGCTTTATATGTTCGGGATCGGTATAAGTGATCCACATATTGCCGTTATAAAGATAGGGGGCTTTGGCGTAATCATCCCAGTAACGGGTATAGCCTGATCCGGTTTTTAGGAATTCGTTTATCTGCGCCCGGTCAACCCCGCCGCCAAAGGAAATCGACTTGTAGGGCTGAAAAAGACCGTCTCCGTTGGGACCGCCTTCAACTCCCTGAAACGCACGGCCATAAAACGCTGCCCCAAGCATTATCTTTTCAGGCGGCGCTCCCGCGTTAAAATACGCCTCCAATGCCCGATCGGTGCTCCAGCAGGAGGGATCATCCGGGTTACAAAACAGATTTGAATTATGCCCCGTGGCATCCTTCCATGCGCCGTAGTAATCATAAGCCATGAGCTTTAGCGCATCGGTAATTTTTGCCGCGGAAGCGACATAGTTGGCTGTTGTAAACCAGCCGACTGCGGGAACTGCCGTTGAAAGGCTGTAATATTTGCCGGTTTTTGCGCCTAACGCATCAACCGCGTCCCGTAAATCCTGTAAAAGGAGAATATAGTTCCTGTTGTCTTCCGGGCGCGATTTTATTTCCTGCCCGCCTTCCGGGCCTACGGGGTACTCCCAGTCAATGTCAACGCCGTCCAGATTGTATTTTAAGAGCCAATCGCAGACATTTGCGCTAAACGCGGCTCTGAGCTTTGGATCATCTGCCATATCGGAAAAACCGTCCGCGCCCCAGCCGCCCACGGAGATATTAATCTTTAGATGAGGGTATCTTTTTTTTAACGCGGCAGTTTCGTTCCAAATATCGAAAGCTGGTTTTCCGTTTTCAAGCGGTTTCAATTCAGGAATGTAGATACTATGACCGTCTTCTTTATTGATAAGAGCAAAAGAAATAATAAGATCAGTCAGATACTCACCGCCGCAGATCATCTCCGCGTTCCAGTACTGACCTCCCTGAAGGCGCCACGTCCTTATATAACTTGCAACCCGTGATTTTTCAGGCATGTAAGTATGGTAAATCCACACCAGCAGCACTGTCAAATAAAAAAAGACCTGATCACAAGATCAGGCCTTTTATAAGGATTTTTTTTAATAACCAAAAAACCTATATTACATAAGTGGTTTCTTGGCAGCGGGTTTCTTCACCGCTTTCTTGGCAGCGGGTTTTTTCACCGCTTTCTTTGCCGCAGGCTTCTTCGCCGCGGGCTTTTTCGCCTTTGCTACTGGCATCTTCTTCTCCCCCTTAACAGGTTTCTTACTGCCCTTCACCTTGGCAGTGGTGGGTTTACCAGTCTTCGCTGACTCCCCTCCCTTTATCTTCATTCCGGTATTGTTTATAACCGCCTGCGCGCCTGCAAGACGCGCTAACGGTACCCGGAAGGGTGAACATGATACATATGATAAGCCTACTCTATAACAAAAGTCAATAGTTGTAGGATCACCGCCGTGTTCGCCGCAGATCCCAATCTTGAGATTCGGCTTAACTTTTCGTCCTTCGCTGATTCCAAGTTCCATCAATCCGCCTACTCCGTCTTCGTCAATAGTCTTGAAAGGATCAACATCAAGAACATTTTTCTGCAGGTATATGGGCAGGAAGGATGCGACATCATCGCGGCTGAAGGCAAAGGTCATCTGGGTAAGATCATTGGTTCCAAAGCTGAAGAAATCAGCGTATTTGGCAATATGCGCCGAGCGAATCGCCGCACGCGGCACTTCGATCATGGTGCCGATGGTAAACGGTATCTTAACGCCAGCCGCTCCGATGATTTTTTCCAGGATTTTTTCCGCATTCGGGCGCAGCAGCTTGAGTTCCCGCGCTGTAACGACAATGGGAATCATTATTTCAGGATGAACCGGTATCTTCTGTTTTACACACTCAACTGCCGCAAGGGCGATTGCCTCAACCTGCATATCGTAGATTTCAGGATATGTTACCGCCAAACGACAGCCACGATGCCCCAGCATGGGGTTGCTTTCTACCAATGTGCCGATTTTTGACTGGAGTTTTTCACGGCTGATCTTCAAATGCTCTGCAAGTTCGTTTATTTCTTCCTGTGTGTGCGGAACAAATTCATGAAGAGGCGGATCAAGCAGCCTTATCGTAACAGGGCGGCCTTCCATTGCCTTGAAAATGCCGAAAAAGTCTTTTTGCTGCAGGGGAAGAATCTTTTTAAGCTGGGCCTTCCTGTCTTCTTCGGTTTCCGCCACAATCATGGCGCGGAAATGGATAAGTTTTTCCTTGTCGAAGAACATATGCTCTGTGCGGCAAAGACCAACGCCCTGAGCGCCGAAATCAAACGCGCGTTTTGCGTCTTCCGGCTGATCGGCATTTGTCCTGATTTCAAATCCTTTTATATTGCCCCGGACAGCCTGATTGCGGACTTCATCGCACCATTTAAGGAAGGTATTCATATCTTTTGAAATATTCGGCGCTACCAGCGGCATACGGCCTTCGTATACTTCGCCGGAAGTTCCGTCTATGGTGATCCAGTCGCCTTCCTTGAATGTTTTGCCGCCGATGTCAACAGAATCGCCCTGTACCAAAACGCTCTTTGCTCCGGCAACGCAAGGAGTCCCCATGCCGCGGGCTACAACTGCCGCATGGCTTGTCATTCCGCCCGTTGATGTAAGCACGCCCTGGGAAACAACCATTCCGCCAATGTCTTCGGGGCTGGTATCTTTTCGCACCAAAAGCACTTTTTCGCCCCTTGCGTGCCAATTTTCAGCCTCTTTCGCCGTAAAAACGATTCTTCCCGAAGCGGCGCCCGGAGAAGCGTTTAAGCCCTTTGTAAGCGCTTTTGCCTGCTTTTGCGCCTGAACATCAATCATCGGGTGCAGAAGCTGGTCAAGGTGCGCCGGCGTTACGCGCATAATCGCGGTTTTTTTGTCGATCAGACCCTCGCCAACCATGTCCACCGCGCATTTTACTGCCGCGGTTCCGGCGCGTTTTCCGTTGCGCGTCTGTAGAAGGTAAAGCTTGCCCTGCTGGACTGTAAACTCAAGGTCCTGCATATCCTTGAAATGTTTTTCAAGCCGGTTTTTGATTCCGACAAGCTGTTTGTAGATTTTGGGATTTTCTTTTTCCAGTTCAGCGATTCTTTCCGGCGTCCTGATGCCGGCTACAACGTCTTCGCCCTGCGCGTTCATGAGGAATTCGCCGTAGAATTCGTTAACGCCGGTACTCGGATCGCGGCTGAAGCATACGCCCGTACCGGAATCATCGCCGAAATTGCCGAATACCATGGACTGAACGCTGACCGCCGTCCCCTTCAGGTTACGGATGTCGTTAAGTTTCCGGTATGTGATTGCCCTTTCGTTCATCCATGAACCGAAAACGGCGTTAATCGCCCCCCAAAGCTGATCAAGCGGATTCTGCGGAAAGTCTTTCTTTGCGTGTTTCTTCACGATTTGCTTGTATTCATTGACCAGTTTTTCAAGATCGGCTGTTGTAAGAGCCGTATCAAGCTCTACATTCTTTGATTTTTTTATTGCGGAAATAGCTTCTTCAAACAGATGATGCTCGACGCCCATCACCACATCGCCGTACATCTGGATAAAACGCCGGTACGCATCCCAGGCAAAGCGCGGGTTGTTGGTTTTCGCGGCAAGCCCTTTTACCGCTTTGTCGCTCATACCCAGGTTAAGGATCGTATCCATCATGCCGGGCATGGAAACCGCGGCTCCCGAACGGACAGAAACCAAAAGCGGATCATCGGGATCGCCAAGTTTCTTTTTCATTACAGATTCGAGCTTTTTAAGGCCCGCTTCCACTTCTTCTTTGATGCCTGCAGGGTATTTTTCCTTGTTTTCATAATAAGCGGCGCAGACGCCGGTTGAAATGGTAAATCCGGGCGGAACAGGAATTCCAAGGTTGGTCATCTCAGCGAGATTGGCGCCCTTGCCTCCCAACACTTCTTTCATCTTCGCATCTCCCTCGGCTTTGCCTTCACCGAAGAAGTAAACATTTTTTTGTTTAGACATTAACTACCTCCATTGTTTTCGGCACAACAGCAACTTGGATTTTTATTTTCAAGCCGCTATGATGATAATTATGAACTATCTTGACCTTCCTGTCTACAAAAATAAAAAAATAATTTTATCGGCGCTGGAAAAAAATCAGGCGGTAGTTGTGGAGAGTCCGACAGGTTCCGGCAAGACCACTCAGCTTCCGGTGATACTCCATGAAGCCGGTTTTGCGGAACGCGGGATCATCGGAGTTACCCAGCCGAGACGCATCGCGGCGGTATCGGTGAGCGAATTCATCGCCCGTCAGTGTGAAACTTCCATTCCCGGACTCATCGGTTACAAGATGCGGTTTGAGGATCGCACCAACCATGAGACAAAAATAAAGATAATGACCGACGGTATCCTGCTGCAGGAGATGAAACTCGATCCTTGGCTCTCTAAATACAGCCTTCTAGTAGTGGATGAAGCCCATGAACGGAGCCTCAACATCGATTTTATACTTGGTTTACTCAAACGAGTGCTGGAAAGCCGCCGTGATTTCAAGGTAATTATCTCGTCTGCGACTATCAATGCTGAAGTCTTTTCCGAGTATTTCGGCGAATGTCCCATTGTAAAGATAGATGCGCAGCGTTTTCCGGTTACATTGATCTATGATTCTCCCGCAGGCGATGACGCGGCGGAGGCGATTCTCGCGAAAATCGAAACAATCACTACACGTATAATAAGTGAAAAGCGCGAAGGGGATATTTTAATTTTCCTTCCGGGCGAAAAAATGATCAAAGACTGCATGAACCGCCTTGCTTTCTGTTCTGTTGGGAAATTTTTGCATCTTATTCCGCTGTACGGCAGACTCGGAAAAGAAGAACAGGAAAGAGTCTTTGAAAACGCTCCAAACGGCAAAACAAAGGCCGTTATATCCACAAATATAGCGGAAACATCGGTAACAATTGACGGAATCACAACGGTGATCGATTCGGGGCTTGCGAAACTTAACTGGTACAATCCGCGCACATTCACTTCAAGCCTGATAGAAGAGGCAATATCAAAAGCATCCGCGAACCAGCGCAAGGGAAGAGCGGGACGTACCAGAGAGGGAACCTGTTACAGACTTTATACCAGAGGTGATTTTGAAAACCGCCGCCTGTTTACCGTTGAAGAAATCTTCCGCACCGACCTTTCCGAAGTAATTTTACGCATGGCTGACCTTGGCATTTCCAATTTTGAAGAATTTGAATTCATTGCCGCGCCGGAAAAAGAGGGTATTATAGGCGGAATCGAAACATTGAATCTGCTTGAAGCGCTTGATCCTGATCAAAGCCTGTCCAATACCGGCAAATTAATGACTGAAGTCCCGCTTGCCCCGCGCCAATCACGGATCATTGTCGAGGCAATCCTGCGCTATCCCAATGTATTGCGGGAAACTATTATTGCCGCCGCTTTTTTGTCAACTCAAAGCCCGTATATCCTGCCGCCCGGCGAAGAAACAGACGCAAGGCAGGCGCACCACCGTTTTCGCGATGATAACGGCGATTTTGTATCATATCTTAAACTTTTCAGGGCATATTGCGATTCTACCAATAAAATTAAATTCTGCGAAAAGAATTATCTTGATGAGAGGGCAATGGCGGAAATAGTGAATGTAACTGCGCAGCTTGAAGAAATACTCGCATCGTTAAAAATTCCCGTTCCGAAGGGAACATGGCCTTTACAGGGCGGCGCGCTGGATGATTATTTATGCTGCATTGGCCGCGGAATGATTCAATTTGTCTGTGTCCGGGAAGGAGGGCACCGAAGTGCCTTCGTCCATGAAGGACGGGGAAAAATCGGCACATACCGCAGCCTGACACAGGATAAAATCATCATTCACCCCGGTTCTGTTATGTTCCGCGCCGATCCGCAGTTCATAGTGGCTGGAGAGATCGTACGCACCACTAGAATGTACGCAATGTCGGTTTCTCCCCTCTCAAGAGCGGTATTAGAACGAATCCGCCCCGGATTGTTTGCCGAACATGACAGATCAGGCGCAACGAAGTTCCCTTCGCCGCAGGAAAAACTGAAAAAAGCACGGGACTTTACCAACAATATCAAAATTGCCGGCGTGGTATTCGAGATAAAAACTTTTAAAGGAAAAAAGCGGGCGGAGCTTCCCTGGGAAAAACTAAGAGGCATTCTCGATAAAATTCCATCGGAAACAGTTTACGGGGGGCTCAAAGGGACAATAATCGTAAATAATCATTATCTTCTTCTCGCGGGAGAAAAACTGGAAACAATTCTTTCGCTTGCCCCTGTTTTGGATATGGACAATGCGCTTAATCGCGACTGGCCAAAGAAAACATTTAATTCGCGGGAAAACATCGAGAAATTACTGGGTAATCTAAAAGACCTGGTTCAGCCTGTATTATGGAAGAAGAAAGCGTTCCGCAAGGAAGCGGGCGCGCGGAATCTTGGATTCTTGGGATTATATACAGACGGCGGAGGCAATTACTGGCTCAAGGCTTCACGGAACTTCCATATAAGCTTAAATGAGAGCCTGTCCAGCCTTGAAGCCCTTATTGACGAGCTTGGCGAAGAAGCAGGTGCCGAAGTTAAAAAAACTGTCAATCAATGCTACCGCAGATTATCCGGCTTTTTAGGCTAGAATTTTCTTGGTTCTGGTTTATAATAAGAGATCAGGAGGACTTATTGATATGAGTAATGAAAATAAACTTGAAATTGTCGCAACACTGAAAGAGGGTGTCGGTATCGGCGTAAAGAACATCGGGCCGATTCTGGTTAATCTTGTGCTTTGGGTATTAACCGCATGGATTCCGTATCTCAACGTAGGAACGACAATCGGTTTGATGATTGGCGTTGTTTCAAAAGCCAGTAAGGGCGAAGCAATTCCCTTTACGGAGATTTTTGATCCCAAATACAGGAAATACATGGGTGAATTCTTCCTCGTAAGCGGCCTAGTCGGAGTCGGCGTTGGCATAGGAATGGTTTTCGCTGTTATCCCGGGCATTGTTATCGGCCTTGCGTGGTGCTTCGCGCCCTTGCTGGTCATCGACAAAGGAAAGAACCCCATGGAAGCGATAACCTTAAGCAACAACCTTACATACGGAAACAAAGGAAGAATGTTCGGTACATTTTTCATTGCCGCTTTCGCTTTCGGCATTGTAACATCGATTCTGGCCGGCATCGCCGGAAAGACGGGCAGCGCCGGCTTTATTTTCTTGTTCATTGCGGCATTGGTCGTCATTTTCGAGATTTTTGTGTTTATCGGCATTCAGGCAAGTTTGTACAAACGTTTTGCGGGAAACATCTAGCAAACCCAAGAGTTCAGTCGGGATGAAACATCATCCTGACTGAACTCTCTTAAGGACATTATGAAAAAAACAATCGGGATTTTATTTTTTATATTACTGATGTTGGGTTCCTGCTCTTCAGTACCGGAAAATACCACGCAGGACAATACAATTTCACGCGGCACAGGCGAAAATTTGGGAACTGTTACCGCAAGAGCCGCCATCACTGAAGACCGGAATACAGGTGAAATTACCGGAGATACAAACAATTACGGCTATTTAGTTAATTCGGCAAGCAGTAAAAGCCAGGCGGCTGAAAAGATAAACGCCGCTGTTTCTACCGCAATGGAAAAGGCAAGGGCAATGGCGATGTATGAAATAATCCAACAGGTAAGGGAAAAGGACGGCGATTGTGTAGCCAATCTTGCTGCCAACACCCACCGGGACTATGATCCTAAAACCGGAATAGAGGTTGTAACGGTAGTCATTACTGCCGATGCAATCAAATCAACAAAATAACCTGAACATATCCGGTTACATCACAAAAACAGTACCTTTCAAATACAGAGGAATAACTTTATCCTTTGACCTTTCTCAAGGGTTGTTCAGTTCTGCGGATATTGACGCGGGGACACGCCTTTTATTGAAAGTTCTTTCTCAGGTTATTGATGAAAGCGCAGCGCCTAAAACCATACTTGATGCGGGATGCGGAGCGGGCGTCATAGGTATATGCGCTGGGGCGGCATTAAAAGCGATGGGGGTTGCTTGCACTGTCCGTTCGCAGGATCGGGACGAGCTTGCACGTCTTTTTACAGCGCACAATGCCCGTAAAAACGGCATTGAATTACAAACATTCACCGAACCTCTGCTTGCAGGCTCAACAAACTGCCGCTGGGACTTGATCCTGTGCAATATTCCTGCAAAAGCGGGCAAACCGGTATTGGAAGATTTTGTCAGCCGTTCAGCCGGGTTGCTCAATCCCGGAGGCAAAGTCATCATGGTGGCAGTTCACACCTTGGCGGATTTTTTCCATGAAAGAATAAAACTTGCCGGAGCGGAGCTACAACCAGAAGAAAAAAACTCAAGCTATTCGGTGTTTGTGTACAGCGGCTCAGAGCAGGCAGACACAACCTCACAAGCCGCAGCGTTGACGAAAGAAAGCGGCTTTTTTGAGCGCTATCCGTTTTACAGAAGAAACGCTGTTGAATACACTTTTGAAGACATTCCATTGTTTATTGAAACCGTTCATGGCGCTCCGGACTTTGACAATCCCGGCGGAACGACAGAAGCGGCGGCAAAGCTGATACTCAAAATCGGAGCGGAAAAGTTTACACAGATCAAAGATAAGCCCATCCTTGTCCATGAACCGGGACAGGGTTTTTTCCCATGTTGGCTGCGCGAATTTCTCTGCCTTGAAAACGCTGATATGGTTCTGTCAGGGAGAAACATCCTTGCACTTGTTGCTGCCCGGCACAACATGGAAAAAGCGCAAACTCAAAGCCCCATCGTCTTTCCTGCAGCGGATTTATCGGGAGCGGATGATTTTATCCGTGCATCCGGCGGACGTTTCGGCATTGTTGCCGCATTTCCTGACATTATACCTCAAAGCCAGCTCCCCAAAGAAACGGATCATCTGAAAGACCTTTGGGAATCAGTGCCGGCGCTCCTTGCCGAAGGCGGCATATTCATTGCCGGTTTCAGTTCTTCAAACGCAGACCGCTTTGACCGCCTGAAACCTGCCGGAGTTTTCCGCCTAGGAGACATTAAGCGCAAAGGGTTTAGGGCGCTGGGGTATGTACGAGGCTAGTTTACTCGAAGAAGACCTCACGCATAGTACCTTCGGTTCGCGGTGCCAAGGGGGAATGAGCAGAGAGTGGAGCTGTTGTCAGCAGTGTTATTTACAAACCTGCTTTTGCTATTAAGTCTTGAGCAATACCTTGATAATTGTTTATTTGCGCCTGTTTACTGGATAAATATTTTTGTTTTGTCCAGTCAACAGCATATTTTCCAAGATGCGAATTTATCCAATCAACAGTCGTACCCCGTGTCCTTGACGCACAAAAAATAATATCACATTTTGCTTTTACAAAATCTTTAAGGCTTTGTTCTAAACGGAAACCAGGGTCTCCCTCACTTTCAATGCCAATCGTTAAACCATTAATACCTGTTATAATTGCTTTGATGTCTTTTCCGGTAAAAATAACCTTTACATTTGCAGAAGGGTATTTTGATTTTAATAAATCAAAAACATTTTTAATGCTTTCTGTTTTTCCGCAACCAGACCTTCCGTATAAAGCAATAATACTTCCCATTTTTAGACCTCCTTACTCCTTGACCACGGCGATTGCATAGGCTTCAGACAGACCTGTCCCATCTGTCCCATTGTACAGGTCTGTCTTTTTACCGTTCTTCCAGTAACAGGGTACGCTTTTACTGCCGTCAATATAATAGCCCGCGATATAGAGTGAGTTTCCTGATACGACGATTGATTGGGCAACAGAATGGTCTTCACCATCGTACAAAACTGTTCTTTTACCATTTTCCCAGTAACAGGCTATAATTTTACCGTTGTAATAATAAATTTTGGCAACATAGACTTTGCCTCCCGATACGGCGATTGCTGGGTGTTGATTAGAACCGATTCCAGTGTTGATGATTGTCATTTCCCCGTTCTCCCAATAACAGGTTGAAGTAAAATATTCTGTCAAGCCTGCAACATAGACTTTGCCTCCCGATACGGCGATTGAAGTGGCAGTAGAAGAATTTCCTGTTCCTTCGAGGTCTGTTTTTTCCCCGTCTTTCCAGTAACAGGCTATCGTTTTACTGCCGTCAACATAACTGCCCGCAATATAGACTGAGTTTCCAGATACGGCGATTGCAGTAACAGTGGAATTACCTGTGCCATCGTACAGGTCTGTTTTTTTTCCGTTTTTCCAGTAACAGGCTATGTCTTTACTGCCGTCATTATACCTGCCCGCAATGTAGACTGTGTTTCCCGATACAGCGATTGCACTGGCATAATAAGAATTATCAGTTTCAGCAGGAAGGTTTGTCCTTATTCCGTTTTTCCAATAACAGGCTATTCTTTTACCACTGTTACTATAACTACCCGCAATATAGACTGAGTTTCCCGATGCGGCGATTGCACTGGCAGAAGAATAATCTGTTCCATCGGAAAGGTCTGTCTTTTCCCCGTTTTTCCAGTAACAGGCAATATACTTACCGCCGTTATTATAATAGCCCACAATATAGACCGTGGTAACGGGTGGTTTTCCTCCGTTATCGTCCTCAGGACAGGCGGAAAAAAACATGGCAACAGCAAAAACCATTAAAAGTAAAACAATCTTTTTCACACAATACTCCTTTACCCCTACTTCCCAATATAGACTGAATTTCCCGATACGGCAATTGCAGAAGCAGAAGAATCACCTGTTCCGTTGTAAAGGTCTGTTTTTACTCCGCCCTCCCAGTAACAGGCTATGTCTTTATTGCCGTCATTATAATAGCCAACTATATAAACAACGGGATTGTCTGGAGTTATTGGAGGGGGCTTACCTCCTCCTCCGCTACCACTACCGCCGCTGCCTCCGTTGCCGCCGCCACCTCCGCTGCCACTATTTCCGCTGCCGCTGCCTCCACTACTTCCGCAGCCATTGTCGCAACCTGTAAAAAATAGAGGCGCAAACAGCAAAAGATAAATAACCCCTGCAAATGCGATAATTCTCAATAGTTTTGTGGTCTTTTTCATTGTTTGTACTCCTTTTGATTTGAAAGCACAATGCTGTAAATATGTTCTTTGTTACTCTGTTACACAGAGTATTGCTATTTTACAGCTAATTGTCAAGCCATTTGGAGCAATTACAATAATACGGGTATTCAATACCGATTTTTATTAAATGAAAACAAAGTTACGGCATATTTTAGCCGCAAATATACGGAATCACCGAAATTTGCTGGGCTATTCACAGGTAAAACTGGCGGAAATTGCCAACATTGCTCCTTCTTATTTAGCAACGATAGAACTTGAGAAGAATTTCCCTTCTGATGAAGTGCTTGAACGTATAGCCCGCGCCTTAAAAATCGATCCTGTGGAGCTTTTCTCAATGACCTGTTATCCTGTAGAAGAATTAAGGACATTCCATAAATCCGTTTTGGAAGCCTATGAGCAGACATTAAAAAACCAGATTACCAAATTTTTTGAATCAAAAACCAAAAAGCCATAGGATAACACCATTTAGAGCGGGAATTCACGCAAAGTTCTTCATATTCTGAACAATAATTGATATAATTAATGATATACCCATTTTTATAGGAGTACGGTTTTGCTGCATTTGGGGATTGACGTTGGCTCAACAACGGTTAAAGCCGTGGTGATTGAGAGCGAGACAAAAGAGGTTCTTTTTTCCAGGTACGAGCGGCACAATGCGTGCCAGAGCGAGAAGGTGCGCTCCTTTCTACAGGAGATTTTCTCGCAGTTTTCCCATGAACATTACCGGCTTGCGATCTGCGGATCGGGGGGGCGGGCAATAGCGGAGTTGATCCACGCGCCGTATATTCAGGAAGTGGTAGCCAATTCCATCGCGGTACGCACTTTTTACCCCCAGACAAGAGTCGCTGTGGAACTGGGCGGTCAGGACGCGAAGATTGTCTTTTTCTACCGCGATAAAGCCACAAACCGCCTGATGGCGGGCGATATGCGCATGAACGGAAGCTGCGCAGGGGGAACGGGCGCGTTTATTGATGAGGTGGCGTCTCTTCTGCGCACGCCTGTCGAAGAGTTTGATGCTCTTGCGGCAAAGGGCACGCAGGTTTATGACATCTCCGGGCGCTGCGGGGTTTTTGCAAAAACCGATATTCAGCCGCTGTTGAATCAGGGCGGCTTGCTGGAAGACATCGCCCTTTCTACTTTTCACGCAATTGCGAAACAGACAATCGGCGGCCTTGCGCAGGGGCTTGAGATCAAGCCGCCGGTAATTTTTGAGGGCGGCCCGCTGACATTTAACCCCACACTGATCAGGGTTTTTGCTGAGAGGCTTGGGCTTGCCGAATCCGATATTATCCGGCCGCCAAAAAGCGAACTGCTCATCGCTTACGGGGCAGCCCTTTCAATAAATGAACTGTTTAAGGACTACGACAGTAATTTCAGCCCTGAGGCGGCGCTTACTTCCCTTTCAATGTACCGCGAGATTGCCGCCGGTAATATGGTTACGCAAAACTTAAGTTTCTTCGCCAATGAAACCGAGCGGGAAGAGTTCGCCGCCCGCCATAAAATGCAGGAAATCAATCATGACGCATCGGCGCTGGATATAAAGAGCGGGGAAACTCTGCGGGTATACCTCGGCATTGACGCGGGATCAACCACCACCAAATTTGTGTTAATCGATGAAGATGAAAATGTAGTTGACAGTTTTTACAGCCTTAACAAGGGCGAGCCTCTGAAGGTGATCAGAAAGGCTCTTGTTGATATGCGCGCCAAATACCGCGCCGACGGCATCAAGCTGGAAGTAATCGCGCTTGGGACAACCGGCTACGGGGAACTGCTGTTCGACAAGGCTTTGGGCGCGGATTTTCACACTGTGGAAACCGTGGCTCATGCAGCCGCGGCGCAGAAATATGTTCCCGGCGTAAGCTTCATTCTGGATGTCGGCGGTCAAGACATGAAAGCCATCAATATAACAAACGACATCATCACCAACATAACCGTAAACGAAGCATGCTCATCAGGCTGCGGCTCATTTCTGGAAACATTTGCTGAAACCCTGCACATTGATGTTGATAAAATCGCCGAAGCCGCTTTTGGCGCAAAAAGCCCGGCGCGGCTCGGAAGCCGGTGCACTGTCTTTATGAACAGCACCATCATCACCGAACAGAAAAACGGCAAACAGGCAGACGACATAATGGCGGGGCTTTGCCGCTCGATCATTGAAAACGTTTTTACAAAAGTTGTACGCATTTCCAATCCCGCGCAGCTGGGAAATAAAATTGTTGTGCAGGGCGGAACTTTCAAGAATGACGCTGTGCTGAGGGCGCTGGAACAGTATCTTGGGAAAAATGTAGTCCGCGCCCCCTTCCCCGGCGAAATGGGCGCAATCGGCATAGCGATCCTGACCAAACGCGAAATCAGCGAACACGGCTACACTTCTCCGCACGGCACGAGCGACCGTTCCCGCTTTATCGGCTTTGACGCGCTTGAAAACTTCAGCTATACGCAGGAAGCCAACCTGCTTTGCCCCTTCTGCAGCAATAACTGCAACCGCACACTGGTACGTTTTTCAAACGGATTGACCTGGGTTACCGGCAACCGCTGCGAACGCGGAGAACTCGTGGGCGATCCTCAGGACCCGGCAATCCGTGAAGAGTCGAAAAAAATAACAAGCATCATGGATTCCGTTCCCGACATGATAAAGATTCGCGATGACCTGCTCTTCAGAGATTATCCATATTCCTCCCTGCTGCCGGAAAAAGAAATAACCATCGGTATTCCCCGCGTGCTGGATTTCTGGCGCACCATGCCTTTCTGGAAAGTTTTCTGGGCTGCTTTGGGATTCAAAACAAAAGTGTCGCGAAAAAGCTCCCGTGCTCTGTACGAAAAGGGATTGCAATATGTGGCTTCCGATACGGTCTGCTTCCCCGGCAAACTGGTTCATGGGCATATACAGGATTTAATTGAAAAAAAAGTTGATCGTATTTTCTTCCCACAGGTTAACCGTCTGCCGCCTGATAACCCGGAAAAAAACAGTACCTTTACCTGTCCGGTTCTGAAAGGCTATCCCCTGTCCATCAGATGTTCGGATAACCCCGAAGAAAAACACAACATCCTATTTGACACGCCGATTTTTCACTGGTTCTCAAAAAAGGATCAGGATTTCCAGATTTGCCGCTTCATGAAGGAAACATTTAACATACCTGAAAAGATTATTCTGGCAGCTATCAGTCAGGGGGAAAAAGCATTGGCTGATTTCAACAATGCCCTGACAGAAAACGGCAAAAGGATCATCAAGGCTGTTGAGGAAAGCGGCAAGTTCGCCGTGGTAATCGCCGGGCGGCACTATCAGTACGATGAGCATATCAATCACAATCTGTCGCGGTATTTTACGAGCATCGGCATACCGGTGCTTACGGTGGACTCGCTTCCCAATCTGGGAAAAGTGCCGTTGAATAAATCGCGGATTGAGATCACCAACAACAACCACGCCCGCCTGCTTTCAGGCGCGACAATCGCCGCGGAGCATCCCGCACTGGAATATGTGGACATTTTCAGTTTCGGCTGCGGGCATGATGCCGTATACACCGATGAAATGACCCGCATCATGGATGAGATTTCAGGCAAGTCCCCGCTCATCCTGAAAATGGACGAGAGCGAAATAGCCGGCCCCCTGCGCATACGGGTACGCTCCTTCATAGAAACCGTGCTGATACGCCGGAAAAAAGAAACGCACAATGTAAAAACATTAGGCGATCCCTATCCGGTTAAATTTCACAAAAAAGAGCGGGGGAAAAAGATTTTGCTTGTCCCCAACGTAAGCCGGGCGTTCAGCCTGATACTAAGTTCATCTGTCATCAATGAAGGACACCGGGCGGAGCCGCTGCCCATGGGAAGCCTTGAAGCAATAGCGATGGGGAAAAAATATGTGCATAACGATATGTGCCTGCCCGCGCAGATTGTTATCGGCGAATCCATTCTCGCGCTGAAAAGCGGTAAATACGATCCGAACAATGTTGCGGTGGGCACTGGCAAGATAATGTGCGACTGCCGCCTTGCAAATTATATGCCTCTGGCGCGAAAAGCCCTTGATGACGCGGGCTTCCCGCAGGTACCGATTGTTACCACCGATATGCAGGACACAAAAAACGCCCATGCCGGCCTGCGCTTTACTCCCAAGACATACGCCAATTTTGTATGGGGCATGGTACAGGTTGATGTGCTGGAATTTTTAAGACGAAAGATCAGACCGTACGAACTTGTAAAAGGCGAGACCGACCGCGTTGTAGAAAACGCCTTTGCAGAAATTGCGAATGGTCTGGCAAAAGGCGGCATTCCCAAAGCAAACAAAGCTTATAAAAAAGCGGTAAAAGAACTGTGCGCCGTACGCTACGACCGTTCCAGTTTAAGGGAGCCGGTATTCATTCAGGGCGAGTATCTTTTAACCTTCCACCCCGGTTCAAATCAGGAAGTAGAACGGTATCTGGAAAAAAACGGCATGGAAGTAATTTTCCCCAGGATGCACGGCATTTACCGTCATCTGTTCCTCAATCATACAATTTCAGAGATAAAAGAATTCAAAGTGCGCCACCCTCTGTACGACAGCTTATATGCGGTACTGGGTAATAAGTTCATGGATATAGCCGTAGCGTCCGCCGACAAAATCGCCAAACAGCATCCACTGTACGAGCCGGACTTGAAACTGGAAGATGCGGCAAAATTGAGCGACCATATTATGCATCATTCGATACTGTCCGGGGAATCGTTCCTGATAGCCGCGGATATTCTGCACTATGCCGCCATGGGGGTACGCTCCTTTGTGATACTCCAGCCCTTCGGCTGCCTGCCCAACCACATCTGCGGGCGCGGTGTCATCAAGAAGATCAAGGAAACACACCCCGATGTTCAGATTTTGCCGCTTGATTATGACCCGGACGTAAGTTTCGCAAATATAGAGAACCGCCTGCAAATGCTCATAATGAACGCGCGGTGTGCGAAGGTGCAATAGTTGACAATGCACTCTTTTACTTTGTCTATATTACCTTCAGTAACCCTATTCTCAAGTTTAATAAATAATTTATCACTTTGATAAAATTCTTTGCGATATTCATTTTTATACATAAAGAATGTTCTTTCAAAATATTCTAAAATAATTTTATCCATATTTAACATTGTATTCATATTTTCTAAAACGTAAATTGAATATTCTATTTTATCAATATGTTCACTATTATTTACAGAAATGTCTTTAAGTTCATTATTATTTTGTCAATACAAAGTTTAAATACCCATAAATATTCATTGGTAGTAACTTTAGCCATTGTTATTATTTCAGATTCTTGCTCATCTGTTAAAAACATTAATTGTCTGATTTCCTGCTGTATTTCCCATATATAAATTCGCAGTTCAGTTTCTAAATCAATTCTATCATCAGTTGTATCATTTGGAGGGCATCCTATAGTCAAAAGTAACAAAAAAAAAGAATTCCTAAATCTTTTCTTCATAGTAATCTCCTTTTTACGCCGCGGCGTTGCGAAGCAACGAAGCGGCAATACTTGTTTTATGCGGCGCAACGCACCGTCTCTTCTCACTGCTCACTCTTCACTGCCTGTCACCCCCGCGCCCTCGCTACTGCACTTCATTTATTGGCTTTTCAAGATTCAAAGTCATAGAAGGAATGGCTTGAGTAACTAAGGGAGTTCCGCTAGCATCTTGCAATTACCCAAAAGCACCAAACCCTACATCTATTTTTATAATCCGACTGTTTATTGTTGTTCCATTATCGTCGTAGCTTATGGTGAAATCGAGCTTGCTTTTCATCATTTGATACAGAGCCAGTGCAAGCTCTCCGGGCTTACCGCCTGCCTGACACGCAAAGTCCTGGAAAGCATTTTCCTCTGCTGCAGACGGCATCAAAATTGAATCAATAGAACGGCGGAAGAATTTCGCCAATGACGGAAGCATAACCGTGTCCGGCAAAGTGTGTCCATTTTCCCATTTACTGATTGCCTGTGCGGTTATCCCAAACTTTTCGGCCAATTCTTCCTGCGTCAAACCGGTTTGCTTCCGCAAATGAGCGATTTGCCTGCCTACACTAATTGTGTCTATCATAAAACCTCTCCTGTAAAAAACCTTTAATTCTATTTGTGTTTCTCTTTCTTTTTTAACTTCATCAAAATTATTTGGGTACAATTTATTTATTAATTTTATTGCATAATCAGAAGCCCATAATGCATGATTTTTTACATGAGGAATATTTACTATTTGTGCCATAACTCTATAAATACAAGCCTTAATTGGGTCTTTTTCTTTACGAGCCAATGTAAGAATTTTTCCAGCAACATTTCTTGATTCCTGAAATTTTGCAAATCCTTTTTTATTTGGTTCTCCAATTTGCCATTTTTTATTTATTTCAAAACCTTCAATTATTTCATTACAAGGATCTGTATTAGTTATTTTTAGAATATGATGACCCAATAATAAACTATATTTTGCCATTTCTTTATGGCTTTTACTGTTGAATATTTTTTCCAATTCAATTCTTAATTCAGGAATATCATCAATTTTCCTAAATATTCCAGCATAATTTATTTTTTTATTATTTTCCCTATCCATATTATTATCCATTAATACTATTATACCATATTCTAAACTTTATATTAAGTCCTTTTATATTCAAAATATATTTCCGACCAATTTAGGTGGGCATTTCGTATAACGTCCCGGTGGTATATGACGATTTGGGCAGGTAATAGGGCGTTGCGAAGCAACGACCCCTGCCCAAACTGTGGCGGAGACAAAACCGCACAAAGGGCGCAAGCCCGACTGCGGTTTTTCGTAGCCTAGCCGCCTACTGGCGGCGTACAGTTACCGTCCTGTTAAATGACGTTGGGGCATTTTACAATTTTCTTAATACAATTCCCTTACTAAATGAAATTTTTAATTTTTCATATTCTTCAAAACCAGATTTTTTTATATAATCAATTACTCCAGTAAATTCTTTTTTTGATAATAACATTGGTTCTACAATCATTATTAACCCATTTTTATTAATTAATGGTAACAATTCATTAAATAAATTTTGTTTATTTGGTACTTCGTGAACTACATAAAACAATAATACAAAATCAACATTTTCTTTTACGTTTATGCTATCCTGTGTACATTTATGCAATAAAATCATAT